>NZ_VOYD01000013.1:0-92025 GCF_013420435.1 Acinetobacter sp. YH01008
GTCATGAGAAAGCCCATATAAATGGGTAATGTACAAGTTGCTGTAGAAGCATGTTTAATTCGTCTGATCACAGATACTTTATAAAGTATTTTAATACTTTTTTGAATCCGTCAATGCGTAAGTCCTATAACTCTTGTCTGGAAGCAGGAAATTTTGAAAAAGATGCGATACAAGCTATGCTGGCGGTGATTAATGATGGCTTCAAGTTTGAATCGAAGCAGAATCAGTTAAAGTTAGGCACAGGCAGTATTCAGGCAGATTTAGTCGGAAAAGTAATGCCAGGCCATCAAACCACCTTGGAAAGCTTGGCAAAAATGTTCCCAAATCTGTTAGAAGTGCAAACCAATATCAGTTTCAATAAACAGGTAGTAAAAACCTTCACTCATCATTATATGCGTGCCGCAGGTAAAAATATGTCCGATCAAGAGCTGGAGCAAATGCTGAGTGCGATGCAAGCTAATCAGCAAATTCAGCGAGATGGTGATGTGTTTAAACTATCCATGCATTATCTGTATGGTGAAAAGAAGTTCTTAACTGCACAATAAGTTGTAAGTCGCTTTTTAACAGCGAATCTAAGAAGAAAAAGCCTGTTCAACTGAACAGGCTTTTGTTTTATCACAATCTAATACCAGTGATTACACTTTAGGATGGCCGATTTTCCAGGCACGGTGAATCTTCTGGTTACGCTTGAAATCAGGCCCAATGGTTTCTTGAGTAATTTCTTCGACATCATAGAACGCCAGAATTTCTTCATCCATCTCGAAACCACGATAGTTGTTCGAGAAGTACAGGGTACCATCGCTGGTTAAACGGTTCATGGCGCGTTTAAGCAAGGATAGATGGTCGCGCTGTACGTCAAACGTCCCGTAGAATTTTTTCGAGTTTGAGAAAGTGGGTGGATCAATAAAGATCAGCTCATATTGCTCATGACCTTCTTTGAGCCATTCAAAACAGTCAGATGCAAAGAACTGATGTTGTTCATCGGCGTGATCTACGGTTAAACCGTTCAGCACGAAGTTTTCCTTCGACCAGTTCAAATAGGTATTGGAAAGATCGACACTGGTGGTACTTGCAGCACCACCCAAGGCAGCATGTAGGCTCGCCGTAGAGGTATAGCTGTAGAGGTTCAGGAAGTGTTTGCCTTTGGCCTCACGGGCAATACGCAAACGCATTTGACGATGATCCAGGAACAGACCGGTATCCAGATAATCGGTCAGGTTAACCAGAATCTTGGCCTTACCTTCCTGTACGATAAAACGCTTCGATGCGGTACTTTGTTTGGTGTACTGGTTTTTACCTTCCTGACGTGCGCGGGTCTTGATAAAGATCGCATCACGGCCCAGACCGGTCACAGCGCGAATGGCTTGCAGTGCCAGGTTAAAGCGTTTCTTGGCTTTTTCAGGGTCAATCGTTTTAGGTGGAGCATATTCTTGCACATGCAGGCGCTCACCATACAGATCCACCGCGACATTAAAGTCTGGTAAATCGGCATCATACAGACGTAAACAGTGTACGCCTTCTTTGACTGCCCATTTTTTCAGGGCTTGCATATTTTTGGTCAGACGGTTGGCAAACTCCATCGCACCTTCGATTGGTTCGAATTGTTGCGGCTGCCAACCTTCCAGAAACGGACGCACCACAGCCGCAGGTTTAACCGTACCAAAGCGGATATAGATCGGCAATTTACCATTCATCAAACGCAGGATTTGCGGATCATTAAAGGCCAGCACGTCAGCCTGTTCGACTTGAGAGGCAATCACCGCCGCTTTTTGATTCGGGAAATTCTTTTGCAGTAAAGCCGATAAACCAAGATATAAAGAACGGTTCTGCGCTTTATCACCGAGACGCTCACCATAAGGCGGGTTGGTTACGAAGAAGACTTTCTTGCCTTCAGCCTGAAAATCCGGCCAGTCATTTAAAGTACGCTCTTCGATCATGATATTGTCGAGAGCAGCTTCAAAACCTGCCGCGATGATATTTTGACGTGTCGCTTTTACAGCTTCCCAGTCTGCATCGAAGGCATAGAATTGCGGTAATGGATTTTCCATTGCCGCTTGGTGGCGTTCAGCTGCTTCAGCTTTAATGCCCATCCAGAGTTCATGGTCATGGCCATTCCAGCCATTAAAACCGAAACGACGCACCAGACCCGGCGCACGGTCGGTCAGGATCATCAGTGATTCAATGATAAAGGTACCTGAACCACACATTGGATCGACAATGATGTCCGGATTAATCTGTTTAAGCTGACCTTTTTGCAAAATTGCAGCAGCCAGATTTTCCTTGATTGGTGCATCGGTCATAAAGTGGCGATAACCACGTTTATGTAATGAGTCGCCGGACAAGTCCAGACAATAGGTATGTTCTTTCTTCCCAGCCAGAATATACATGGTAATTTCTGGCTGTTTGGTATCGATACTTGGGCGTTTACCCACAGCTTCCATGAAGGAATCTACGACACCATCTTTGGCACGCAAAGTTGCGAACTGGGTATTGACCTTGATGTCACGCTCGACATGCAAGCGAATCGCAAAGGTACTTTGTGGTGCAAAAATGAGCGACCAGTCAAAGCTGATTGCACCTTCATATAGCTCTTCTGCCACATCACGGGCATCGTGAGAAAATTCAATTTCATGGGTATGAATTGGCATGAGCACACGTGAAGCCAGACGTGACCACATACAAATCCGATAAGCATTTTCCAGACTGCCTTTAAAGATTAAACGACCGGGAAAACGCTCAATATTCTGAACACCTAAGCCTTGTAGTTCTTCTTCTAATAAGGTTTCCAGACCATCGGCACAGGTGACCCAATAATTGCTTAAACGTGGAGAGGTATTCATATAATAGAGAGACCAAAAAAGATAAATAAAAAACTGCGCCAAGTTTACCGTATTTTTATATTGAAAGCTTTTTAAATTCTCTGAAAGGCCTTGCCGTGTACGAGTGAAAAATAATATTCACATGATAAATTGATGAACTGGTACGCATTTTGCTCTATACACAGCAAATCAGGCAGTCAGTCGGAGGAGAGCGATGGCTGCCTGATTTTTCAATTTTATAATGGGGGTTAAAATGTTAGAGAATCAGTTACGCAACCATGACGCTTTTTCAGTGGCCACTTTAATTTATACACGTTTGAGACGTGTGTCAGGCCGGGTCGTGGATGCGCTTTATCTGGCAGAAAATCTGGACTATGCGCGGCATGTGATTGAGCTGGTAGAACAGACCCAAGATCCAGAGTTGCAGCGTTTAATCGAGCGTTTAAAACAGGTTTGGGATCTGCCTGTGGTTCGGCAGCAACAGTTTGAAAAATCTGCACATCTGCCACAGCAGGAGGTATTGGTCTCGGTTGAACCCGATCAGGACGATATCTACCGTGCACAGGTTGCACATCATTATATCGGTGCGCTGCGATAAAACGATGGGTGTGAATGTGCCAGACTGAAGCACCCATAATTTTGTACTGAAAGTCAGCAGGATGGAAAATGGTTAAATTATCTTATTGAAAAAATACATAGGAATTTCAATTTCTATTTTTATTATCGAGGTGGTTTTTGTACAAGTAGTCACATTGCCAACTACTCAGACTGGCCAATCTCTGTATAATATGTTGACTTAACGCATAAGGAATCTCTCATGCACTTGGCGGCATTGCATACACCGAGCCAGATTCAACTCAATAAAGAAGGTAATCTAAAACACTTCTTGACCATCGAAGGTCTTTCCAAAGAAACCCTGACAAAAATATTGGACACTGCGCAGTCCTTTTTTAATGACCAAAATCAGCTCATCACCAATAATTTGCTGGAAGGCAAAACGGTGATGAACCTGTTTTTCGAGAACTCTACCCGTACCCGCACTACTTTTGAAGCCGCTGCCAAGCGCCTTTCTGCCAACGTTCTGAATATCGATATTGCCCGTTCGAGTACCTCTAAAGGTGAAACCTTGCGTGACACCTTATGGAACCTTGAAGCGATGGCCGCCGATATTTTCGTGGTGCGTCATTCATCTTCAGGTGCGGCGCATTTTATTGCCAAAGATGTCTGCCCAACAGTGGCGATTATTAATGCCGGTGATGGCCGTCATGCGCATCCAACCCAGGCGATGCTGGACATGCTCACCATTCGCCGGGAAACCCATAAAAAATTTGAAGAGATGTCGATTGCCATTATTGGCGATATCAAACATTCACGTGTCGCGCGTTCAGATGTAGCGGCTTTGCAAACCTTAGGCTGCGAAGATATTCGGGTGATTGCACCAAATACCTTGCTGCCATACGGTTTTGAAGAATATGGTGATGGTATTCGTCTATTTAACAACATGGAAGATGGCATCAAAGATTGCGACGTGATCATTACCCTGCGTATTCAAAATGAGCGGATTGATTCTCCGGCACTGGCATCGCAAGCTGAATTCTACAAGATGTATGGCCTGAACAAAGAACGTTTAGCGATGGCAAAACCGGATTGTATCGTGATGCATCCGGGTCCAATGAACCGTGGGGTGGAGATTGACTCCAGTATTGCCGATGGACCGCAGTCGGTGATTCTGAATCAGGTGACCAATGGTATTGCGGTACGTATGGCGGTGTTGGCTTTGTCAATGCAAGGCCAGCTTCAGGAACAGGGTTTGATTGCAGCGATTGCGGGTTAAGGAATAAGTCATGACTATTGTAAAAATTGAAAATGTTCGTGTGCTCGATCCGATCCAAAACACTGATTCTGTTCAGACCGTGTATCTGGAAAATGGTAAGTTCGTTGCGGAAACGGCTGCTGTTTCTGAAACGATTGATGGTCAGGGCAAATGGTTGATGCCCACCATGGTCGATCTGTGTGCACGTTTACGGGAACCGGGTCAGCAACAACATGGCACCTTAAAATCTGAAGGTAAAGCAGCACGTGAAAATGGGATTTTGCACGTGTTTACACCACCAGATTCAAAGCCGATCGTGCAGGACAATGGCGCACTGATTCATGGTCTGGTTGAGAAAGCCATGCTGGACGGTGGTATTTATCTTGAAGTGATTGGTGCTCAAACCCAAGGCTTGCAAGGCCAGCAACCTGCCAATATGGCCGGTTTGAAAAAAGGCGGATGTACTGCGGTGTCCAATGCCAGTGCGCCTTTTGCCAATGATGACGTGGTATTACGTACCCTGGAATATGCTGCAGGTTTAGATCTGACTGTGGTGTTCTATGCAGAAGAGCCGCAAATTGCCAAAGATGGCTGTGTACATGAAGGCTTTATTGCCTCGCGTCAAGGCTTGCCGATGATTCCAGCACTTGCGGAAACCGTGGCAATTGCCAAATACCTGTTAATGATTGAAGTGACCAAAGTTCGCGCGCATTTCGGTTTATTATCTTGTGGTGCGTCAGTAGAGCTGATCCGGATTGCCAAGGAAAAAGGCTTGCCTGTCACCTGTGATGTGGCCATGCACCAATTACATCTGACCGATGCCTTAATTGATGGTTTTAATTCGCTGGCACATGTACGTCCGCCACTGCGTGCTGAACAAGACAAAGAATTGCTACGCCAAGGAGTAAAATCTGGGGTGATTGATGCGATTTGTACCCATCATGAACCGCTGAGCAGCTCTGCGAAAATGGCGCCATTTGCTGAAACCCAGCCTGGCTTTAGCGCTTTTGATACTTATGTACCTTTTGGGATTCAACTGGTCAATGAAGGTTTGTTTACACCACTGGAATGGATAGAAAAAGTGACTTTAGCTCCGGCACGTGTTGCACAAATGGCAGATCGCTGGGCAGACGAGGCGGGTTGGGTACTGGTAGATCCAGAGCTGGAATGGACGCTGAGCAAAGAAAGCATCGTGTCTCAAGGTAAAAATACCCCGCTGATCAATCAAAAAGTGCGAGCTAAAGTTTTAAAAACTTTCGTCGCTTAATAGATCCAGCTTTTATAAAAGTCAGCTTCGGCTGGCTTTTTTGTTTTTTGAATTCTGTGTCAGTAAAATGAGTACTCAACAAAAACAGTGAAACTTTATGATATTCATACAATTATTTACATTTTCAAAAAACTGGCATCGTTACACTGATTGAATATTAAACATTAGAAAAATCAAAAGAATGGTGACAATATGAATGTAGATCTGATGGAACGCTTAAAAAGCGATGTTACAGCGATTGTGCTACAAGGTGAAACCGAACATCTATTTGCCAAAGATCAGGCACTGAGTCAGTTCTATCCCATATTCTTAAGTATATTGCGTGCACGTCCTGCATGGATTGAAAGTTTAAGCCAGCAACTCAATCCAAAAATCCATGAACTGTTTAATGGAAATTCGGCACTCAAGCAGCAGTTTCTGGATCAACTTGATCAGAGCGCGCCACAAGATCAAATAGAGCAGACCCTGAATCGGGCCATTGTACCGACCCTCAATTTTTTACAGACCGAAGCCGGTGCTTCAAGTCCAGAAGCGATTAGTCATTTGCTGGAAACCCACGCCGACTCGATCCAGCGTGCATTACCTGTTTGGGCCGGATCGATTTTAGCGGCATTAGGTGTTTCTCCATTGGCGGGGCAGCATTTGAATCAGGCGCCTGAACTAGAACCAGAACATGCTGTTGTGGTACAGCAGCAGAAAAAAACCGGTTTTTTATGGCCGTTTATTATTTTTCTGATTCTGGCAGCTTTAATCCTGTTTTTTGTTCGTAGCTGTATGCAGGATGATGCTGAGGATTCGGCAAACCCCCAAACGACCCGTGAAATTGCCGCAGTCCAACCCGCTTCTTTACAGTTGAGTACCGGCACTAATGGTGAAATTATCAGTTGTCAGTTACAGCTGAATAATCCCCAGTATATGCAAATTTTGCAAACCGAGATTAAACAGATCTTTAATTATAATATTGGTTGTGGCGCGCTCAGCAGTGAGGTTTATCATTCGGAATTTATTGATCAGGATAGCATTCCTTCCGTTTTGAAACTGATTCAAGGCATGCCAAATGTCTCACTAGACTGGATTGGTAATCAGGTTGCTATACGTGCAGCGAGTAATGCAGAAGCAGAACGTCTGGCAACACAAATTCGTAATCTGGCCAAAAATGTCACTGTTGTGACTCAACAGCCGGTCAATAGGAGTGAGGCGATTCAGGCTGCCAATAGCGATGCAGAACAAGCATTGGCGAGTATCGAAACTGATCATGTTCAGGCCTTAGATGTTGCGACTGCACTGAATTTGCAGATTATTAATTTTGATACTGCATCGACTGCCGTACCGGAAGTGAATAAATCGCTATTGGATCAGGCTGCTGCATTATTGCAGCGTGCACCGCATGTTATTCTCAAGGTCAAAGGACATACCGATGCGCAAGGAAGTGAGGCCGAGAATAAAGTGCTGTCTGTGCAACGCGCGCAAGCAATTGTGGGTTATCTGATTGAAAAGGGGGTTGATCCTGCGCAATTGCAAGCTGTAGGCGTGGGAGAGGGCCAGCCTGTTGAACCGAATGCGACACCTGCCGGACAGTTTCAGAACCGCCGCGTAGCTTTTGAAGTGGTTAATACTGAAACAGGTACTATACGCGCAGTGGATAGCGAGGGTGTTGTAGAAAAGAAAGCCAGCTGAAATAATTTTCCAGATGAAAAAGGACGAATGATTCGTCCTTTTTATATGGCTTAAATTAAGAAAAGACCGGTGGACTATAGGTCAAAGTTCGGCCGAGGAACCAGAGTAAAAACAGCACCAGCGGGATATGAAAAACCAGTTGGGTCACGGTAAAACCGATCACATCTTTGGCCTTTAACTTCAGGATGCCCAGCATCGGCAACATAAAGAAAGGATTGATCAGATTAGGCAAGGCTTCGGCAGCATTATAAATCTGCACTGACCAGCCCAGATGAACTTTCAGATCATGCGCAGCCTGCATTACATAAGGGGCTTCAATAATCCATTTACCTCCACCGGAAGGAATGAAGAAACCCAGGATTGCCGAATAGAGACCCATCACGATAGCAAAGGTTTCCTGTGAAGCAATCGAAACGAAAAATTCGGCAATATAGTGTGATAGGGACAGATCCGCAGAATTCAGCGCATTGGTCATCATAAAGGCAATGCTGCCATATAAAGGAAACTGGATCAGCACACCTGAAATTGCTGGCACAGCCTTGGAAACGGCATTGAGGAAATTCCGTGGCGTACCATGTAGTGCGACACCCAAAATCAGGAAGATAAAGTTATAGGTATTTAAACTGGAGATGGCCAGAATAGGATTGCTTTCGGAAAATTCGTTAAACATCCATACAGCACCTAGCACTACAATCAGAATACTTAAAATAGGTGAGTTTTCCAGCCAGTCGCCCGGACGTTTTGATGAAGATTCTTCCGGTTTTCCTTCTTCAATCTGAACAGGAAAATGTTCAATGGTTTTAATATGACTGCCTTTCGGCGCTGACCAGTAGGCAATGGCAATCGAGGCAATGATTAGAACCGCCGTCATGATCATGGATTGCGGCAGGAAAATCGTTTCGGTAAATGGAATGACACCGGTCAGATTGTAAATCGGTTCAGGCAGGCTGCTTTTATTGGCCTGTAATTGTGCAGCAGAGGAACTGATGCCGAGTGCCCAGGTGGCTCCCATCCCGATAATCGCTGCTGCGGCTGCAGCGCGGTAATCCATATTAAGTTCTTTACGTTGTGCCAGTGCAATCACGAGTAATGCAGTTAGAACTGTGCTCATGGCCCAGTTAATCAGGGAAATGAGCAGGCTGACTGTCGCGACCAATACAATCGCACCGCGCCCTGAATGGGGCAGACGTGCCATTTTTCGGATCAGAAGCTGCATTGGTTTTGAAACCGAAACCACATAACCGACCACGATCAGCATGCACATCTGCAAGGTAAAGGGAATCAGGCTCCAGAACCCGTCACCAAAGGAAATGGCAACGTCCTGTGCCGGCGCGCCAATTCCGATAGCGGCAATTGCGACAATGATGACACCGAGCAGGGCAAAAATATAAGAATCGGGAAACCATTTTTCTGACCAGTCACTGACGCGCAGGGCGAAGCGTTGTAAGATATTTTGTTCTGTTTGCATGATTAAAATCCATTTATTCTGCATTCATTTTTAAAATTAAAGTTTTCTTTGGTCGAAAAGAAACCCTTAAAATTTTTCATTTTAAGGGTCGGGAAAATCAAGCTGCTATTTTTTGTAAAGCCACACCCGTGACTTTCTGAATCTCCTCAAAACTGACCTCTGGTGCCAGCTCAACAAGTTGAATACCATCTGGAGTGACATCCAGCACACCTAAATCGGTAATGATCCGGTTGACCACAGCCTGTCCGGTAAGGGGCAGACTACATTGCGCAACAACTTTAGGCGTGCCATCTTTGGCGCAGTGTTCCATCAACACCACGACTTTTTGTACCCCTGCGACCAGATCCATGGCACCGCCCATACCTTTGACTTTTTTGCCCGGAATCATCCAGTTGGCCAGATCGCCAGTTTCGGACACTTCCATGGCACCTAAAATGGCGATATTGACATGACCGCCACGGATCATGGCAAAGGAATCGGCACTGGAAAAGAAAGAAGCGCCCTTACGGGCAGTCACGGTCTGTTTACCGGCATTGATCAGGTCGGCATCGACGGTTTCAGCCGTTGGAAATTCGCCAATACCGAGCAAGCCATTTTCCGATTGCAGCCAGACGTTGATATTTTCTGGAATGTAGTTAGCAACCAGCGTTGGTAAACCAATCCCCAGGTTAACGTAGAAACCATCTTCCAGCTCTTGTGCAGCGCGCTGCGCCATTTGATTACGTGTCCAAGCCATGATCAAGCCTCCGCCTTTAAGGTCATCTGTTCAATACGTTTTTCCGGTTGGGTATTTAAGACAATTCGATTCACATAAATACCGGGCAGATGAATGTCATCGGGATCCAGCGCACCAATCTCGACAATTTCTTCTACTTCAGCCACGGTGACTTTGCCAGCCATAGCGCAGACCGGATTAAAGTTTTGTGCAGTTTTACGGAAAATCAGATTACCTGCTTTATCGGCCTTATAGGCTTTGACCAAGGCGATATCGGCAGTCAAGGATTCTTCCAGAATATAAGACTTGCCATTAAACTCACGTACATCCTTGCCTTCAGCAATCACGGTTCCGACACCGGTGGCGGTATAAAAAGCCGGAATACCGGCACCGCCAGCACGTAATTTCTCCGCCAAGGTGCCTTGTGGGGTCAGTTCGACTTCCAGTTCGCCACTCAGGTATTGACGTTCGAATTCTTTATTCTCACCAACATAAGATGAAATCATTTTTTGAATCTGTTTGGTTTCCAGTAAAACGCCCAAACCAAAACCATCGACTCCGGCATTGTTGGAAATACAGGTCAGATTTTTGGCACCGGTCTGTTTCAATGCGGCAATCAATGCTTCCGGAATACCGCATAAACCAAAACCTCCGACTGCCAGTGTATGTCCATTCTGAACCACGCCGTCTAAAGCGGCCTCTGCACTGTCATAAACTTTATTTGACATTTTTTACCTCGATTTATTCTTGTCTTGCAGATTCCTTTTTGGTCAGGAAACTACAGATGTATATCCTTGAGGACTTGTATCGTGTCCGGGTATTGCTATTGTTAGGCACAGGCTTTTTGCCAATAGGCATTGGCATAATTGGAGGGATTATTGCGCTGCAACACCTCACTGATATTACGGCTGGCCTGCATCAGGGCATCCAGTTGAATACCGGTTTCAAAGCCCATATTCGAGAGCAGGTAATACAGGTCTTCAGTTGAAACATTGCCTGAAGCACCCTTGGCATAAGGACAGCCACCCAGACCGGCAATGGATGAATCAAATACCCGGATGCCTTGTAACAGCGACTGGTAAATATTGGCGATGGCCATGCCATAGGTATTATGGAAATGACCTGCCAAAACCTTGGTATCGATCTGAGCCAGGCAAGCATCCCAGACTTTTTGCACCCGATCCGGTGTGGCTGTACCAATGGTTTCACCCAACGACACTTCATAGCAGCCCATATCCAGCAAACGTTGGGTGACTTTGACCACCTGTTTCGGATCAATCGCACCTTCATAAGGGCAGTCCACCATACAGGACACATAACCGCGTACCCGAATATCATTGGCTTTGGCGGCCGCCATCACATCGGCAAACTTCTCCAAGCTTTCATCAATCGAGCAATTGATATTTTTGCGGGTAAAGCTTTCGGACGCTGCGGTAAAGACCGCAACTTCCTTGCAACCCACCGCCAGTGCTGCTTCAAAGCCCTTCAGGTTTGGCGTGAGTAAACTGAACTGAATATTTGGGTCTTTGGGCAAGCCGGCAAACAGCTGATCGCTGTCTGCCATTTGTGGCACCCATTTGGCTGAAACACAGGAACCGACTTCAATCGCCTGTAAACCGGTTTTCATCAGATCCAGAATCAGATTTTTCCGATCATCCAGCGTTAATGGCGTTTTTTCATTTTGCAGGCCATCGCGTGGCCCGACTTCTACAATTTTGACAAATTCGGTCATGCAACATCCTCCGTCAGTGGCTGGAACTCAAGCAGTTCATCACCGGCTTTGACCTGATCACCTTTCTGGAAATATGAACTGGCGATGATGCCGTCATGTGGTGCACGAATCGAGTATTCAATTTTCATCGCTTCCAGCGTCATCAAGACATCGTCTTTTTTGACCTTGTCATTGGCAGCGACCAGTACTTGCGTGATCACACCTGGCATTGGTGCAGTGAGGTTGTTTTCTGTCCCTTGATCATCATGCTGATCATAATCCGGCTGGATAGACTCGAATTTATGTGTCTGACCATTCTGGAACAGGGTAATGCCATGTTCAGTCTGGCTAAAGGCCAGTTTTTGCTGTTTGCCTGCCAGTTGCAAAGCTAAAGTATGTGCATCAATCAACTGACCTTGTAGCTGAATCTGCTGACCATTATAAGTGGCGATAAAACCTTGCTCTTGCGTACTGAACTGAACTTTAAGCATAATGCCATTGCGTTGTAATTGCACTGTATATGCATTTTGCTGATTCAGGCGCCAGAAAGCGTGTTGTTGCCAGACTGAGTTATTCGCAACCGGGTTTTGAGCTTGGCGTGATAATAATTCGATGAATGCAGCACTAACGATCAGTTCAGCATTGATCTCAGTCGAAGGTTTTAATAAGAACTCTTCTTCACGTTGAATCAGGCCGGTATCCAGATGGGCATTTTTAAACGAATCACACAGCACCAAACGGTCGAGGAATGCAATATTATTGCCCAAACCATCCACATGGAAATGGCCCAGGGCATGATGCATTTGCGTTAAAGCAGCTTCGCGGTTTTTGCCCCAGACAATCAGTTTGGCAATCATCGGATCATAATAGGTGCTGATTTCATCACCTTCGACAATGCCACTATCCACACGTACACAGTCATTTTGCTCTGGATAGTGTAAATAGCTGATCTGGCCAATCGCAGGAATAAAGCCTTTCTCTGGTTCTTCGGCATAGACACGTGCTTCCAGTGCATGCCCGTGGATCTGTAATTCATGCTGCTGTTTGGGTAAAGGCTCACCAAAAGCTACGCGCAGTTGCCATTCCACCAGATCCTGACCTGTAATCATTTCAGTGACCGGGTGCTCAACCTGCAAACGGGTATTCATTTCCATGAAATAGGCAGTACCATCTTGCTCGACGATAAACTCTACCGTACCGGCACCGACATAATCGACCGCACGTGCGGCATCAATCGCGGCCTGGCGCATCGCTTCAAGTTTGTCTTCTGGCATTTTTGGTGCAGGCGCTTCTTCAAGGACTTTTTGATGACGACGTTGTACCGAGCAATCACGTTCAAATAAATGCACATAATTGCCGTGGGTATCGCCAAAAACCTGTACTTCAATATGACGTGGCTGAATCACATAGCGTTCAATTAGCACATCTTCATTGCCAAAACTGGAACGCGCTTCGCTTTTACATGAAGCCAGCGAACTCAGAAAATCTTCACTGCGCTCGACCAGACGCATGCCTTTACCGCCACCGCCAGCACTGGCTTTGATTAGCACCGGATAGCCGATGCTGTCAGCCTGCTGTTTCAGGAAGTCGGCATCCTGATTGCTACCGTGATAGCCCGGGGTTAAAGGCACACCAGCTTTTTCCATCAACGCTTTAGAGGTGGCTTTGAGACCCATCGCCAAAATGGCATCGACTGGCGGGCCAATAAAGACAATATTATTGTCCTGACAGGCCAGGGCAAACTGGTCATTTTCTGACAAAAAGCCATAACCTGGGTGAATTGCTTGCGCACCGGTTTTTTTGGCGGCCTGAATAATACGTTCGATCTGTAAATAGCTTTGTGCTGCTGGAGATTCACCAATATAGATCGCTTCATCCGCCAGTTTGACATGCTGTGCCTGTGCATCGGCATCGGAGTATACGGCAACGGTGGCAATACCGAGTTTTTTTGCTGTACGAATCACACGGCAGGCAATTTCACCACGGTTGGCAATTAAAATCTTTTCAAACATCGTAGCATCCTTCTTGTTGTTATGCCGTGGTCTTGATCCAGGCCGGGCTTTGTTTGTTTAAAAATGCATTTAGTCCATTTTTCGCCTCATCTCCCTGGCGAATATAGGCAATATGCTGTGCAGTCTTGAGCAGTAAATCTTCGGTCAAAACCTGTTGGTCGACCAGTTGAATCAGTTGTTTTGAGGAATTTTGTGCAGCAGGGCCACCGAGTAACAGGGCTTCAACAATTTCATTAATTTTGCTATCTAAATGTTCCGGTGGAGTGACTTCATGCGCCAGTCCAATGGTTTTGGCCTGTTCCGCAGAAATTCGCTCGGCAGTCAGGAAGTAACGTGAAGCCTGACGCGCACCAATCGCACGAATCACATACGGGCTGATGGTCGAAGGCGCCAGACCTAGGCGTACTTCCGACGTCGCAAACTTGGCATCGGTGCTGGCCACGCAAATATCACAAGCTGATGCCAGACCCATACCACCGCCAAAAGCAATGCCATGCACCCGGGCGATGGTTGGCTGCTTTAAAGTCGCTAGGCTTTGCAGCATTTTCGCCAGTTTTAATGCATCTGCTTCGTTGTCTGCTTGAGAAGCCTGACCGGCCTGTTTCATCCAGTTCAAATCGGCACCAGCCGAAAAGCTCTTGCCGCGCCCTGCCAGAATCACCACACGCACATCATCACGGCTATTTAAAGACTGGAAGCAGCGATACAATTCTTCAATGACCTGAGTATTAAAGGCATTGTGCAGTTCAGCGCGATTAATCCAAACCGTTGCCACTTGATTTTGCTGTTCGAGCTGTAAAAATTGATATGTCATTTTTTTCACCTCTTACATGCGGAACACGCCAAACTTGGTCGGCTGGATTGGCGCATTCAGTGCCGCAGCTAAACTAAGACCTAACACTTCACGAGACTGGGCAGGGTCAATGACACCGTCATCCCATAAACGTGCAGAGGCATAATAAGGATGACCTTGGCGTTCGTACTGATCACGAATTGGCTGTTTAAACTGGTCTTCTTCTTCCGCAGACCAGTTAGCGCCTTTGGCTTCAATCTGATCACGTTTTAAGGTCGACAATACGCTGGAGGCCTGTTCACCGCCCATCACTGAAATACGTGAGTTTGGCCAAGTCCACATAAAGCGTGGTGAATACGCGCGGCCACACATACCATAGTTGCCGGCACCAAATGAGCCGCCAATCACCATGGTCAGTTTAGGCACATTGGCATTGGCCACAGCCATCACCAGTTTGGCGCCATTTTTGGCAATGCCTTCATTTTCATACTGGCGACCGACCATAAAGCCAGTGATATTCTGAATAAATAGCAGGGGAATATTGCGCTGACAGCAAAGTTCAATAAAATGCGCACCTTTTTGTGCAGATTCGGAAAACAGAATGCCGTTATTGGCAATAATCCCGACTGGCATACCGTATAGGCTGGCAAATCCGGTAATCAAGGTAGTACCAAATCGAGCCTTAAATTCATCAAAACGCGAACCATCGACAATCCGGGCAATCACTTCACGGACATCAAAAGGTTTACGCGAATCTGTTGGCACGATACCGTACAACTCTGAAGCATCAAACAAAGGCGCTTCCACATGTTCAGGCAACGGATTTGGTTTTTTATTTAAATTGGCCACAATATTGCGGGCAATTTCCAGGGCATGCTGATCATTTTCAGCCAGATGATCGGCTACACCGGAGAGGCGGGTATGCACATCACCACCGCCAAGGTCTTCACTGGAAACCACTTCACCGGTTGCTGCTTTGACCAGTGGCGGGCCACCGAGGAAAATGGTTCCCTGATTGCGCACAATAATAGTTTCATCCGACATGGCAGGCACATAGGCACCACCCGCCGTACAACTGCCCATTACCACGGCAATCTGGGCAATGCCTTGGCTCGACATACGCGCCTGATTATAGAAAATACGTCCGAAGTGATCACGATCCGGGAAGACTTCATCTTGTAGCGGCAAATAGGCACCGCCAGAATCGACCAGATAAATACAGGTCAAATGATTCTGCTCGGCAATTTCCTGAGCACGCAAATGTTTTTTTACGGTCAGTGGATAATAAGTGCCCCCTTTAACAGTCGCATCATTGGCAATGATCATGCAGGTTACGCCATTGACCTGACCAACGCCAGCGACCACGCCCGCAGCAGGCACATCGTCCTGATAGACCTGATAGGCAGCCAGTTGTCCAATTTCAATAAATGCCGTGCCAGGATCAATCAGATGATCAATACGTTCTCTGGCTAGTAATTTACCGCGATCCAAATGTTTTTGACGGGCAGTTTCACCCCCACCCAAGGCAATTTTTTGGACTTTCTGTTTCAGGTCTTCGACCAGATTTTGCATCGCCGTCTGGTTGTTTTTAAATTCGTCGCTGCGAATATTAATTTTGCTCTTTAATTGATTCATGCCGAACATCCTTGTCTATTCTTGTGATTTATTTTTTAGGCAGTTTCATTAAACAGTTCGCGGCCAATCAGCATGCGGCGAATTTCTGAGGTGCCTGCGCCAATTTCATACAGTTTGGCATCGCGCCATAGACGTCCCGCAGCAAACTCGTTGATATAACCGTTGCCACCCAAGGTTTGAATGGTTTCGCCCGCCATCCAGGTGGCTTTTTCAGCTGCATATAAAATCGCACTGGCGGCATCTTTACGCAGGCTACGGCTATGCTCTGCCTTGTCACATTCTGCGCCAACTGCATAGACCAGGGCTTTACAGGCCAGCCAGGTGGAATACATGTCAGCAATTTTGCCCTGCATCAACTGGAATTCACCCAGCGCCTGACCAAACTGTTTACGATCATGAATATACGGAATCACGGTATCCATACAGGCATCCATAATGCCGAGTGGGCCTGCACTTAAAACAGCACGTTCATAGTCCAGACCGCTCATCAGCACTTTGGTGCCATTGCCGACACCGCCGAGCACGTTTTCTTTTGGCACTGCGACATTGTCAAAAAATAGTGGATAAGTGTTTGAGCCACGCATGCCGAGTTTGTCTAGGTGCGTACCGTGACTAAACCCCGGCATATTTTTTTCAACCAGAAAAGCGGTCATGCCTTTGGCACCGGCTTGTAAATCGGTTTTTGCGTAGACCACCAGTACATCGGCATCGCCGCCATTGGTGATCCACATTTTCGAACCATTCAGCAGGTAATGATCACCTTTGTCTTCAGCTTTGAGTTTCATGCTGACCACATCGGATCCGGCATTGGGTTCGGACATGGCCAATGCACCGACATAATCACCAGATACCAGTTTGGGCAGATAGCGCTGTTTCTGTTCTTCACTGCCATTACGCTTAATCTGGTTTACACATAGGTTAGAATGTGCGCCATAGGACAAACCAATCGATGCTGAAGCGCGGGAAATTTCCTGCATGGCAATGATGTGTGCCAGATAACCGAAATTTGAACCGCCATATTCCTCACTGACCGTCAGACCGAGCAGGCCCATCTCGCCAAATTTTTTCCAAAGGTGAGCAGGGAATTCATTGTCACGGTCCACTTGTTGAGCAATTGGAGCAATTTCCTTGGCGCAAAATGCAGCCACTGAATCACGAAGTGCAATAAGTGTTTCGTCCAAACCGAAATCCAAGCTTTGTAAATTCATTGTTCATCCATCCTGTGGTTCTATTTGTTGTATCCAAAAAAAGCATTTTTGTTGTGCTTGTTATTTAACATACATCGAAAATTTAAAAAAGTGAATCAATATTCACAAAATGATTTACAATTCATTTTATCTTGTTGAGATTAATTTTATGAGTTATAAAAGATCATCATTGATGCAGGAACGAATGGAGCAAAATCGCTTGGCGATCTTGCAATCTGCTCGTGAGCTGATTACTCAAGGGGGCTTTAAAGAGGCGTCGATTCAGGCGATTGCAGAACGTGCAGGCGTTTCTACAGGCTTGGTATATCGATATTTCGAAAACAAGAATCAGATTTTGATTCAGGTTTTGTCAGAAGCAATTCGGCTTGAGATTGAGATTTTAAATCACATTGCTGCCTCGGATTTATCGCCAAAACAGAAATTGCAAAAATCTGTTACAACTTTTGTGAAGCGAGCCATGAACAGCCCACAGTTGGCGTATTCGCTGATGTTCGAACCGGTCGATCCGGAAATGGAACATGAGCGTTTTCACAGTAAACAGCTAATCAAGCAAAGCATTAAGGAAATTTTGGCTGAAGGAAAAGTCAATGGCGAGTTTGAATTTGAAGATTTAAATACCGCAGCGCTGGGTGTGGTTGGTTCCATGACCTTTGTGGTAATTGAACCTTTGAATCCATCTCGGAATATCAGGTTTGATCAAAATTATAAGGATCACTTTGTCAAACAGATTGCCGATTTTTGTGTCAACGCAGTACGTCGACAGGAGGGAGTAGCAGGAGCATAAAACACAAAAAACAGGCAGGAAGACAGGGTTGTCGTGGTCAAAAACAATTAATAGAGTTGAAAATCAGAATTACAAAGAATCAAGGAGATCGATTCAATGACACAAGTACGGTTAAGCTATGCCTACGGAACAAGCAGCCAACCCTTATTGGGCATGACAATTGGCGAAAAATTTGATCAGGCATGCGAACAGTATGCACATTCTGATGCAATCGTCAGCTTGCACCAGAATGTGCGTCTGAGCTATCAGCAGTTGCAGCAGCAAGTGAATGCTTTTGCCTGTAGTTTGCAAAAACTGGGCCTGAAAAAAGGTGACCGTCTGGCCATCTGGTCGCCGAACTGTGTGGAATGGACCATTACCCAGTTTGCTGCATTTAAGGCGGGAATTATTCTGGTGAACTTGAATCCAGCTTATAAAAGTAATGAACTGGAATATGTCTTAAACAAGGTCTCCTGTAAGGGACTGGTGATTGCAGCGCAGTTTAAAACCACTGACTATCAGGAAATTCTGACTAAAATTGCTCCTGAGCTAACACAGACTGAAAGTAAATTACTCAATGCAGAGCGTCTGCCGCATTTGAAGCATGTGATTAAAATTGATGAACAGGAACATCCGGGTCTACATCGTTTTCAGGACTTATTGGTGGAACCAAGCGCAAACGCCTTAGAAAAATTGCAGCAAATTTCGAGTGAATTGCAGTTTGATGAAACCATCAATATTCAGTTCACCTCGGGTACAACGGGGAATCCGAAAGGTACTATGTTGACCCATAACAATATTTTAAATAATGGCTATTTTGTCGGTGAAGCCATTCATTTAAGTCCAGAAGATCGGGTTTGTATTTCGGTACCACTGTTCCACTGCTTTGGTATGGTGATGGGAAATCTGGCCTGTATTACCCATGGTTCAGCCATGATTTATCCATCTGCCGTTTTCAATCCTCTGGAAACCCTCAAAGCCATTCAACAAGAAAAATGTACGGCGGCTTATGGGGTGCCGACCATGTTTATTGCCATTCTTGAGCATGAACAGTTTGATGAATTTGATCTGAGCAGTTTACGTACCGGCATTATGGCCGGCAGTCCATGTCCACAGGAAATCATGCAGCGTGTGATTGAGCGGATGCATATGTCAGATATCACCATTTGCTATGGCATGACTGAAACCGCACCGGTCAGTGCGCAAAGCTCTACCGCAGACTCCATTGAACAGCGTGTTACGACAGTCGGCCGGGTACATCCGCATCTGGAAGTGAAAATTGTCGATGAAGATGGCAAGGTGGTGCCGCGCGGACAACTCGGTGAACTCTGTGTGCGTGGTTATTCGGTGATGCTCGGTTATTGGGAAGATCAGGATAAAACTGCAGAAGTAATTGATAATGCGCGCTGGATGCATACGGGTGATATTGCTGAAATGGATGATGAAGGCTTTGTCAAAATCAAGGGGCGAATCAAGGATGTCGTCATTCGTGGCGGTGAAAACCTGTTCCCCAAAGAAATTGAAGACTTCCTTTATACCCATCCTGCGGTTTCAGATGTTCAGGTGATTGGTGTGCCAGATCATAAGTATGGTGAAGAACTCTGTGCCTGCATCATTTTGCATGAAAACGATCCGTGTACTGAAGAAACTATTCGCCAGTATTGTGCCGAGCATATCTCACACAATAAAGTGCCGCGCTATGTGCGTTTCTTCCATGAGTTCCCGATGACAGCTTCCGGTAAGGCGCAGAAGTTTAAATTACGTGAATTTATGCGTGAAGAGTTGAACTTAAAGGAAATAGCTTAAGTATTGTTTAGTTTTTGAGATTGGTGAATTCTTCAACTTTTTTTATCATTAAAAAAAGTTGAAGAGAAACTATTAAGAAAAAGCGAAAGATCTGCACAGCCTCACTTAGAAAGAAAGATTTTAATTTTAACGTGTAGGCCATGCTTTGACTTTCGATGGGCTAAAAGTAAACAAAAGCCCTTTATTTTGCTGAAGTGACATCCATGTCCCTTCAGCAAAATGGCGACATTCATGTCGCCTGTCATGTGATTAGATTTAGGATAATGGTCGAAAATTTAAAACCTTTAGATGGAATCTTTATCAATATTGTAATAACTGATAAACCGAATGCTCTTTAGTCTGTTGAATGGTGTGAGGTAAAGTGAAAATATGGCAAAAAACTTTCATAGTGAACTCGTCGTCGCTAATTATGATGAGCACATCCGTAAACTGATTCCCGGCTATGAACTGGTACATCAGCAAATTGATGCCATTCTAACCACTCATTTACCTGAAATTGCCCATATATTGGTGGTTGGTTGCGGGACAGGCTATGAGCTATCTTATCTGTTGCAACGCCACCCAAACTGGACATTTACTGCAATTGATCCATCGGCGACTATGCTGGAACAGGCGCAGAAAAATATTGGGTTAGGCCTGGGATCGCAGCGGATTCGTTTTATTCAGACAGATACACAAAGCTTAAATCAAGATAATCAGTTTGATGCGGCTCTAGCAATTTTGGTGGCACATTTTATTCCATCAGAAAATAAAGCTGAATTTTTTCAGGATATATCCGATAGTCTTAAGACTGATGGAATCCTGTTAACCTATGACTTGATGCAACCTGAAAATGAAACTGAATTAAAAATCTTGCAAAAAATGGCACAGCAGACAGGACTCAGTATTCAACAAAGCGAAAAAATGATTGAACGATTACAGCAGGATTTTCATTTAATCTCTGCCCAAGATTTAGCAGCGCTTTTAACCAAAGTCGGATTTAAACATAGCAAAATTTACTGTCAAATCATGAATTATTATGCTTTTTTTATACAGAAATAAGCATAGCTAACTGAAACAGTTAACTAGAAATTTAAATATAAGATTCAAGGAAGTGTAAAAACAATGTCAGCCTACTATCGTTTCATCAACCGCGAACAGCATGCCGATGGCAGCAGCACTGCTTATTATGAATCTAATATTCATGCGCAAGGTGCATGGAATCCGCATGAGCAGCATATGGCGCCCGCGACTGGCATTATTTGTGCAGAACTGGAACAGTTTCAGCCACGTGCAGAGATGCGCATTGGCCGGGTGAGTCTGGATATCTTTGGACTGATTGCTTTTGGTGAATTTTCCATTACTACGCGCATGATTCGTCCGGGTAAAACCATCGAACTTATTGAAGCAGAAATGTGTGCCAACGGGAAAACCTGTATTGTGGCACGTGCCTGGAAAATGATGACTTCGGATACCCGTGCGATCGCTGGTCTGGAAGATTTTCCGGTTCAGCACCCTGAAGACCTGCCGATGTGGGAAGGGATGCGTTGCTGGCCAGGTGGTTATATTCAAAGTATTAATACCCGTGCCCATGTCGATCATCGTGCGGGCAAAGGTATTGTCTGGTTATCCAATGCCCTGGAAATGGTAGAAGGTCAGACGACCAGCGACTTTAGCCGCTTGATGGGAATGGTGGATACAGCCAACGGTGTGGTGCCGCGTCAGGACCCAAATGCGGGATGGGGTTTCCCAAATCTGGACTTGCAGATTCATTTGCATCGTTTGCCTAAAGGCACATGGCTAGGACTAGAAGTGCTACAGCAATATGGTGAAGATGGCATTGGTTTAACTAGTGGAATTTTACATGATCTTCATGGGCCTTTTGGTCGCAGTGAGCAGATTTTAACCTTACGTAAATTTTAAAATCTGATTTACACAAAAGGACGAATTGCTTCGTCCTTTTTTTATTGGCATGCTGTGCGCAATTATTCAGGAAGATCAGCAGATGCGGATTAGTATTATTGGGGCAGGTCGAGTTGCCTTTCATCTTGCCCAAGGCTTAAATGGACAGCATGAGCTTGTACAAATCTATAGCCGCAGTTTTGCCAAGGCAGAACAGCTGGCATCTAAATTTAAGGCTCAGGCGATCAACGCTCCTGAATTACTGCATTCCGAAATTGATCTTTTAATCATTGCCGTCAGTGACCAATTCATTCGATCTGTCATCGAGCAGGTACATGCCTATCTTCCTGATGTGTTGATCGTACATACTTCTGGCAGTACCCACTTAAACGTTTTGCAGGATGTTCACCCACGTTCAGGCGTATTTTATCCTTTACAGACTTTTAGTCTGGAGCGTGACATCGACTGGTCAAATACGCCTTTATTTATTGAAGCGGATAATGCTGAAGATCAAGAAAAACTGCATGATCTAGCAAATAGCCTAAGCAATAGAGTCTATCACTATAGCTCTGAACAACGCTTAAGTTTGCATCTGGCCGCAGTATTTGCCTGTAATTTCAGTAATTATTGTTATGATATGGCCAAACAGATTGTAGATGCTGAGCAGGTCGATTTCAGTCTGCTGTATCCCTTAATACTAGAAACTGCCCATAAAGCTACCGAAAATGATCCAAGGCAAATGCAGACTGGCCCCGCCATGCGTGGTGATCAAAATATCCTGAATATGCATCAGCAGATGCTGGCGAATCGGCAGCGAGCAGATTTACAAAATGTCTATCAGTTGTTGAGCCAGCAGATTTTAGAACGTCATCAATAATAAATGCGCTGAATTTTTCAATCTGGATAAAAAATGGACATGGCATAAAGATGAAGGGCTGTTTTTCTTTTTAAGTTCGATTAGAGGTACAGTGCTCGTTAGTATATCTTTGATTGAAAGATAAAGTTTTTTTATAAAAAAGCGCTGAGATGTCAGCGCTTTTTTAGACCTAGATTAAGAAATTTTTTTAAAGATAAAGTCATTAATCTTGTGACCGGCTTCAATGCCGCGACGCTCAAACTTGGTTTGTGGACGCCAGTCAGGACGAGGATAGCTGTTGCCTTTACCTGCGAGGTTTTCCAGACGTGGACGTTCTTCCAAAACTTCAAGCATCCATTCTGCATATGGTTCCCAATCTGTTGCAGCATGGAAGGTGCCGCCCAGCTCCAGCTTTTGCTCAACCAGTGGCATACGTTCATGTGAAACAAAACGGCGTTTAAAATGACGTTTTTTCTGCCATGGATCAGGGAAGTAAAGCTGAACCGTATTGATACTATTGTCCGGCATTTCACGCAGCACTTGAATCGCATCGGCATCCAGTACACGTAAGTTGGTTACGCCGGCCATACCTGCTTCATAGATACACTGCGCAATGCCTGGTACATGAACTTCAATCCCGACAAAGTTACGCTCGGGATTGGCCTTGGCCATCAGCACCAGAGAACGGCCCATACCAAAACCGATTTCTACCGTTAAAGGACGCTCAGGATGTTCAAAGTGTTGACGTAAATCGCCCACCGGATATTCCAAAATTAAGTGACCATATTGTTCAAGCGCAGTACGTTGAGAGGTGTTCAGCGGCATTGAGCGGCGCATAAACGTCACGATTTCACGGTGCTCGCTTAAATTGTCCAGCTCCACGACTTGCTGGTCTAATTGATCGTTCGACATAACTTTGGCAAATCTAAAAATTCAGAATGCGGTATTTTAAGTCCTGAGCCGAGCAAGTCAAACTTTTCTCGGTATTTCTCCATAAAAATCGGCAAGATCTTCCAGATACAATAAAAGAGCCAAGCGAGGCTCTTTTATTAATCATCATGCCTCAGCTCCTAAAACGGTCAATCAAGGTGCTGCTGGCTTCATTTAAACCAATCACGGTCACCTCTATACCTTGAGCTTTAAATTTCTGGATGACGTTATTCAGCATATTCACTGAGGTCACATCCCAAATATGCGCATGGGTCAGATCTAGTTCAACATGTTCAAGCTTTTCTTTAAAATCAAAGAACTGATAGAACTTCTCTGAACTGCTAAAGAAAATCTGTCCAGAAATAAAGTAGCTGCGTGAATGAGCCGAATTCAAATGCGTATAAACATGTACGGTTCTTTCCAGTTTATTAATAAAGAACAGGGCAGAAAGCAGCACGCCAACAAATACACCCAGTGCCAGATTATGGGTGGCTAAAACCACCAGCACCACCGCAATCATAACCACATTAAATTCCAGCGGATGTTTATTGAATTGTTTGACTGAACCCCACTGGAAAGTGGTAAAGGCGACCATCACCATAATCGCCACCAAAGCCGCCATCGGAATATAAGCCAGCCAGTCTTTCAGAAACACCACCAGGCACAGCAAAAATACACCGGCAATCAGCGTTGATAAACGGGTTCGTGCACCGGAAGACACATTAATAATCGATTGACCGATCATGGCACAACCGGCCATGCCACCCATAAAACCACTGACAATATTGGCCATACCCTGACCACGACATTCCTGATGACGGTCACCTTCAGTTCCGGTGACTTCATCAATTACAGTCGTGGTCATCATGCTTTCCAGCAAACCGACAGTCGCCAGCGTCAATGAATAAGGCAGTACAATTTGTAGGGTTTCCAGATTGAGCGGAATCTCCGGCAGCAGGAACACTGGTAAGGTGTCCGGAAATTGCCCCAGATCACTCACGGTTCGCATATCTGTACCCAAGAACAGCACCAGTCCACTCAGCACGATGATGCAAATTAGCGGAGAAGGAATGGCTTTACCAATTTTAGGCAGATAAGGAAATAGATAGATAATCGCCAGACCCATGGCAATAAACAGATAGCCCATCCCATCCATTTTTTGCATCTCGGGAAGCTGTGCGACAAAAATCAGAATTGCCAATGCATTCAAAAATCCATACACCACAGCTTGCGAAACAAAGCGCATCAACTTGGCCACTTTAAAATAACCGGCAATGACCTGAATAATTCCGGTCAGAATAGTCGCTACCAGCAGATATTGCAGTCCATGGTCTTTTACCAGCGTAATCATCAGCAGTGCCATCGCACCCGTAGCCGCTGAGATCATGGCAGGGCGGCCGCCAAAAAAAGCAATCGTCACAGCAATACAAAACGAAGCATAGAGACCGACCTGCGGATCGACGCCAGCAATTGCAGAGAAGGCAATCGACTCGGGAATCAAGGCCAGTCCAACCACCAAACCTGCGAGTACATCAGTCCGAACATTGGAAAACCATTCTTCTTTTTTAAGGCTAATCACGAAATATCATCTAAATTTGGAAAACCTGGGTATCTTAAACAGATGCGGTCAAAAATCTACAGAGATGGGCTTGAAAAAGCCGTTAATTTCCTGAATATTGAATGAGTAAATGTCCTGAGGGGCAGTTACGCTTTTTTGCAATTTACAGGTTTGATCACTTGAAAGTTTGACAGAAGCGATTTAAAACATAGAGAAGTGTATAACAAGGATCAGAAATGAAGCTTTACTATTCGCCGGGTGCATGCTCACTGGCAGCTCATATTATTTTAAATGAAATTAATGTCGATTTTGATTTGGAACGTGTTGACTTAAAAACACATAAAACAGAGAAAGGTACGGATTATTACGAAATTAATCCTAAAGGCTATGTACCAGCCTTAGAAATTAATCCTGGTCTGATCCTGACAGAAAACGTAGCCATTTTACCTTTTCTGGCTCAACACGATCCAAAACAAGATCTGATTCCGCCATCTGGTATGGGACGTGCCAAAGTTCTGGAATGGCTGGGTTATCTCAACTCAGAATTGCATGATGCTTATGCGGTGTTCTTTGGTGGCAAGTTATCCGATGATGAAAAGAAAAAAGCCTATGCAGAAGTCGATCGTCTATTGAGTTATATCGACAAAGCGATTGCTGAATCAGACAATGACTATCTGGTTGATGATAACTTTGGCCCAGCCGATGCTTATCTGTTTGTGTTGACCAATTGGTCGAATCATATTGAGCATGATTTAAGTCCGTATAAGAATATTATTCATATCCGCAATAAAGTCGCAGAGCGTCAGTCTGTACAGATTGCAATGCGAGATGAAGGTCTAATTCCATAAAATTTAAAAAAAAGCATAATTATTATGCTTTTTTTTTGACTTTCATTTAATAATTGCTATTGGAATAAATAAGATGAAGAGAATACTGAATTTAGTATTAAGTTTCGGTTTAACGGGAATGCTGGTTGCATGTAGTAGTGTTAAAAATCCAGAAAATGTAGCTCAAGAATATGTTACAGCAGCCTATAAAGGCGATTCAGAAAAAATGCTCTCTTATATTTATATACCTGAAAATGTTAAAGCCCAAGCAGGTTCTGAAGAAATGATTCAAGGCAAAATAAAAGCTGGCGCGGCAAAGGCTAAAGAGCAAGCTGAACGTAAAGGCGGAGTCAAAGAAATTAGTGTGGTAGACAAAAATATCGATGAAGCAAATGGAAAAGGACGGGTGACTATCGGAGTCAGCTTTAAAAATGAAGGCTCTAATTCTGTAACAGATCGAGTAAAACTTATCAAAAATGAAGATAAATGGAAAGTTGATTTATAATCGGTTTAGTTTGATTTTGGGCAGATTAGTTATTCTAATCTGCCTTTTTATTGGGTTTCCCCCCCAAGATACTATAAAGCAAGATAAACAGATTTATATGCCCGAGCACGCATTTCAAGTGGGTGATTGGATTGTTCGGGAAGGGGTGGGTTACGAAAGTTTTTTAATCAAAAAACTGAGTGGGAGTGAATACTCACATATTGGCGTGATTGCAGAAACTCAACCGAATATTTTGGTGGTGCATGCGACCACAGATGATGATCCCTCACATGTAAATCAAGTGATTCAATCAGATATCAGTGATTTTATTGACTCAAAACGAGCAAAAAAGTGGGCAGTTTATAGAGAAAGCAGTTTAGAGCCATATAAAAGAAAAGATATTGCTAGGGCCGTGACAAGGCAGGTAGGAGAGCAATTTATTTTAGGATCAAGAGGTGAGACGCATCGTTATTGCACTACGATTATTGCAGAGAAACTTCCATTGTCTTTACGTAATAAACTGGTCTGGAGCAAGATTGAATTGCCAGGCTTGCAGGGGGAGCTGCTTTTTCCTGATGCTTTATTAAAGCTTGAATCCGTCGAGCTGATTTATAAAAATAGATAATTTAGGATGAGTAAAAGCTAAATGATAGTCAAAGAATCATACAATCCTTTGACTACGATGAGATTTATTTAAAGAAATAACCAGTTTCCGGCGAGCTGGCATTGGCCATACGTTTGCGTGGCATACGGCCGGCCAGAAAAGCTTCACGGCCAGCTTCGACTGCTTTTTTCATGGCTGAGGCCATGAGTACCGGATTCTGTGCAGCCGCAATCGCCGTATTCATCAGTACACCATCACAGCCCAGTTCCATCGCAATTGCGGCATCACTTGCAGTACCAACACCGGCATCGACCAGTACAGGCACTTTGGCATTTTCTTTAATAATCGACAGGGTATGTGGATTGAGAATTCCCAAGCCCGAACCAATCAGGCTGCCCAAAGGCATAATTGCCACACAGCCCATGCTTTCCAGCTCTTGTGCCACGATTGGATCATCCGAAGTATAGACCATGATTTCAAAGCCATCGTCAATCAAGGTACGTGCAGCTTTCAAGGTTTCAGTCACATTCGGATATAAGGTTCTTTCATCGCCTAAAACTTCAAGCTTGACCAGATTATGGCCATCAAGGAGTTCACGCGCCAGCATACAGGTGCGAACGGCACTATTGGCATCGAAGCAACCTGCGGTATTTGGCAAAATGGTATATTTTTCCGGAGGAATGACTGACAGCAGATTCGGCTGATCTGGATGCTGTCCAATATTGACCCGACGAATCGCGACAGTAACAATCTCTGCGCCACTGGTTTGAATGGCTTGCTGAGTTTCATTTAAATCTTTATATTTGCCTGTGCCTACCAAAAGGCGAGACTGGAATTGGCGTGAACCAATCTGTAATAAATCTTGCATAATTGTCCCGAGTATTAGCCGCCACCGACCGCGTGAATAATTTCTATTTTGTCTGTATCGCAAATCGGCGTATCGCCTAATTTGCTTTTAGGAATAATCATTTCATTGACTTCAACTGCAAAACGCTTACCCTCAAGCGCCATACTCTGAATCAGTTCCAGCAGATTCTTGCAGTGAGTTTCCTGTTGTTCGCCATTGATATAAATCATCATTCTAGCTACCCTCCATGATTAAGTGATTTTCAGACTTATCTGGCGTATTTTAAAGCATTCCAGGCCAGAATTAACCATCCTGCAATCATTAAAGCACCACCAATTGGCGTAATTGCGCCTAATCCACGTGGTAAACCCAAGGCCATGATATACAGTGAACCAGAAAATAATAAAATACCGACCTGAATCAGCCAAAAACTCCATTGAATCGGGAGTGTCGGAATGACTTTCGCGAGCAAGGCTAGAATAAGCAAACCTAAGGCATGATAGAAAAAATAATCCGTTGCCGTTTGCCACCAGCCGAGCTGGGCTTCAGTCGCGCGCGCTTTTAAACCATGTGCACCAAAGGCACCGAGCATCACGGCAAGCGCCAAGTTGAATGCTGAAATCGCAACCCACATTTGAATTGATCTTCCTGATAAAGTTTGCGCTCAACCTTAGCATAAATTCAAAATTCGGGCATAAAAAAGCCTTCTTTGATGAAGGCTTTTTCAGATTAAATTAATAACAGAATTTGGTGTTAATTGGAGGACATCGCCACTTTAATTTTTTCCATGGCATTTTTTTCGAGTTGGCGAATACGTTCCGCGGAAACGTTATATTCGGCGGCCAGCTCATGCAGGGTTGATTTCTCATCGTCTAGCCAGCGACGCTGCAAGATATTACGTGAACGATCATCGAGCTGATCCATGGCTTCGTGCAGAGCAGAAGTACTTTGTTCCTCATAATCCTCATTTTCAATCAGACGGGCCGGATCATAACGGTTATCTTCAAGATATAAAGCCGGTGCAACATAAGTTGAACCTTCATCATCGTCATCGCCGGAAGCATCAAAAGCAGCATCATATGCCGTCAAACGGCCTTCCATCTCCAGAACTTGTTCTGGTGTGACATTTAAATCATTGGCAATCGACTGTGCTTCTGCGAGGGTCAACTTTTTCGATGATTTTTTCAGGCTACGCAGATTAAAAAACAGTTTACGTTGCGCTTTGGTGGTGGCGATTTTAACAATACGCCAGTTACGGATCACATATTCATGAATTTCCGCCTTAATCCAGTGCACAGCAAATGACACCAAACGTACGCCCATATTCGGGTCAAAACGTTTTACAGCTTTCATCAGACCCAGGTTGCCTTCCTGAATCAGGTCGCCTTGTGGCAGACCATAACCTGCATAACTGCGTGCAATATGCACCACAAAACGCAAATGTGACATGACCAGCATTTTTGCTGCATCTAAATCCTGGTCATAGTAATAGCGTTCAGCCAACTCTTTTTCTTGTTCGGCCGTTAAAATCGGAATCTGATTGACAGTGCTGATATAAGCACCGAGGTTGACCCCTGGCGCCGATAATGACAGGGGCATCAACTGATTGCGGCTGTCACTCATGTGTTCTCCTTGAAGTGCGGGATAACCCTAAACATAGGTTTTATCTTAATCCAATCTCTCCGCAAATAATGGATATTTGGGTAGAGAAATGTAAAAAAGTATACGAAACTAAGATAAACAGTTTAATTGAAAATTTTTAAGATTCAATCAAGTAGTGAAATTCTGAATCAGAAACTTTTCTTGATTCAAGCTTGAGTTGATGAATCTGGCAATAACGGCTGACATCCGTCTGACTATGTGGATCAGAGGATTTGAGCAAGAAAGTTTTCTGATTACCGGCCTTTAGTGCCCGTTTTAACATTAAAAGCGGCATCGGGCAGGGTTTTCCCATGGCATCGATAAGACAATACTGCTCTGGATTTTGCGACATTAGGGTTTCATTCATATAGCAAAAAAATGACAATAAATAGTAACAAAGAAGCGTATAGAACCAAACTGCTTTAATAAAAATCAGGATCTAAAAGAAGATATAAAGTCTTTTGACAATTTTCATGAAAAAAATAACTAAATCAAACAGAACATGCTAAAAAAAATCTATTAATTGTGATAAACCCATGTTAAGCTCGTTGCGTATTTGGGACTTTGAATAAACAAAGTGATTGTTTTTCACCCTATTACATAAATGGATGTAACCGGGATTTTGTTGATAGTTTTACAGAATGATTACAAGCTTAAAAATAATATTTTCAAACTTGTTTGCTCTGCTGTTTGCAACACCGGGTGGTCCTTCTTTTAGTTTCAATGAGGATTAACTTATGACAGCTGCTCGCGAACAAGGCGTAGTTAAGTGGTTTAACGATACTAAAGGCTTCGGCTTTATTCAACGTAACGGCGGTGATGACGTATTTGTTCATTTCCGTGCTATCCAAGGTGACGGCCACCGTTCACTTCGTGATGGTCAACGCGTTGAATTCAGTGTTGTTAAAGGTCAAAAAGGCTTTCAAGCTGAAGAAGTTCAACCATTAGACTAATCTTCGGATTAAGCTAAAAAGAAAACGCTCCAATATAACTTGGGGCGTTTTTTGTTTATACTATCCCCATCTTAGTGATTACCCAAGTAGAGCACCGCTTTATGTCATCTGGTTTTGAAACCTTAAATTTACATCCCAATCTAAAAAAAGCGATTGATGCTTTAGGCTTTACCACCATGACGCCTATCCAGCAGAAGGTTTTAAAATTCACGCTGGCAGGACATGATGCCATTGGCCGTGCACAGACAGGTACCGGTAAAACTGCGGCCTTTTTAATTAGTATCATGAATGATCTATTAAATAATCCGATTCAGGAACAGCGTTATCGTGGTGAACCGCGCGCCCTGATTTTGGCACCGACCCGTGAACTGGCACTGCAAATTGAAAGCGATGCACAGGATCTGGCCAAATATGCCGGTCTCAATGTCGTGACTTTGCTGGGTGGTGTAGATTTTGACAAGCAAAAGAATCAACTAAATAAAGCACCTGTCGATATTATGGTCGCGACACCCGGTCGTTTGATCGATTTTGTCGAGCAAAAAGAAGTCTGGCTGGATCAGATTGAATTTCTGGTCATTGATGAAGCGGATCGTCTACTCGATATGGGCTTTATTCCTTCAGTGAAACGCATTGTGCGTTTTTCGCCGCGTAAGGAGCAACGTCAGACTTTAATGTTCTCTGCAACATTCAGCTATGATGTACTAAATTTGGCCCAGCAATGGTTATTTGAACCGGTCACAGTTGAAATTGAACCGGAAAAGAAAACCAATGCCGATGTCGAGCAACGGGTGTATATGGTGGCTAAGGCCGATAAATATAAACTGTTGCAAGAAATCTTGCGTGATGAGCCGATTGAAAAGGTGATGATTTTCGCCAACCGTCGTGATCAGGTGCGTAAGCTTTATGATCATTTAAAACGTGATGGTTATAAGGTGGTCATGCTGTCTGGTGAGATTGCTCAAGACAAGCGTCTAAAAATGCTAGACCAGTTCAAAAATGGTAAGCACAACATTATGATTGCAACAGATGTTGCGGGTCGTGGTATTCATGTGGATGGTGTTTCACATGTGGTGAACTTCACTTTACCTGAACAGTCAGATGATTATGTACATCGTATTGGACGTACTGGCCGTGCGGGAACACGTGGTGTGAGTATTAGTTTCCTTGCCGAAGATGATGCGTTCTATCTACCAGAAATTGAGAAGGCGATTGGACAGAAATTGCCTTTGACCCGTCTGGAAGGTTATTGCTAATCCAGATTAAAAAAACCGCTCTTGAAGAGCGGTTTTTTTATGACCATGTGATCTGGACTTATTTGGCCTGACAACGGAAAGTCAAAATGGTTTGATAGTCATCATTCTGGTTTAAACCGGTATTGGTGCCTGCGATATTACCTAAAACAGTCGCTGCTGCCTGAATCATCTGTCCAGTCTGATCATCAACGACACCTTTTAATGCCCCGTTATAACCCGTCTTTTCATCGATAATAATCGCAGTAGCTTTCGAACCACAGGTTTTGCTGGCAGCATTAATGGCATTATTTTTGGCAGTTAATTGATTTTTACCTAATCCGGTGACCTCAAACTGATTATTTTCTTTCTGAATTGCCAGTGAGGTTGGGTTGGAAGCACAGGCAGTTAAAAGTAGAGCTGAAGCTGCTAATCCGCTGATCGCAATTGTTTTTTTCATGATAAAATCTCGGGTGAAAACAGAATTAAGCTTATTTGAGCATAGTAAAGCGCACAGAATTTGGAGCTGTTGTATAAGTTTGGAAATTTTTAGTGTGACTCTATGCTAAAAAAGTAATTCAACTGAGTATTTCATTGATTAAAATAAAAATATTGTAATGTTCTTGAGTAATTTTTGCGGCTAAGTCGCGGTGAAGTTTATAGAGTATTACAGCTGGAATATGCTAATCTTGAAAACAGTTTTTAAGTATAGATCTACAAAGCAATGACGGAATCCGTGGTCGACATCGTTCATCAAAATATTCACCAACGTCAATCAATAGGACATTTGCTGGCACCGGCACCGAATGCAGAACAGCTGGAGCTGGCTTTTCAGGCGGCATTGACAGCACCAGATCATCATCGGTTGAAACCCACCACCTTTGTGGTGATACCTGATGCACAGCGTGAAGCATTTGGGGAGCTGTTGTCTCAGGCACTGGTCGATCTGGGTGAAACTGAAACGGCACAGATTGAACGGGTCAAGAATCATCCATTCCGTGCGCCACTATTGGTGCTGGCTTTAACGCGTTTGCAGGATCATCCTAAAGTTCCACATTTTGAACAGATTCTCAGTTCAGGCGCCGCCATACAGAATTTTCTGTTATCACTCCAGATTCAGGGTTTCTCGACCATGTGGCGCAGTGGTGCTGTAGTCGAGTCTGGCCTGTTTAAGCAGGCATTAGGAATTTCAAAAGATGATTTGGTCTCGGGTATTATTTATATTGGCACTGCAGCAAAAGCAATTCCAGCACGCGCAGAGATTCAGACCAGTAATTTTGTAAGTTATTGGAATCAGAACGGTTAATTTGCACGGTATAACAGGGTATTAAAAAATAACATGTCAGAATTAAATTTTTCAGCACTGGTCGAGCCGGTTGCAGTCGATCATAAGACCGCTTTAAGAGTCACGGTGTTGGGTGGGGGCAGTTTTGGTACCGCAATGGCCAATACTGCAGTGCGTAATGGTTGTAATACCATGATCTGGATTCGTGACGAAGCCGTTGCGGCAGATATTAATGCCACGCATATCAATAAACGTTATTTGCCCGATTTCCAGCTGGAAGAAAACTTACTGGCTGTGTCGGATCTGGAACTGGCTGTGCGTGATCGCGATATTATTTTAGTCGCGATTCCAAGTCATTCTTTTCGGGATGTCCTGCAACAAATCAAGCCTTTTATCACCTCACAAGCCGTGATTTCACTCACCAAAGGGATTGAAGCCAAAACTTTTAGCTTCATGAGTGATATTATTCGGGAAGTGTTGCCAGAAGTGCCTTATGGAGTGTTGTCCGGACCGAATCTCGCCAAGGAAATTGTGGCAGGTCAGCCGGCAGGAACCGTGATTGCCAGCGAGTCTGAGCTGGTACGTTATGCCGTACAGCAAGCCTTACATAGTGCCTTGTTCCGTGTTTTTGCCAGTGATGATGTACATGGTGTAGAACTCGGTGGTGCCTTAAAAAATATTTATGCCGTCGCGATGGGGATGGCAGCCGCGTATAACGTGGGTGAAAATACCAAGAGTATGATCCTGACCCGTGCACTGGCCGAAATGAGCCGTTTTGCGGTAAAATTGGGCGCGAATCCGCTGACTTTCCTCGGGCTTTCCGGTGTGGGTGATTTATTTGCGACTTGTAGCAGTCCGCTGAGTCGTAATTATCAGGTTGGTTTTGCCTTGGGCAAAGGCAAGACTTTGGAGCAGGCTACTACTGAACTGGGTCAAACTGCAGAAGGGATCAATACCATCGTACAGGTCAAGGCGCGTTCCGAAGAACTGGATGTCTATATGCCAATTACTTCTGCCTTGTATGATGTGATTTTTGAAGGTGCACCACCACTCAGCATTGCATTGTCATTGATGAAAAACGGTCATCGCAGTGATGTGGAATTTGTCTTGCCACATCATCAAGTCTGATCTATAACACAAAGGGACTGTATGTGAATTGTCATATTGGCCAGTTATCATGCAGGCAAAAGAAAATAAGGAAATCCAATGCAACTGACTTTAGTGCGACATGGTGAGGCTGCTCCACCAGTCAATGGCAATGATAGCAAGCGTCCATTGACGGAGCGTGGTCATCAGCAGGCTGAGCAAACTGCACAGTTCTTAAAAAATATGATTAAACCTGAAGTGTTTGTGGTCAGTCCCTTATTGCGTGCACAAGAGACCCTGGCTCATCTGCAGCAGTATTTTCAAGATGTACCCGTGGTGATCTGTAATGCGATTAAACCCGATGATGATGCCAAGGTCGCGGTTGAATGGTTGTCGCAACTGCCTTATGAATCGATTGCCGTGGTGTGTCATATGAATGTGGTGGCACACATTTCTTCTATTTTGCTGGCGGAGTCTTTTCATCCCTATGCATTGGCAGAAGCACGTATCTATGCGCAGCCAGTCATTGCCGCGGGTTTGTCGACAACAGTTAAAAGTTTTATTCCTACATTATAAAAACCAATTAAAACGGTAGTACACAATCGATGTTGTATTTATGGATGCCTGAGGCCAATGGGGTTTGGCAATGGTCAACTGGGGAATTCTGGAACACTGCGGCCACACTTGAGCAGTTGATTCAGGAGATTCAGGCTCATCATGGCGAAGAAGCAGTAGTGTTTTTCCCGAGCCGTCATGTGCAAATTTTGCAGCAGACTTTGCCCAAGAGCCAATATAAAAAAATGGGCAATGAGGGCATCAAGTATCTGCTTGAAGAATATGTGGTGCTGCCCGTCGATGCCATGAAAGTGCTGCATTATTTTCAGCAGCCTGATCAGGTCAGTATTATGGGGATTGCGAATTCTACCCTCGAGACCTTGCAGTATTCTCTCAACCTGATTCCCGTCAAGCTGGCGGCTTTGCTGCCAGACTTTTTGGTGCTGCCGGTTCCTGAAGCCAATCAGCGGGTGATTACCCAAATTGGTGGGCGCTTGTTGGTACGAGAGGCAGAATATATCGGCCAGTCATTGGATGATCTGAGTCTGTATCTGGATTATCAGCCCAAAGATTTGCATTATAAAGTTAGTAATCTGAATCAGGATCAGTTAAGTAGCCTAGAAGCACTGGTCACACAGGAGCAGTTAGAATCTTTTCAGTATGTCCTTCCTGTATTGAAAAAACCCAAACAACATGCGTTTAATGTATTGCCCAAAGCTAAATCTGAAGGTGCCATTTCCGGTTACTGGAAAGCATGCGCAGCTGTATTTCTGGGCATATTAGTCTTACAGTTTAGTTATGATGCGGTGCGCTGGTATCAATATAAAAAAGTGGCAAATCAGACCACTGCACAGGCCGTTGATCAGTTCAAGTACTGGTTTGGGCAAAATTATCCGGTCACTGAGCAGAATATCAAAAGCCAGTTTGAAGGGCAGTTGCGTCAAAGCCAGATCGCCGATACACAGGCATTACAGCTGATTAGTCGGATTGGACCAGTCTTGATGCAGAACCAGATTGTGGCACAACGGATCAATTATGATGCGTCTGTGTTGAGTATGGAGCTTAAAGCCAATTCATCAGATATGCTAAATGCATTGACCAAGCAATTGAGTCAGCAAGGCTTTAAAGTGGAGCTGGGGAATATTCAGGCCAGCGGAACAGGTGCCATTGGGCTGGTGAGGGTGCAATAATGAAAGCCATCGAAGCGCTACAAAATCGCATGGATCAATCTTTTGAAAAACTGAGGGATTATCTGGACAGTCTCTCGGCACGTGAACGGGTATTGGTGATTTTTACCACTATTTTTGTAGTTGTGGCTGCGGTCAGTTCAGCACTCTGGTATATGCATCAGGCAGCAGACACCCAGCAGAAACGTTTAAATCAGCTGAAAGATACCATTGTCTGGATGCAAAGTAATGCAGTCACCATAAAGCCTGCTGGAGACATGCAGCTGGATGCCGCAGAGAAAGTACAGCGGGTGGCACAGCAACAAGGTCTTTCGGTTGCATCCCAGCAAATAGATGGAAAAATTCAATTGGCGGTCATGCATGAAAATTATGCAGTTTTGGCAAACTTCCTGACTCAACTGGCACAAATGGGTCTAAGTGTTGAGAAAATGGAACTAAATAATGAAGCAGGACAGATTAAATTAACCGCGACCGTGCAATAAACGGTAAAAATAAAGATTTGCAAAGCATGGTTTTTTTGTCAGCCTATGCCTATAATATGCCGACTTAAAAAGCAGTAGACTTTTCTAGATATGTTGTATTCTCTAGCCCGCCCTTTGTTGTTTTCTTTAGCACCAGAGCGTGCACATGAGCTGACACTATCACTATTAAAATCATCCCATAAAATGGGCTTGATGCGTCAAAATGTTACTGCAAAACCTGTAACCTGTATGGGAATCGAATTTCCCAATCCAGTAGGGCTTGCGGCAGGTTTAGACAAAAATGGTGCTTATATTGATGCCCTTGCTGGTCAAGGTTTTGGTTTTATTGAAATTGGTACCATTACGCCGCGACCGCAAGCAGGCAACCCTCATCCGCGTTTGTTCCGTCTGCCGCAGGCCAAAGCTATTATTAACCGTATGGGCTTTAACAATGATGGCGTGGATCAGCTGGTTGAAAATGTCAAAGCGGCCAAATTTAAAGGCATTCTCGGTATCAATATCGGTAAAAACGCTGATACTCCGGTAGAAAAAGCAGTAGATGATTACCTCATCTGTTTAGAAAAAGTCTATAATTATGCTTCTTATATTACCGTCAACATTTCTTCTCCCAATACCAAAAACCTGCGCAGCCTGCAAAGTGGTGATGCACTGACCGAACTGCTTGAAACATTGAAAAACCGTCAGCTTGAATTGGCGCAGGAATACCAGCATTATGTACCTTTGGTCCTTAAAGTAGCGCCTGATCTGGACGAAACCGATATTGCCTTTATTGCCAAGCAGTTACTGCAATTCAAGATTGATGGTCTGATCGTGACCAATACCACACTGTCACGTGAAGGGGTGGAAGGTCTGGCGCATGCAGAGGAGGCAGGTGGTCTATCTGGCGCGCCAGTCTTTGAGAAAAGTACCGCATGTCTGGCTGCATTTGCTCAGGTGTTAAAAGGACAAATTCCCTTGATTGGTGTGGGTGGTATTCTTTCAGGCGCAGATGCTGTTGCCAAGAAACAGGCAGGTGCCAGCCTTGTACAAGTTTATAGTGGCCTCATCTATACTGGACCTGAACTTGTAAAAGATTGTGTAGACGCACTTTAAATCCTATGAATGCCATTGATATCTTTCTGCTGATTATCTTGCTCATTGGAGGGCTCAACGGTTTGCGTCAAGGATTTATTAAAGCCTTTGCGAACTTAGTGGGATGGATCTTTGCCCTGATTGTTGCGGCAAAATATTCAACGCTACTTGCGCCGTCTATGGTTGCTCTGAGTACAGATCCAGTCGTACAAAAGATAGCAGCCTTCGCCTTTATCGTCCTGTTAATTGTGGTTCTGACCTGGATCGTCACTGCGCTTTTAAACCGTATTTTAAAGAGTCTTAAACTGGGTCCGCTTAACCGTCTGGCAGGTGGTGTCTTTGGTAGCCTGAAAGGCTTGCTGATTGTACTGATTACCATGCAAGGCATTGGCCCATGGGTAGAAAGCTCACCGCACTGGAAACAGTCCAAGTTTATTCAAGCCTTATTGCCTTATGCGCCTTGGGCGACTCAAATGTCGAAAGACGCCGCGAATGGCGCACTACAACATATCAAGCCTGAAGGGACATCGAAACCTTCAGCTGTATCATCTGAAACATCGTCCAAATCTGGAGCTGCAGATGAGTCTACAAATAATCCTTTTTATTAATCCTAGCTTGTCTGCGAGGTTGCTATGTGTGGAGTAGTTGGTATAGCTGGTAAATCACCCGTTAACCAAATGTTGTTTGATGCATTAACGATGTTACAACATCGTGGACAAGATGCAGCTGGGATCGTGACATGTGATGAAGGGCGTCTGTTCCTTCGTAAAGACAATGGGATGGTGCGTGATGTATTTCATACCCGTCATATGCGTGCCTTGAAAGGAAATTACGGGATTGGTCATGTGCGTTATCCAACAGCCGGTTCATCGAGCAGTGCAGAAGCACAGCCATTTTATGTGAACTCGCCGTATGGAATTACCTTGGCGCATAACGGTAATTTGACCAATGCCGAAGAAATTCACGATGACCTGTTCAAAACTGACTTGCGTCATATGAACACGGATTCTGATTCAGAAGTGCTGCTAAACGTGCTAGCGCATGAATTGCAAAAACATGGCAAATTGGTGCCGACTTCGGAAGATATTTTCCATGCGGTAACACGTGTGCATGAGCGTTGTAAAGGCGCTTATGGTGTGGTAGCAATGATTACCGGACAAGGTCTGGTGGGCTTCCGTGATCCGAATGGTATCCGTCCACTGATTTACGGTTCACGTGAAACTGAACAGGGCATGGAATATATCATAGCTTCTGAATCGGTTGCGATTACTGCGCTGGGCTTCAAAGTTGAGCGTGATATTCAGCCAGGTGAAGCGGTATTTATCGATTTACAAGGTAATTTCTTTACCAAGCAATGTGCGAGCAATCCTGAATATCGTCCATGTATTTTTGAATATGTGTATTTTGCCCGTCCGGATGCCATTATTGATGGAATCTCGGTGTATAAAGCACGTCTGAAAATGGGTGAGAAGCTGGCGCAAAAAATTCTGCGCGAGTGGGGTGAAGAGCATGATATCGATGTGGTGATTCCGATTCCGGATACTTCACGTACTTCTGCATTGGAACTTGCCAATATGCTGGGTGTGAAATTCCGTGAAGGTTTCATGAAAAACCGTTATATCGGTCGTACTTTTATTATGCCAGGTCAGCAACTACGTAAAAAATCGGTACGTCAAAAACTGAACCCGGTTGAGCTTGAATTTAAGGGTAAAAACGTACTATTGGTCGATGACTCGATTGTGCGTGGTACGACCTGTAATGAAATTATCCAGATGGCACGTGATTCTGGTGCGAAAAAAGTCTTCTTTGCTTCCGCAGCACCGATGGTGAAATATCCAAACGTGTACGGTATCGATATGCCGGCAAAATCAGAGCTAATTGCCTCAGATCGTAGCGTTGAAGAAATTCGTGAAATTATTGGTGCAGACCGTTTGGTGTTCCAGGATCTGGAAGATTTAAAAGATGCAGTTCGAACCACCAAAGTGCCAGATCTGAAAGATTTTGACTGTTCGGTATTTGACGGCGTTTATGTCGCGGGTGGTATTGATGCGCAGTATCTGGATGATCTACAGCAAAAACGTAGTGACAGTGCCATGAAAGAAGGGAATTACATCGATGTGAATATCGATGCAGCTTCTGTGGATTTAACTGGCGTACGTGAAGTCTAAGCGCTTAAAATCATCATGAAAAAGCGGGAATTTCCCGCTTTTTTGTTTTATGATGAACCCATTGAAAATAATCTTAACTAGGGTTCTACATTGCGCAACGTAGGATATGATTTTATAAAAAACAAGAATATCGTATTGCCTGTAAGCTTCTGCTTGATTGCTGTGCTGTTAACTATTTTTATTATCAATACCGTTGTTGGTCTATTCGTTTTTTATGTTGATTCTACCCAGTCTATTTTCTGGCATATGCTCAGTCCTTATCTGATTGCTTTGCTGTTATGTGCCATGATGATCTCGGTCATCTATGAATTTTATCTTTTCCGGAATGGCGGTTATTCGCTGGCAAAACAGATGGGTGCGCGCCGTCTCAGCCCGATGGAAAGTATTCCTGAGGAAAGTGCGGCACTGCAAATTACCCAGCAGCTGGCCGATACCTTTTTAATTGAACCTCCGGCGGTGTATGTACTGCCCGATGAAGTTGGAGTTAATACGCTGACGGCGGGTTTTAGCCCGCGAGATACCGCGATTATTCTGACTTGGGGTGCAATACAAACACTGGATAAAGTCGAGCTGTATGGCTTGCTCAGCCATGAATTCAATAAAATCCTGTCTGGTGAAGCTGCGGAAAATACCCGTTTGAAAATCCTGTATAGCAGTTTAACCACTTTTAGTCAGTGTGGCAGTAAGATTGCCAAGTCCGGTTTTTATCGAGCGGGTAGTTCCCGTGAAAACAAGTTCGAAACCTTCTATGTGGCAGTTGGCGCGGTGATCTGGCTGATTGGTAGTTTGGGTGTATTGATTTCTCGCTTTATTAAATATATTTCACTGGGTGGCCGAACCTATAAAAATGATCAGAAGACCCGTCGCCTGATTCAAAATGATGCCAATATCCAGACTTTACTGAGAATTCATGTGCATCATTCCGGATCCCAGATTTATAGTGAATATGCTGAATCGATTTCACATATGTGCTTTGCCAATTCTTTGAGCCCACAAAACTGGCTGAATATTCATCCAAATATCAATCAGCGGATTTATGAATTAAATCCTGCCTTGATTCAGGATTTACAGCTTGAGAATCTGAAAAAACTCAAAAATCAGCCTTTATTTAGTTTGTTTCGTTCTTTGGAAGAGGTTGTGCCTGAAACTGCAATGAGCTGGAGCTCGCCACAACCTTTGCCATTATTGCGGCTATCTCCGATCAGTTTTGCGATTAAAGATGCGATCAAGCCACTGAATCCGGAACTTCGGCTCAAGATGCCACGTCCGGAACTGATTGAGCGTGCATTACAAACGGCAACCGGCTCTCGTGAAGTGATGGTCGCCATTTTAATGATTCGTCAATATCGTGAATTTATTCCGACTGAGGCTGAAGTCAGCCGTGCCATTGTAGATTCATTGCTCAATCTGGACGGGCGTGTGCATATTTCGATTTTCCAGCAAGCCTGTAACAATATTGGTGGCATGCCGACAACTGTCGCACGGCAGTTTTTGATGAAGCTGGCACGGATTATTCAGGAAGATGGCGAAATTGGCCTGCTGGATGCATTATTACTGGAATGTGTGAAATATGAGTTAAATCTGCTTCCTGCACATACGCCTACCGCACTCGATGAAGTCAAACCACAGATTGTGCGTTTGATTGATGCCTTGCTGCATGTACAGCAGATTAATAGCGGCAACCAGCTTGAGGTACGGGAGCGGATTTTAAACCGGATTCTGACGGCTCAGGAACTAGACGTATATAATGAAATTTCAGATGAGCCGATTGATCTTGCAGAAATCCTGAATGATATTGCGGGGCTGTTGTTACGTGATCGCCTTAGTATTTTAGGTATTGCAGAGGCCTGTTTGTGGAGTGACCGTATCGTGACTCAGGATGAGCTGGATGTGATGGAGCTGTTGTATTGGCGCTTGGGTTTTGAAGCAGAGCAGGTCGTTCAGCAAATGTTAAAGAAGAACAGTTTAACCATTTTATAGAAAATAAATGAGAATGCGCAGCTTTAGTCTGAATCTGTTATAACAGCAGGGATGGTTTAATTGTGTATTAAAAACACGGTTTTTAGCACGCAGCTAAACTTTGTACTAGAATCCATCAGGATAAAAAAGAAAAGCTGAAAAAGTTCGGCAAAGCACAGGCAATCCGGCTAAAATGTTCAGCCTGAAATTGGTGATGATGAAAAGATGATTGGGCATCAGCGTGACATACTGGCAACATTAGGGATCGATCTCTGGATTCCTAGGGACAGCGCATGTCAGCCGCATCAGGTTTCGATCTGGCGTGATCAGGCTGCACCTGAATTTCACACCGATATCGTCTTGCCTCAGCCTTCTTCAATAGAGGCGTTGGCTGATATACCGATTCCTGAGCTAGAGCCAATTGTTACGCTTAAGGTTGATACACCACCTGCGGCACCGACTCACATTGCACCTATTCAGGAACAGCGTGAAATCGTACAGATCCCGCCATTCAGTTTGCAAGCCTTAAGTCTGGCGCATTGCAGTATCGTGATTGATGCAACTGCAATGACCGAAGACACCCAGAATTTATGGGGCAATATCCAGCGTGCAGTCCCGAGAGAATTTCATGAGCTGAACTGGCCATTTCCATGGGCCAATGTTCAGGATGGACGTGGTGTAGAATCCTATATTCAGGGTTTTCTGGATGGGATGAGTGCAGAGAAAAATATTATTTTCCTCGGGCCTGTAGCGCATATATCAAATACGAAAATGATCCAGTTGGCATCTTTACAAGAAATGCTGGATCAACCAATTCTAAAAAAACGTTTATGGCAGTTTATGCAAAATAGGACTGCCAGTCTGGAATAATCTTGCTGTGGAATAAAATAGATGAAACAAAAAGTGGTTGTATTTAGTCAAATTGATGCTGATATTCAAAACAAGCTGGAACAAAATTATCAGGTTAGTTATATACAACCCAAGCTGGGCGATGTGAATCAACAGCTTTTGCAGCAGGTTCAAGATGCTGATGGCATGATTGGCGCAGGGCGTTTGCTGAATCGTGATAATCTGGCTAGTGCCACCCGATTAAAAATTATCTCCAGTGTCAGTGTCGGTTATGACAACTATGATCTGGGTTATTTAAATGAAAAGAAAATTTATCTGAGCAATACGCCGCATGTGCTGACTGAAACCACTGCTGATCTGGCTTTTACTTTACTGATGTCAGCAGCACGCAAAGTGGCTTACCTGGATCAATGGACAAAGCAGGGACAATGGCAGCGTACCGTGGGTGAAGCACAATTTGGCATGGATATTTTTGGAAAAACTCTGGGAATTATTGGTCTCGGTCATATTGGAGCGGCAATCGCACGTCGTGGTTTTTACGGTTTTAATATGAATATTCTGTATCATAATCGCCGGGAAAAGCCAGAACTCGCTCAAGGGTTGAGTGCGCAATATTGCCAGCTTGAGGAACTGTTACAGCGTTCTGACTTTGTGGTCGTTGCGGTAGATTTGAATGCGGATTCCAAAGCGCTGATTGCAGCAGCGGAATTGGCAAAAATGCAACCCCATGCAGTATTGATCAATATTTCACGTGGCTCGGTCATTGATGAACAGGCATTGATTGAAGCTTTAAAAGCCAAGCAAATTTTTGCTGCGGGTCTGGACGTGTATCAGAAAGAGCCGTTAAAGGAATCGGAATTATTTCAGTTGGACAATGTGGTTACATTGCCACATGTGGGTTCTGCGACGGCTGCCACCCGTAAAAAAATGGCAGAACTGGCCTATCAGAATCTGGTCGATGCTTTAGAGGGACGAGTGCCCCGTTATGTGGTCAATCCAGAATTTTAAAAAGCATCTCATTCGTCGTTTAAATAGTGTTAAAAAATAACATTTTCTTGCGTCTCTGCTCATTGTTCAATGCTATATTCAAGAGAGATTAGATTGGCAGGATTAGAGATTTTTCATTGAAACGATTGGCGCTGGCGTGTGGCTTAAGTCTGTGTATGGTGGCAGGGCACGGCTCTAACCATGATTTTAATCAAGCAAATGTACAATTTTCTGTGCCTGATATTGGTACAGGCGTCGGCTTACTCGATCAACAAAAAGAAAAAATGATCGGTGAAAAAGTCTATCGTGAAGTGCATAAACAAATGCCAGTGATGCAAAATCCATGGCTTGAAGATCAGCTGCTTTCAGTATTTTCTCATATCCTGAGTCAGACTCAGTTACAACAGCCGATCGGTTTGCTGGTCATTAATGATCCGCAAATTAATGCGTTTGCTGTACCGGGTGGTCTCTTTGCACTTAATGCCGGTCTGATTAATTCAGCCCGAAACATGGATGAAGTGGCAGGAGTCATGGCACATGAAATTGCACATGTCACACAACGTCATTACAGTCGCTCTCAAGATGCCTTTAAAGGGCAAGGTTTACTGGCGCTAGCCGGAATTCTCGTCGGTGCTTTGGTCGCTTCTCAGGCAGATGGTGATGTCGGCACAGCGGTCATGATGGGTTCACAGGCAGCACTTCTGGATAAACAGCTCACTTATAGTCGTAATCAGGAACGTGAGGCAGACCGGATTGGTATGCAATATATGTATCGTTCCGGCTATAACCCACATAGTATGGCAGATTTCTTTGAGGTCATGCATCGCTCGACCAGCCGATTAAGCTTTCTGCCGGATTTCTGGTTTACACATCCGCTGACCACCGAGCGTATGAGTGAAGCACGTTTACGTGCCAACCAGCTTCCTGCAGTAAAACGCAATCTCAATGACCAAGACTTTGAAATTATCAAATGGTATAGCAGGGTATTGTCTGGTCAGACCAATGCAGAGCAGCTTATCCTGATGGACCGGCAAAATAATTTTGCAGGCCAGCTTGCCTTAACTGCCTATCAAATACAGCAGAGCGATTTTCAGGCCGCGCAGGCTACTTTAGATCGAGCAAAAAAGCATAATCAGATGCATCCTTTGCAGGTTTTATTCCAGACTGATATTTATTTAGCTCAGAACCAGCTTGATGCAGCTTTGAAAAGTGTAGCGTCAGCAGCGCGGATCATGCCGGAGAATCGAGCGCTCAATTATAAATATGCAGAAGTGTTAATTCGTGCCAAGCAACCGGATCAGGCAAAAGTCTTGGTACAGCGATTTCTAAATGCCAATTCACGTGATGTCAGTGGCTGGCGACTAATGCAAGTGGCTGCTAATGCAGAGCCAGATTCGCCGATCAAGGCTGCTAATGTGCTGCGCTATCGTGCAGAAGTAGAATACTGGTCGGGATATGAAGAAACTGCGATCAAATCATTATTACATGCTCAGCGTAGCGTGAAAAATAATCAATCTTTGTCGTCAACTATTCGCCAACGTCTGAAACAGATGCAGCAGGCACATCAATATAAGATTTAAAGCTGAACTGGGTTTTAAGTTTTTGTATCAGGATGATATAGCAAGAATATATTCAATCAGGCTACAATATTTTTGAAAGATCAGCGTGAATCAAATTGAAGCATAATATGAAAAAAATACTATTGGGCGTGTGTCTACTGGGGTGGAGTTATGGGGTTTTTGCTGCGAGTGCAGTTGAATATGTGGAAACGATAGAACGAATTAATGCGGATTATAAAAAGGAATCGCGTCAGTTTTTAAGTGGTTTAAATCCGCAGCAACAGGGATTTAGTCCTGAGCAGAATGCAAAATTTTGTGGAATTGTAGGACGCTATGTTGATCGTTTATATCAAGCCGCTGACCAAAATCGTGCTTATCTGGATCGTCAGTTTCAGAAGATAACTAAACAGGATGTGATTATAGAAGTGAAATCTTCAAAAGAGATGCAATTGCTGAAACGTTATCAGGTTGACTGTTATTTGCAATAAGAATACGTTAAGAACTGTCTTTTATAAAAAGTCAGTTCAACGTTAAAGATCGAATATTAGAGAAGTGGGATTAAGCAAGTTTCGCTTTAATTTTAGCTGAAACTTGTGCAGGATCGGCGCGCCCGGCTATGAGCGGACGCAGAGAATTCATCACCTTACCCATATCTTTCATGCTAGTAGCTTCTTGCGCTGCAATCGTTTGCGCAATGATGGAATCAAGTTCTTCCTCAGTCATAGCTTCTGGTAGAAATTGAGATAACACCTCAACCTCGGCTTGTTCCTTACTAGCTAAATCTTCTCGACCAGCACCATCAAAGGCCTTGATCGATTCTTTACGTTGTTTAATTTGTTTTTCAATGACCGCAAGAACTTGAGCGTCGTCAAGTTCTTTGCGCTCATCGACTTCTATTTGCTTAATTGCCGCCTGTAGACCACGTATGACCGTCAGCTTGGACATTTCTTTTGCACGCATTGTTGCTTTCAAAACATCCGTGATTTGGTCTTTTAAAGTCGTCATTATTTAATCCAGGCAGTCAATCACAAATTAATCTTAGTAAAGGCGAGTCGTACGTACTGATTCACGTGCCAATTTCTTTTGGTAGCGTTTAACAGCAGCAGCTTTTTTGCGCTTACGTTCTTGAGTTGGTTTCTCGTAGAATTCACGCTTACGTACGTCAGCTAGAACACCCGCTTTTTCGCATGAACGTTTGAAACGACGGATAGCTACGTCTACTGGTTCGCCTTCTTTCAATTTAACTTGTGGCATGAAGAATCCTCATAAAGTTATGGATAAGATCGCAGGCCGAATGCCTGTGATCACAAGTGAAGGTCAGTATTTTACTCATTTACATCTCATACCACAAGCATATAATAGTGACTGCAATAGAATTGATACAGGTTATAGGCAGTTTAATGATCGTTTTAGGCTTGGAAACGTCGTGTGATGAAACAGGACTTGCGCTGTATGACAGCGAGTTGGGTTTACGCGGGCAGGTGCTTTATAGCCAGATTAAACTGCATGCAGAATATGGCGGTGTGGTTCCAGAGCTGGCGTCACGTGATCATGTGCGTAAACTAATTCCATTAATGAATGAATTATTGGAGCAAACTGACGTCAAAAAATCGGAAATTGATGCCATTGCCTATACACGTGGGCCAGGTTTAATGGGCGCATTAATGACAGGTGCGTTGTTTGGTCGAACTTTGGCCTTTGCATTGAACAAACCGGCAATTGGTGTTCATCATATGGAGGGGCATATGCTCGCACCATTGTTGTCTGAAACAGCGCCAGAATTTCCATTTGTGGCGCTGTTGGTCTCTGGTGGGCATTCACAACTGATGGCAGCCTATGGCATTGGCCAGTATGAATTGCTGGGTGAATCGATTGATGATGCAGCCGGAGAAGCATTCGATAAAGTGGCGAAAATGATGGGTCTGCCCTATCCAGGTGGGCCAAACATTTCCAAACTGGCTGAACAAGGCAATCCTGCTGCTTTTGCTTTCCCACGTCCAATGCTGCATCAAGGCCTAGAGTTTTCATTCAGCGGTTTAAAAACTGCAGTTTCCGTTCAAATGAAAAAACTGGGTGATGAAAACCGTGATGCAGATATCGCAGCAAGTTTCCAGGAAGCGATTGTCGATACCTTGGTAAAAAAATCCGTGAAGGCATTGAAGCAGACTGGCTTAAAACGTCTGGTGATTGCAGGTGGTGTCAGTGCCAATAAACGTTTACGCGAACGTCTGGAAGCAGATTTGGCAAAAATCAAGGCAACGGTTTACTACGCTGAGCCAGCACTGTGTACCGATAATGGTGCGATGATTGCATTTGCAGGTTATCAGCGTCTGAAAGCAGGGCAGCAGGATGGCTTGGCGGTAACCACAACGCCACGTTGGCCGATGACGGAGTTAAAAAATCCTGAAGCGGTTTAAAGATAGATAGGAAAGGGGCGGAAAGCCTCTTTTTTATTGTCTTGGTTTTATTGAGTAGAAATTTTCAACAAATAATAAATTATTTTGACTCTGCCATAGTAAGTGTTTTCTTACAGATACCGTAAAATGGTTTAATCATATAGGAATCCCGCTCTATGATAGGCGGAATTAAGAATAAATTTAATTTTTTATAAAAGTGTACAAATAAAAAATATTTTTTATTTGTCTTATTTTTGATCATTTATGGTTTTAAATAAATAGAATAAAATTAAAATAGGGAGAGTGAGTGTTTTTATTGGTTATCTTCGCTTTTAAGCAAAGATTAGAGTAGTTTAAATGAATATATCTAAATATTTTTTTATTTTAGGTCTTGGTTTGTCTGCTATTGTTAGCTTTGAAACCCAAGCATACAATTATACATCAAAAGGGGTGGGTGCAGACAGAAGTAAAGCATGTAATCAAGCTGATGAGAAAATTCAACGTGGTTCGACTACTTCAGGTTGTATATGTTCAAATATTCAACAAACCTATTGGGTTTGTAAAATAAACTATGATAAGCCTAAGCCAGTTGTATATACTGCACCTCCGATTTATCAAGCACCTGCTCCTACACGACGCTCATATAATTTCAGTGCACCAGGTGTGTTATAAGTAAAAAAGGCACTATGTTTAACATAGTGCCTTTTAAACTTAAAAACCTGTTCCATTCGCTGGATCACATTTTTGCTTAAGAAATGTCATGGCATAGTTTACACGTGTCGCTATATCTTCACTTCCTAATGAAAAAATAGTGTATGGTTCATTATTTTTTAAGCGTATAGAAACAAGTTCTTTAGATTGTTTAACTTCTAAAACCTTTCCCCAATCAATTCCATTTTCGGTACTCCCTAGTCGTAAGTCAGGTCTTAGGGATACTACCGGTTCAACCATTGAACCACCATGATAAACTCTCAAAGATAAGCTATTATTATCATAATTTATTTTGCTAATACAACGATCAATAGTAGTTACGTTGGTAATTTTACTATAGCCTTCGAGTCGTGCTGATCCATCATGCTCATCAGCCATATCTGAAAAATATTTTTTTAAATCTCCAGATTGGATACCTTTGTCTGGTAATATAATCGTTAAAAATTTTTGTGCATTTGCTACAGTTTGCTCTGCTGCTATAAGTGGTGTTGTAAATAAAAAACAGCTGGACATAATAGTCAGAGACTTTAGGTAATTCATGTATAAAAAGCCAAATAAATAAATCGTTTTATTTTAAAATAAAACTCCTCTACTTTAAAGATTAGTATTTTTCTTTTTTTAGCAGTATTAGGTAATATATAAATACAACTTAAAAGCTTGATTTTTTGATTTTCAAATGAAGAAATATTTAATTTATATATCGTTCTTTACCACCACAGGTCTTTCTGCAGAATATGTAATGATTGGACCTCCTTCTGGAGAGTGGGGGCGAACCTATGGTGAAACTTATCAAAACTCGGTAAAACAAAAAGAAATTCAAAAACAGGTCGATTTGTTGGGTAAACACCGGACAGCAGAAGCTCAAAAAATGGTGGATCTTGCAGACGCAGCGCGTAAGGCAAGAGGTGAGAATACTGATTCAGTAATTAAAAATAATGATCAAAAAAAATCAGAAATTAAAAAAGAACAGTTAAGTTTAAGTGAAAAAGAAAAGGAGCTTAAACGTAAACTGGCTCAAGTCGAGAAAGAAGAGCAAGAAGCAAGAAAGAAAATTGAGTTATTACAATATCGTAATGCAGTACGTAATGGAACCAGTGTAGGTGTACTTCGTTGTGGGAGTTCAGGGCGTCCACGTGTGCATTTGGTGGGTGTAGTTGGACGTGCAACACGACCAGATCACGTGTATTCGGATTGCCGTTTGAAGCAGGTACAGTATCGTTGTCGTGGTGAAGGAAATTGGCAATTTTATACAAATAATTTATGGGTCTTAAGTAATGCATGTATTGGTATTGGTGATGACGTAATAGTAAATGTTCACTGTGATGCTGAACAAGTTGAAGTGCGACCAACACAATTTAGCTGTGATATTCACTAAGTTATATCCAGTAGCACAATATTCAGCTTTTATCTGTCAACTCATTTTATGAGGAATGGCAAATCTATGTATCATGTTTAGTTTCAAGGTTTTGATTAATAAGATAGTGTTTTTCAAAGAAGTATTGGAGAATTTAAAAATAAAATGAATGATAAAGGGATCAAGAATGATTCGTCCTGCGACAATTGAAGATGTGGCAGTTATTGCACAAGCGCATGTGCAGAGCGGGCAAGAAACCTGTCAGCAGATGCTCTATCTACCTATTTTGGCGGAATATAAGCTAGATACACGGCTTGCTTTATGATTGCAGGTGCTCAAGCTCAATAACCATATTCTATTGGTTACAGAAGGAGCAGGGCATATTCAGGGCTTTATTGATGTTTCGCTAAGTGAAGCAAAAGGCATTGCCAAAATTATAGCGTTATATGTATTGAAAGCTGCATAAAAGCGTAGGATTGGTCGAGTCTTGTTTAAAGAGGCATTAAAAGATATTCACCCAATGCAATATCCATAGATTTTACTCAATGTTTATGATCAGAACCCAGTCTGTCAGTTTGATGAACATATGAGAGCAAAATGCATTACTGCTGAAGATGTTAGCAATGAAGGTAAAAATCTCAAGGTTCTACATATCTATGGGACCGCGATGCATTTGCTGATTTAGATGGTTTGATTTAGTAGATTCAGAGTAAAAATTGCATGATACACAAGATAAAAGACTCGGCTTTAAAAGTCCGAGTCAGGTATTATGGCAACAACATGGTGTTGCACTTCAAATGCGAATCTAAGAAGGCCCAAAGCGATATTTACGTTGAGCCTGATCTTTTGAATTTTCTATTGTTCCAGATTATTCAACTGAGTTGCCCCAATCCAGTGTTTCGAGAACTGATAAGCGGCACGGCCTGAGCGTTGACCGCGTGCCTGACACCAGCGCAAGGCTTCGGCTCGGGTTTCCGGGGTCAATTCCATCTCAGCCTTTTTAAGATAATGCTCTACAATTTCCAGATATAAATTCTGATCCATTGGATAAAAAGACAGCCATAAGCCGAAACGGTCAGATAGCGAAATCTTCTCTTCAATTGCTTCCTGAGGATGTAGCTCAGTATATTGCGGAACATCGACCCGGGTGACAGGCGTATTTTCATGCATAAATTCTGGCAGTAAATGGCGGCGGTTACTGGTCGCATAAATCACAAAATTACTCGAACCCGATTGCAATGAACCATCTAATACACTTTTTAAACTGCGATAATTTTCATCTTCTGCATTAAAGGCCAGATCATCACAATAGACAATAAACTTTTCAGGACGGTCTGCAATCAGTTTCTGAATTTCCGGAAGTTCTGACAAGTCATCGCGTTCAATCTCAATCAGGCGTAAACCTTGCGCTGCGTATTCGGTCAGCAGAGCACGAACGATAGAGGATTTACCGGTACCACGCGAACCAGTCAGCAAGACATCATTGGCAGGCAAGCCATTTAAGAACTGTAAAGTATTCTGGATGACTTTTTCTTTTTGTCGCTCAATCCCTTTTAAATCGGCCAGTTCCATCTGTCTAAGCTGATGAATGGGCTTGAGTTCACCCTGTTGCCATTTATAGGCATGTGCAGAAAAATCAGGAGCATGTTTCAGCTCGGGTAGGCTTTGCTGAAGTTGCAGCAGAACAGTCGAAAGGGTATTCAAGATATTGTCAGGTAACTCAATTTTCGCCATGATCTCAGCATTACAGATTTAAAATTATGTCTAGGATACTATCACCCTAAAATTCACAGTCAAAGCCTGAAAAGTGTGATAATTTGCTTAAAGCAGAGAATTTTCGCTATTGTTGTTATGAACAGATCGGTGCATATTTTCTACGCAGTGCAAGATGAATGAAAAATACAATATAGGGAAGAAGGCAGATGCTGTTTAAAGATTTTACTCAGGACATTAATCCACATCAGGCCTATCGTATTAAAAAACTCAAGCAGCAGCTGCAACAAGCTGAGTCCTATGAGGAATGGAAATATATTGCGCTAAAAATAGATGAAGAATCCGGGGCGCAAGAATGGAAATTCGACAATAGTTCTCCCTATTTTGATGCAGAAGTTATTGCGCATCGTTTGGGTAAATTAAGACGCTATAGACAACAGAAACGTACCCACGACCTGATGTATATTCTGCGCGAAGGTCTAAGCTACGATATCGCCAATATTGCCCATCCTTTATTGTTCACCGAAGCCTATGTCGGCACCAAAAGAATTATTGAAGATTATGTGGAGCAGGTTAGTCAGGGGCTGGCACATATCGCTTCAACAGACTGTAGCTGTTTAAATATTGAAGAAAAAATTGAATTTTTTAAAGGCTGTCAGCGTGCCTATGGTCAGCCGGCCCTGATGTTTTCCGGTGGCTCGACCTTGGGTCTGTTTCATACCGGCGTTTGTAAGGCTATGATGGAGCAGGATTTATTGCCAAAGGTCATGTCAGGTTCTAGTGCAGGTGCCATCATGACGGCAATGTTGGGTGTATCCAAACCCTCGCAGTATGTCGATCTTTTGAAGGGGCATAATTTTTTTCATGAGGCTTTTCATTTCCGAACCATGGGTGAATTGCTGAAAGGCAATGGAGGTCTGGCAGATGTCAAATACCTGAAAAAATTTCTGGTCGAAAATTTAGGCGATCTGACCTTTGAAGAAGCACTCAAAACCTCAGGTCTGCATATCAATATTGCTGTTGCCCCCTATGATTCGGCGCAGGATGCCCGTATTTTAAATGCCTATACTTCTCCGGATGTGCTGGTCTGGAGTGCGGTATTGGCCTCTTGTGCAGTCCCTATTCTGTTTCCGCCAGTACGCCTGACCAGTAAGCGTTATGATGGTGAATATACCCCTTATATGGGAGCAACACGTTGGGTCGATGGCAGTGTACGCAGTGATTTCCCGCAGGAAAAAATGGCCCGGTTATACAATATCAATTACACCATTGCCAGCCAGGTCAATCCGCATATCGTGCCATTTATGCAAGATGATGTTGCACGTTTCCGCAAAGGTACCTTAAGCTGGCCACAACGGATTGTACGCCGTCAGGGTGCGGTGATTACCAAAGGAATGATGGATTTTGCCCGGGAACATGCCGGAAGCTTGCCACCTGTACGCCGTATACTCGATCACGGCTATGGGGTGGTCGATCAGCGTTATTATGGCGATGTGAATATTGTCGGTAAATATAGCCTGCGCCACTATAGCTATATGCTGCAAAATCCACGGCCCTATCTCTTTAAAATCTTGCAGCGCGAAGGCGAACGGGCCACTTGGCCAAAAATTTCCTTAATCGAGACTCAGGAACGGGTGGGGAAAACTATTCAGCATTGTCTGGAACTGCTAAATTATCAATATACTGCTGATCCAAAGCCTGAATATATTGCAACCACTTAATTTAGATCATCTTGATACTTTCGATTTTCAACCAAGAACCAAAACCCGCAGTCTGGGTTTTGGCCGGCGCCTGTATTATGCTGCGGGTCAGCCCGCATTCTGGCTAAAAACTCAAGTGTCGACTAAATCTGACAGCTCAATATCATCTCCGCATGCAGAGCTGGGCTGGCAGCAGGAGCTGAATTTTTATCAAACGCATAGCCGTTCGAGTGATCTGAACTTTTTCCTTCCGCATCAAATCATTCAACAGCCATTCACCATTCAACATGAACAATTTGAACAGGCTTTGATTCTGGTCGATGCACCAGCACATTTTCAGATCATGCCAGATCAACTTTCTGTAACGCAGATTCGACAACATTTGCTGCAAGCGGTAGAACCTTTAATCTGCCTGCAACAGCTGGGTTATTTGCATGCGGATTTAAAGCGCGAGCATTTTGTTGATGCTCAGGGCAGGGTATGTCTGCTTGATTTTGAACAAGTGCAAGCTCTGGATCAGCTTGAAGTTCATAAGCTTAATGCGACACCACGTTATATGGCACCGGAATTATTCCAAGGAAAAGCCAAAAGCTTGCAGAGCGAAGTTTATGCTTTGGGCGTGATTTTTTATGAATGGCTGAGTGGACAGCGCTTGCAGGCAACTGACTATCTGGATTGGGCGTTTTTACATTGTCAGCGCCTAAAAGTTGAGTTGCCTGAACAAATTCAGATTTTTGAAAAGTTGTTAGCGCTGATGCTAGGCAAGCAAAAACAGCATCGGTTGGCAGATTTTAAAGCGGTTAAACACTACTTAGTGACTGAAATCGAATGAGAAAAATACAATAAAATCGGGATTGTTTCTTATTTAATCAAACGAGTGTTTTTTTCTTATAAACGGCTTGTCAGCTGGAAATGATCTCTATAATATACACAGCCATTGGGGACGTGGCGAAATTGGTAGACGCACTGGATTTAGGTTCCAGCGCCGCGAGGTGTGAGAGTTCGAGTCTCTCCGTCCCCACCAATTTACTTAAGCAATTGAGTAAACTGGCCGAGTAGAGGATTGGTGTAATGGTAGCATGACGGTCTCCAAAACCGTTCGTCAAGGTTCGAGTCCTTGATCCTCTGCCAAAGTTTGAAAAAATCCAACGCTAAGTTGGTACCCCGATGGGGACGTGGCGAAATTGGTAGACGCACTGGATTTAGGTTCCAGCGCCGCGAGGTGTGAGAGTTCGAGTCTCTCCGTCCCCACCATCATATTAAAGCAAGGCTGGTGCCTTGCTTTTTTATTGCCTGAAATTTATACCAGCTTTTTTAAGCTGTAAAATTTTGCTGTCTTTTACGCATAGGTTTAGTCTGTTAAAGAACGTTAGAAAACGGGTCAATGCTCAGGAAAGGGCAGAACTTCAGGAAACTTTGTTTTATTAGATGCAATAATTGATATTATCCAAGTCAGCTAAAGTCTAAATTTGAATATGTGATTCTCCTGTGGTGCGTATTGATCTTATCTGTTTCGATGAAACTAGGCGACAACAGTGCAAATAGGTCAGTATTTACGCAACACTGAATTAATTGTTTAAATTTTGATATAAAAGTATTTTCCTGCTACAGAATTGCTTGTGAATCGGGTCTGATCGCTATAATATACACAGCCATGGGGATATGGCGGAATTGGTAGACGCACTGTGTTCAGGTCGCAGCGCCTTCTGGGCGTGAGAGTTCGAGTCTCTCTATCCCCACCATTATATTGAAGCAAGGCTAATGCCTTGCTTTTTTATTGCCTGAAATTTTATACAGCAATTTTCATTGATCTTATTCTTAAATCCTTATTTTGCTTGATAGAACGTGTGTGACGGAAGTTATATAAAAAGCATGGTTGCATTATTTTGAATGCCGAGGCCATAAAATATAAGGCTTGATCTGTAGTTTGTTTTTTATACATTTTGGTTTTTATGACACAAAATAAAGCTGAGACCTTTTAAAATACTGAATTTGTGGTTTCGTCTTCAAAGAGTCAAATTGTCTTGATAAATTTTATCAAAAGTAAAAAAATATAATTAACTGTTTAATTTCTAGCGGAATAGAATGTGATTGCTTGTAAAATCGCTTGTCAATGACGGTCTATCTCTATAATATACACAGCCATTGGGGACGTGGCGAAATTGGTAGACGCACTGGATTTAGGTTCCAGCGCCGCGAGGTGTGAGAGTTCGAGTCTCTCCGTCCCCACCAATTTACTTAAGCAATTGAGTAAACTGGCCGAGTAGAGGATTGGTGTAATGGTAGCATGACGGTCTCCAAAACCGTTCGTCAAGGTTCGAGTCCTTGATCCTCTGCCAAAGTTTGAAAAAATCCAACGCTAAGTTGGTACCCCGATGGGGACGTGGCGAAATTGGTAGACGCACTGGATTTAGGTTCCAGCGCCGCGAGGTGTGAGAGTTCGAGTCTCTCCGTCCCCACCATCATATTAAAGCAAGGCTGATGCCTTGCTTTTTTATTGCCTGAAATTTATTTAATCAAGATAAAAAGAAAAGTCCGTCGAAACGGACTAAAGATTGGAGAATAGAGTTGCTAAATCAGTGGAATAATTTATTTATTTTTCTGATTGAAAATAACCTGAATCAGGCTTTTAAATGATCTTCAAATTCCTCACCCAGCTGGATCGCGAGTGCATTGCCGGCCAGATCACAGGTGACCAGACCGTATTCTTTTTTGAAACTGAAACTGAAACCACGATCATCAGCCAGGGTGCGTACGGAATATCCTAATTTTTCTAACCATAGTCGAAATGCAATCAGATTTTTAGCTTTAACCACTTTTTTCACGAGATCACTCCTTCATCATTGTTCTATCTTAAATAAGGGTGAGAAATTTTGTTTTAAAGGGCAAATTCCCATATTTAATTAATTTAATCTAATTTGAATGTTTAGTGAACATCGTATGCTCGCTAAAGAAGCAGTTTATGACTTAAGTAAATGATTTTTATCATATTGAATAGGTTGTAACTAAATATTAAGTTTTTATAGCATGTAAATAAACTTAATTATACTTTAATTTCAAAGGCTTATTTTGCTATTGATCTAAATTTGAACTTTATCAACGCCATAAAATGTAAGAATAAGGGAATGCCGAAGCATCGGCATATTAAGCTTGCATTGATTATTTAATCGGATCATTAGCAGCTGCTGGTTTTCTGAGCTATCGTTTGAGATGCATGCCCTATACTATCAAAAATGTAATTCTTGAATTAAATACGATTGCCATGACTGAACTGACGATTGAACACAATGTGAATCAGAAAATTGAATGGATGCAGCAACAGGGCTTAGATCCGGTTGCTGTGATGCTGGGACATGAGGACTGGTTGAATTTTACAGTGCAATCGAAAGTAGCCTATACGCCGTTTGGTAGTGCACGTCGTTATCAACCGGCCTTAGCTGGTTTGCTGCTGGTACGTGTTGACGAAATGCAGGCAGTGCGTGTCGTCACTCAAGACGAACTGGATGCTTATGCGCAAAGTCACCAGATTCTTTAATATGGATCTTTAACTCTAGAACTGATCCTTCAGGGTTCTCAAGCGCTGAAACTCTTCCACACTATCCGCACGCAGGAAAGGATTGGTTTGTAATTCATCTTCAATGCTGCTTGGCAGCGTGCACTGGCCTAACATACGCAAGCGTTCGATATGCTCGAAGCGTTCCAGAATTGCCTGATTGTCCGGTTCGACATGTTTGGCAAACTGGGCATTCGAGAGGGTGTATTCATGTGTGCAATAGACCTGCGTACGCGGCGGTAAGGCTGCCAGACGTGACAGTGAATGATACATCTGTGAATAAGTACCTTCAAAAACCCGGCCACAGCCCATGGCAAATAAAGTATCGCCACAGAACAGCACATCAATCGCATCAATGAAGTAAACGATATGGCCTAATGTATGGCCTGGTACTGCGATCACTTGAACATCTGCCCCATGAAAGCTGAACTGTTCTTCATGCTCAAGTGGATGCGTGATAAACGGAATTTTACTGAGTTCTGCACGCGGGCCATAAACAGGCAGATTTTGTCCCTGAATTAAGCCGGGCACACCGCCAATATGGTCTTTATGCCAGTGCGTTAACCAGATTTGACTTAAGATTAAACCGTGTTCGGCACAATAATCTTGCACCAATCCTGCTTCGGTCGGGTCAATGACTACGACCTGATGAGAAGCCGTATGTTCCAGCAACCAGATATAATTTTGCAGCGAGTTCTGGACATCAATACAGTGAATTTTAAAAGGCATCATAGCGCATCAGACCAAATGAAGATTGAGAATAAAGTAGCATAATTTCAGATGCTCTGGGCTTGCAGATATTATCTGCTCATCCGGGATAATTTTTGTTTATGTCCCATTTAAAAAATCATAAGTCCGAATCATCAACGCTTACCGCCTTGCCAATGCTATAAAATTGTACACCAGTCACATGATGAGTACTTTTCCATTCTTCACTCACTACATGATAATGCCAGTGACTGTCGCGGAAGACTGATCATCGGCATAGGCCGCAATCAGCTTGCCAATAAACAGATCATGCATTTGCTGGTTATGCGGCCCGGGAATCAGCTCGCAGAGTATTTATGCAGCACAGCCTTGCCCAGAGAAATATCAAAACCAGAGAATTTAAATAACCTTAGGCCAGATGGTGCCAATTTTTCAGGTACATCATGCAGGCTCAGCCTACCTAGCCGATAGGATTTTTCTAGGAGAATACTTTGAAGATGGGGGTTGGTCATACCGCATCATTCACTATATTGATGTATTTAAGTGGCTAGATTAGTTAGATTATTAGCATATTCAAGTTCACTCTTGCAAAAAAGCTTTTAAACTAGAGATTACTATATTCAGGACTTCAGAAAATGAAAATGTACCAGGTCGATGCGTTTACCACGGAACTGTTTAAAGGAAATCCAGCTGCAGTGATTGTGCTGGAGGACTGGCTCGAAGATGGCCTGATGCAAAATATCGCCTTGGAAAATAATCTGTCTGAAACAGCTTTTGTGAAAATAATTGATGCAGAAAATTATGCCATTCGCTGGTTTACCCCGACCAAGGAGGTGGATTTTTGTGGTCATGCAACCTTGGCCAGCAGCTTTGTATTATTCAATCAATTTGGTACGGCAAAAACGATCCAGTTTCATGTGAAAGATCTGGGGATCTTTGTGGTTGATCAGGATACAGATGGCAAGATCAGAATGAACTTTCCAATTCGCCGCGCAGTAGCCGTCACAGAATATCCTGAGGCCTTAAGACAGGCATTGAGCAAACCGTTTAAGCAGGTTTATCTGAATGCACAAGGTTATATTGTCGAATATGAATCGGTACAGGATGTGCTAGATGAATCACCTGATTTTGAATTATTAAAACAATTAAATGGCAAGCGTACCGCGATTACTGCTCAGAATAACTTTTTAGATGTCGCGATTACCTCGCAAGATACACAATATGATTGTATTTCACGTTATTTTGCACCGAGTAACGGAATCAATGAAGACCCGGTCACAGGGTCTATTCACACCGGAATTGCGCCGCTTTGGGCAGACAAACTGGGTAAAAATGAACTGGTCGCTTATCAGGCATCAGCGCGCGGTGGTGTACTTTATTGTGCTTTGCAAGATCAGGAACGAATTGAAATTTCGGGTTATGGCAAATTATATATGCAGGCTGAACTTTATCTTTAATCTCTGATTACATAGATATGCATGTCGTCAGGCAAGGCGGCATGTTATTTTAATGATTCAATTTAGAAAAGACTATTCAGAATAAGAATCATTCTCTAAAATGAGCGCGAATAAAAATTTACATTGAAAATCTGGATGAATAATGTTGGTACGTTATAAGAATTTAAGCTTGGCGATTTTGTTGTCGGGTTGTAGTGCGCTGAGTTTTGCACAACCTGTTTTGGTGAAAACTGAACAGAATGTGGAGGAATATCGTCTTGATAATGGTTTACGAATTATCCTGGCACCGAATGATAAAGAAAATAAAATTTTTATGAATACGGCGTATTTGACCGGTTCACTGAATGATCCTAAAGGAAAAGGTGGTCTGGCGCATCTGCTGGAACACTTGGCTTTTAAAGGCACTAAAAATGTCAAAGGTGATGAATTTCAGCGTCGGCTCGATCAATATACCTTAATGACCAATGCCAGTACCGATTATTATTCAACCAAATATACCAATGTCATTCGTCCTGAAAAAACGGCGCTAAGTGAAGTAATTTTCCTTGAAGCCGAGCGTATGGATCAGCTGGTTCTTCAGGAAAAATATGTACCGACCGAAATTGATATTGTAAAGCGCGAACGCGAAATTCGTCTGGATCAGCCATTTTCAGTACTCATGGATCAGGTGTTTAAGTCGGCTTATGGCAATCAGTATTTGGGCCGTTTACCGATTGGTGATCTGAATGAGCTGCAATCCATCAATATGCAGGAATTGAACCAGTTTTACCGGAGCTGGTATGCACCGAATAATGCCTTTATGGTGATTTCAGGCAAGTTTGATAAGGCAGAAGTATTAAAGCAGATTGATAGCCATTTCAGTCCGATTCCATCGCGAAGTGTACCGGCGCAAGTGAAAGTTCCGGCTTTAAAACCTGAGCAGATTCAACAGCGTGAATTTACTGTGCAAAAGGGCAGTGATCTGGCCAAATTCAATATTTACCTGAATGGTCCGGATGAAAAGATCAAGACTGCTTTGGCTGTTTCGCCGACGCTCTATACCTTGCAACCGAGCGGGCATTTATATCAGAGCATGGTGGAAAGTGGAAAATCGACCATGGTGCAATCTAGCACCTGGTTAGATAAAGACTTTAATCTGGTGTTTATGGGCGCGATCTATGCACCCAATCATCAGCCAAAAACTGTGGAACAAAGTTTGATTCAAGGCGTAGAGCAAAGCCAGCCATTTACCGAGGCCGAATTAAACCGAGTTAAAAACCTGACCCGCAATCAGGCTGATAATATTAAAAATAGCGCGACTGCATTAGGTTCACGTTTAAGTGATTATGCCGTGGCTTATTCGGGTGACTGGAGCCAGTATTTTAAAGATCTGAATGCGATTGAAAACCTGAGTGTGAGTCAGGTCAATCAGGTCTATAAAGGCTTTCTAAAACCTGAATATCGTATTTCTGGCAATATCCTGCCAACACCTGAAGATCAGAAAAAAGCGCAGGAAGTGACACAGACGGAAGCACCGAAAAAAACACTGGACCAACAGGCTGAGACAGAAGAGCCTTTAAAGGATGTCAGTGTTTATCAGGCGGAAGTGAAGCAGTATGTAGCGCAATCCAAGCAGTATTTATCTGCCAAGGACAAGCAGATTCAGCGTGGTAAGTTAAAAAATGGCATTAAATACGCGCTATTCCCAACCAATATTCGCGATGACAAGGTGTATGCCACAATTTCTCTGGATTTTGGGACTGCGCAAAGCCTGATGAATAAAGGCGAGATTCTGGATCTGACCGCGTATTTAATGCTGCGCTCATCGGAAAGCCAGAGCTTGCAGCAGATTGCTGACAAAATTATCGAAGTAGGCGGTTCAGCGACTGCCAGCCCATCGAGTAATGGCCTGAACATACAGATCAGTGCCAAAAAAGAGAAGTTTGCAGAGTTTTTCCAATATGTGGTTGATGTACTAAAAAACCCTGCATTTGAGCAAAGCCAGTTTGATTTGATCAAGGGTCAGACCTTATCCAGTCTGGATCGTCCTTATACCGAGCCAGATACAGTGTCGAGCCTCACCATGGCGCGAACCATCGAAGTTTATCAACCCGGTGACATTCGTTTCCATTTTGAACCTGAACTGGCCACCAGGCAGTTTAAAGCAGCCACTCGTGAGCAAGTGGTCGCTTTGTATCAGCAATTCTTTAAAACGCATCATGCACACATTGCAGTGACTGGGGAATTTCAGCCAAAATCTATACAGAAAATGCTGAAAAATAGTTTTGCGGACTGGAAAGCGGCACAGCCTTATGAACGCCTGAAATCAGAATATCGAAGCTATCCAGCCCAAAAAATTCATGCCTTGTCTGAACAACGTGAGTTCGGTAGTTATCAGGCATTGCTGACCTTCCCGGTGGGGGCAGACCATGCAGATGTACCTGCTTTACAAGTCTTTCGTCATATTCTGGGTGACTCTCAACTGTCTTCCCGTTTGGCTCAGGAATTACGTGAAAAAAATGCGCTGGTCTACGGTTTTAGTGCCCATGTTCAGTTTAATGAATGGGCCGATTCAGGTGCTTTGGCACTGGGTGCCAATTATACCGCAGGTAAATCTGCACAGGTTTCTCAAACGGTGCATCAGGTACTCAATGAGCTGCTAACACGTGGTGTAACTGAACAGGAAGTGGAAGCGGCCAAAGCCAGCATTTTGAAAAAACGTGTCAATGCACTGGAAGATGATCGCCGTATTCACAGTATGTTGGTTCCTCAACTGGAAAAAGATCGTAAGCTGATTTACCGTGAAAAACGTGATCAGGCGATTGCCCAACTGACGAAAGCCGATATTGATGCCGTGATTAAAAAATACATCAAGCTGGATCAGTTGGTCGAAGTGATGGCTGATCAGTACGGTAAGCAAGTTAAAACATCATAGTATTAATAAATAAAAAATCCTCTTACTTAAGGGGATTTTTTATTCTTCAATATAATTAAAAGCTCTAATTTAAGTTGCTTTTCTGGTAAGCAGGATTCTACCTAAAACGCCAGATAGCACAGCACTGGGTAAGTTCCACCAGAAAGTGGCAAAAAGAAACAGGAAAATCCCAGCTGATACTAATATTGCTCCAACAGCGATATCTTTATTAAAAGCGAAGTGAATAATATGTTGGTAATAATATGATGCGATTAAACTAGAAAAGATTGCTCAGCAAGTATAGAAAAGCCTATCTGATCGGGGACTCGCGATTATTTCCTCCCAGAGCATATGTATTTTCCTTCTTTCTTTAAAAATCCAGACGCTTCTTATAATTTATAAAATGCTTTCGCATTCTCATAAAAAACTGGCTTTAACGCGTTTTCATCATAGTCCTGAACAATATCGCTAAAAGCATCAATGATATTCACGAGTGAGCTGCTGACACTGTCCATTGGAAAGTTGGAGGCAAACATCAGGCGTTCAGAACCAAAGCAATCTAAAGCATGCTGAATCAGGGGAGCTGCACGTTCCAATAATTCCTGTTTATTGGCTAACCGTTTCTGCTGATGAAAATCATGACCCAGCACCGGCATAAACAGGCCAGACATTTTAGTCGATACATTTCTGCACTCGGACAGTTCAGCCAGTTGATCTTGCCAACTTGAAAATATCTGGGCACGATCTTGTTCGGTCTTGCCTGTAGCTTTGCCCACCTTGCCAAATAAGCCGGCAGGCGTACCGAGGTGATCTAGTACGATGGGTGTGTCCGGAAAGGCTTTGGCCAGTGCAGTCACATCCGCAATCTGGCTCGAATAGACCCAGGCATCAAAACTTAAGTCTTGCTGGGCCAGTTCCTCAAAGCCCTTCAGGAAATCTTTGTTGCGATAGAGATGCGGCTCATCGGTCCAGGCATGAATGCCTTTGTCTGGATGTACCGCAGCCATTTTACGGATGCCGCGAAATTTTGGAGAAGCTTCGCGATGCAATTGAATCAATTGCTTAAAGTTTTTCTGCCGCGGATCCGCCGTAGCGACAATGCCACCGAGCTGGATATTATGCTGATCAAAAGAAAGTCCGGCCACAAAACGGGTTTCATCCACCACGCCTGTACCTTTCTGATCATGCCAGCTGGCTTCAACATGCACAATTTGTTCGACTTCATAATGCCCTAGATCTTTGTTGTAGTTCGCAGGCAGATAAGGGGCGGTCAGATGCTCGGTCAGGCCAATGGTCTCAATCACATCTTTAGGTTTGAGCAGCCGCACCATTTTGTCCAGTAATTTAGGATATTTGCCAAACAGTTTTACGGCAAATGCTGCCGCGTGTGGGGTGTTGTACGGATCCCATTGGTGAATATGTGGGTCAATGATCGGGAAGGGAAGTTGCTGCATGCTATGCCTTGTTTTAGTGTATTTATTATTCAATTTATATGGGGCTAAAATCAGTTCGAAGTCAAGATGATAAATTAAGGCAAATAAAAAAGCCCCGCGGGGCTTTTCATATTTTAATCAATGATCGTGCTTGTGATCATGGTTATGCTTGTTGGCATGAAACTCTTCATTGTGACGGAAACGTAAATAGTTTTCGAACTGTTCACAGTATTCATCATAGTTATCTTCCAGCATCATTTGGAATTGCTGCATAATATAAGACATCACCTGATCTTTGGCATCGCGCATTTCGTTGCCATCTTTAAAGTTATTCGCTGCCACCCAGGTATTGAAACGGGCAGTACCAAATAACATGGCTGCACTGACTTGACCGCGCTTATCACTCGGTTTTTCCTGCGAGCCTTTTTCTACGCGACAAAACTCGTTGGCTTGTTGAATAAATTCATCAGCACGTTCAAAGAATGCCGCATTTAACGCTTCTTCTTCGGTTACATCGGTTGCTTCAATCTTTTGAACCATGAATTTTTCCTGACCATCATAAAATCTTAATGGCTAATTATAGGCAAAGCCTTGCAGAAACTAAACCTTTGCCTTAATCTAAAAATAGCCTAAGCATATAAAAGTGAATGCCATGCAGGATGCGATTGCGGTACAAAGTCTGAAAAGTGATATTGCCTTATTGCGCCAGAATATCTGGCCACCGGCAAATCTGGCCAATGTCGAAGGTCTGCCGATTTATTATGGAACCAAATCGCAGGTCGAAGAATATTACACCCAGTGGCTTGCTCTGATTGAAAGGGCGCAGGATCTGTTCCAACCTTTCATGGACGATGAAACCCTAGATGCTATCCATCTTCCCAGTCATTTAAACTTGCCGCTGTTTTATTTTCATGTTGACCGAATCAGGCTAAATAAAACCCGGGCCAAAGAATCTAAAACTTTTCGTGGTGTGGCCAGCCTGATTGAAAAATGCGGGCAGTTTGAACCCGAACAGATCGCAGCCATGCGACACTGGCTCGACAGTGACGATACCGCGGCTTTGGTGGCACACCGCGAATTTGTAGACTTACGTACTTATGTGTTTCAGCATGGTCAAAGTGAATATACACGTACCCGTTTTTATGTGAATGGTATCGTGCTGAGTGTCGAGCCACATTTTGAGCTGATCGATGCCCGTGATAAACCACGTAAGCAACGCAGTGATAGTTATAATGACCCTCTGGCCGATAATAATACCTGGAAAGTGTTTGGTAAATATCGCTAGCCCGGTTTTACCAGAAGGGTTTGGTATTTTCAGCAAACTGCTGTAAACGCTCGGCTGCTTCACTCGACAAACGCTGCTGTTCCGCGCTTATCCAACCCAGCACAAACCAGGCTTTGCTATTTTGCTTGACATACGGTCTAAACAGTTCGTCTGCCACAAACAGGTCGTTATAATGCCCCAAGCTTTCCTGTAAGGGTTTTAGGGCTTTCAGATAAGTTTTCACATCCTTTTCAGGAAATAAACTCTGTAAAAATTCTACGTTATAGCGCAAGCGTTTCACCCGTTTACGGGTGCGATGCCGCGATTCAATATCCAGTTCCTGATAGTTTTCGGCATCCTGACAAATTTGCTGATGTAACTTGCTCAAACCTTTACACAAAATTTTATGCGAAGATTTGGCTTTGCTATGCGTTTTTTCCTGACTAAAGCTGAGTAGTTGCAGTATCAAGTCCACTGTAGCTGTTTGTCTGAACAGCGCGCTAATATCTGGCTGTTTTTGTCGGTGTGGTGGTAATTTTAATAAGGGTGAGCCGGCTTTTTCCAGTTGCGGAATCAGACTTTCTGCAAGGGCATCGCGATCTCGGGTAGAACCCAGTTGCTGAAAAATATCTCGCAGCTGTTCCGGCCATTCTGGCTGTACATGTTCAGTCACAGACTGAAAAATTTTAAAGGCACTGCGTAAGCGCCGGATCGCGACACGTGCCTGATGCACATGATCGCTGTTATAATGATCAGCGGCAATCGCAGTTGCATTCGGAAAAAGATGAGCCAGACAGTTGGCTACGATTTTCTTTAAAATAGTAGCAATCTGATCTTTCTGCTCAAGTTCTAATGGCAGCTGATGCTGCACAGGCAGACTTTCTTCACCCTGTAATAGGGCATAACCGCGTTCCGATTTACTCCGCGTATCCAGCCATAAATCATAACGTTGAATCCATGGCCGAATGAAATCAATCAATTCGCTCAATTGACCGGATTTTAGCTCAAATTCGACTTCATAAATATCAATGGCTTGATCCTTATGGCGAATTTCCCCTACATCAAAGGCAATCTCAATCTGGCTATTTTGATGTGTTTCGGTCAGTACATAACGCGCGATATCTGTTTCAAATTGCAGAATAAGCGGTATATCCAAATCGCCAAGCGCCTGTTTCAGAATCTTTTTTGCCGGTTTGTGTTTGCGATATAACTGAAAATCACAGCTTTCAGGTGGGCTTTTTAATGTATGTTCAAGTTCAAAACGTTCAAATTGCTGCTCAGTAGGTGCTTTCAGGGTTTGAATCCATTGCTGGTCTTCTAGACGTTGTCGCAAGGCGATTTGATGTTGTTGGAGTTGTTGTGCTTCAGTATCGAAGTAGCGCGCACATAAACGATGCCGAGTCGGCTGAAGCTTCTGGAAGTCCTGTTCAAATTGTGCACGTGACGGTGACGGAATCTGGAATTTAAGCTCTATTTCTGCCATCGGGTCATTCCTTCTCGATGTAGGTTATACAGATCAATATAGCTCAAAGATTAGCCATGGTGTGATGTGCTTCTGCAACAAAAAAAGCACGCCGTAGAGGGAGCGTGCTTTAAAATATTCTTAAAGATATTTATTTGAGGAATTTACGGCTCACCAGGAACTGTTCTGTCGCCTCAAGCAGTTTCTGGGCATAGACTTCCTGTTTAGCAGTCAGCCAACCTAATACAAACCAGTCACTCGCTTCCAGTTCAGTTTGCTGAATATACACTGCCGAAGAAGCCAAGGTTTGATATTCACCGGCTGCAAGTTGTGCATCATTCAGTGCTTTGCTGTACTTCTGCAAGTTTTTGACGTCATAGATTGTGGTTAAGATCGGAAAGCTGAATTTGAGTTCCTGAATCCGGCTTGCCAATTGATCCAGACTTTCAAAATTGTTAATTTCAGTCTGGTTCATCTGTTCTTGCAGCACTTTATACTGTTGTTGCAGCGTGGTTTGTGCAGCAGTTTTTAAATCCAGAGCAGCATGTTCATCTTCAGTTAAACTAAAAGTCAATAACTCCAGATAATGATGCACATTTTGCGTTGATTTGACTAGATTGCCCAGTTTTTCCTGAGCATACAGAATATCTTTACTCAGATTTTCCGCAGTGGTCGGATTTTGCAGGAAGCTGGCCAAGCTGTTTTGCATATGCTGCAAATGTTGTAAATGCTCGAACTGCTGCTTAAAGGCAGCCATTTGATGTGCCCATTTGTCCGAAAGCTGCGGATGCCAGTCTTTAAACAGCAGCAAAGTGAGATATAGCTGATCCAGTGCCAGTTGAGCCTGCTGAATATGTTCCTGCTGTGCAACCTGAGCTGAAATCGCGGCGATATTTGGCAATAAATGTTGCATCTGCTGCGCAATCAGACTGCATAGGGTTTTACCAGCGCTGTCTTTTTTACTGATCTGGAACTCTTTGGCGAAGGTGGCCGGGCTCACGCGTTGTGAGGTGGCCAATAAATTACCGATTTCTGCCTTGCTACGTACATCGAGCCAGAGCTGATATTTCTTGACCCATTCAAAACTGAACGCCAATAAATTGTGTATCAACCCACTTTTTAGCTCAAACTCGACTTCATGTACCTCTTGTTCAGCATCTCGGGTACGGATCTGCCCAATATCCAGACTGACTTCGATTTGTGTGTCTTGGTATTCAATTACACGCAAGGTGCGGGCAATATCGGTTTCGAATTGCAGTTGTAGCTGATCAGACTGATTGCCGAGCGCATGGCTCAGAATCGCCTGTGCTTCTGGGAACTGGGTATAAATACTTAAATCCAGTTCAGGAGATTCAGTTAATTCCCCCAGATCATGATTATGTTCAAAGCGTTCAATATGGCTTTTACCGGCAGCTTTCAGGGTTTGCACCCAGCGCGTACCTTCCAGACGCTGACGTAGTGCTACCCCGTGCTGGGCCAGTTGACGGTCGGCAGTATCATAATATTTGGCTTGAAGCTGGATCTGTTGAGACTTTTTCGGATCAAGTGCCTTGAGCAGCGCAGTGCGTCGTGCCGCAGGAATCTGGAACTTGAGTTCAACTTCAACCATAATGATTTTCCTATCTGTTTAGTACACGCCAGCATGTACTGATATTTTTCGCTTTAATGAGATGCTGAAAATTCGGCGGGCAATCGCCGCAATTATATTTTTAGATGTATGCGTGGCAGATTGTAACCAAAATCAAAATGCATGTAAGACTTGACCTGCATATAAAAATATTGAACAGGAATTTAAATATTGGCTTTGAGCTGTTAATAGGGTTGCAAAGCGAGAGGAATTGCGGCTTTGCTTGGAAAATATCTAAGAATATTCGAGCAAATCAAGAGACTGTTAATTGGCCAAAATATACGCTAAGGTAAAAGAAAACATCAGGACGATGAGAAATGAATGTACAAGTACAGCCAGAGAATACCCATGTGATCGCGCATCAACCCCAGATGCCGATTGGCAATTATCATGAGTTTTACCGCTTTTATTTGACCGAACACCGGCATATGGTCAGTCGCCGTTTACATGTCGCAGGTAGCAGTATCGGCCTATATTGTTTTACTCAAGCCATTCGTCAAGGCAAACCGCGATATTTTGCTTATGGTTTGCTTTCAGGCTATGCCTGTGCCTGGATTGGCCATTTTATCTTTGAACGCAATAAACCGGCCAGTTTTAAACAGCCGGTGTATAGCTTTATTTCGGACTGGCGTATGTTTGCGGATGTCCTGCGTGGTCGTCTCAGTCTGCTTGATCGCAAATACGATAAGATTTCAAGTTAAACTCAGGTAACTTTCATCGGATTGTGTGGCTAGGGAACATGATCTTTCGATAAAAGACTTGCAAGTCGCCATTTATTATTCTATTAATTGTGTTATTGCTTATTCAGTTTGATGGAATTTGATCAAAAGTTATAGTTTACTGAATAAAACAGTTTTCCAAGCCTGGAGCGACCTTCTCCGGGCTTTTTTTATATCTCTATTTTTTAAATAAATTTACTGACTTCGTTGCCATTATTGCGTAAATATTTATAGAACAAGTCATGCGGATCATACATAAAGAAAATGATCCTTTCTAGCTTTGAAACGTCTCCCCACAAACGTATTATTCAAAACTAGAAAGGATCGGGTGTCACCAACACAGGTATTTATTTTTCTGGTTATTTTCTGTGTCTAACGCTATTTAAGTCTCTTTGAGCTAATTGGGCCATCCCTGAAATTGGGTATTTTTTAATCTTTTTGAGTTTAATCTTAAAGAGGCTTAACAATATTGAAAATTTAAAGGTAAAAAAACCGCTCTTAGAATTTTGCAACTTCTCCACCAAGTTATCTGCAAAATCCTAAAAGCGTTTGTCGGAGGGCGTAAGCATTAACACTTTATTATTTTTGTTATAAAGCGATTAAAACCCATATTTTATAGTCGGTATATCCCTGAAAATGGTGATATTTTAGATTTAACAGAAAAATTGCGCTAAAAAACTGCAAATCTGTTGCTACCCGGTCTCGGAAACAGCAGGACTGCGGCAATTAAACCGAGTTATGCCTATAATAGAGTCATCCTAGCAAGTGGCGAGCAAGATGCGCGGTTTATATTTAATTACCAATGATGATCCCGTAGAACTTTTATTGGCAAAACTGGAAGGCGCAATGGCCAATGGCGGCATTGCAGTATTGCAATATCGCCGTAAAAAAGTCGCCAAACAAGATCAAATTTACGAAATCGAGTATATGAAAGCCATGTGTGCTGAATATGGTGTACTTTTTGTGATTAATGATGATCTTGAAATGGCCGTTAAATACGGGGTGGGTGTGCATTTGGGTCAGGATGACGGGTCTATTGTCGAGGCAGTTGCACGCTTGCCGAAAAATGTCTTGATTGGTCGTAGCTGTAATAACTCGCTTGAGCTGGCTGAACAGGCCATTGCCGATGGTGCAAACTATGTGGCATTTGGTGCCATCTATGCCACCGACAGTAAACCTGAAGCCGGTAATATTGGTTTGGAAACCTTAAAACTGGCCAAAGAGAAATTGAACGTGCCTTTATGTGCCATTGGTGGTTTAACGGTTGAAAACTCCAAAGAAGTCATTGAGTCAGGTGCGGATTATTGCGCCGTGATTAGTGATATATTGGGCCTACCGATGAATGCCATTCCTGAACGTTTAGATGAATGGTCTGCGCTTTTTCAAGCTACAGCATAAAATTTTTTGATTGATTTAATTTTGAGTCGAGTGCCTTCATGAGCTTATCTCCAAAGCAAGAACAATTGTTCAAACAAGCCAATAAACATATTCCGGGTGGCGTCAATTCACCTGTACGCGCATTTAACGGCGTCGGTGGTACACCGGTCTTTATCGAAAAAGCCCAAGGCGCATATTTGTATGATGTAGACGGAAAACGTTATGTGGACTATGTCGGTTCATGGGGACCGATGATTCTGGGTCACGCCCATCCTGCAATTATTCAAGCCGTTCAAGAGGCAGCAGTAGATGGTTTAAGCTTTGGTGCGCCAACAGTTCATGAAACCACGCTTGCCGATATTATTTGCGAGATCATGCCGTCGATTGAATTGGTACGTATGACCAACTCGGGCACGGAAGCCACCATGACAGCGATTCGTTTAGCGCGCGGTTATACCGGCCGTGACAAGATTGTAAAATTTGAAGGCTGTTATCACGGTCACTCAGACTCGCTTCTTGTAAAAGCAGGTTCGGGCTTGTTAACTAAAGGTGAGGGCGAAGCGACATCTGCGGGTGTGCCAGCTGATTTTGCCAAGCATACCATCACGCTTCCATACAATGACATTGCGACTTTAAAAGAATGCTTTGCCAAGTTTGGTGCTGAAATTGCCGGCGTGATTGTGGAGCCTGTGGCAGGCAACATGAATCTGGTGAAACCAATTGACGGTTTTCTGCAAGCGATTCGTGATGTTTGTGATGAGCATGGTTCAGTCTTTATCATCGACGAAGTGATGACCGGTTTCCGTGTTGGCTTAGGCGGTGCGCAGGCACATTATGGCGTAACTCCGGATTTAACCACATTGGGTAAAATTATTGGTGCAGGTCTGCCAGTCGGTGCCTTTGGCGGTAAACGTGAAGTGATGGAATGCATTGCGCCACTGGGTAAAGTGTATCAAGCAGGAACATTGTCGGGTAATCCATTGGCAATGCGTGCCGGGATTGAGATGTTTAAGCATCTTCGTGCTGAAGGTTTCTATGAAAACCTATCTGCGCAGTTGTCAAAACTTCTTGCAGGTTTACAAGCAGCAGCAGACGAGGCAGGCGTACCCTTTAAAACCCAACAGGTCGGTGGGATGTTTGGTCTGTACTTCACCGATCAGGAAGACATCACCAGCTTTGATTCGATGTTGAAATGTGATGTCGATGCTTTTCGTAAATTTTTCCATGGCATGTTGAATCGGGGGGTGAATTTAGCACCTTCTGCATTCGAAGCTGGCTTCTTCTCGGCTGCACACAGCGATGAAGATATTGAATTTACCATTCAGGCTGCGATCGAGACTTTTGCTGAGATGAACGCTTAAATTTTAATTTTTTTAAAATCCTCCCTCTTGCGAAGCGGTGCTTTTCACCTTTTCAAAGGAGGGAATTTTATCTGTACAAATAATAAATTTCCCCTCTTTTCCTTATGCCATATCTGGCTCAGGGTTAGGGGAGATTAAATGCTAAAATTATGGATATTCATTCATGCAAACCAAACACTATTTGACTCTAAGTGATGCGGAATTTCTATTGGATCACGCCCATCAATACGCAATTCAGAATAGCTTCAATGTCAGTATTGCCGTAGTCGATGAAACGGGCAATTTGCTTGCGATGAAACGTATGGATGGTGCAGCACCGATGACTGCAAATCTGGCCATTGAAAAAGCCAGATGCTCGGCGATGAGTCGTCGTCCATCCAAGCTGTTTGAAGATATTATCAAAGGCGGGCAGATGGGCTTTCTGACTATGGAAAGTTTCTCGGGAATGCTGGAAGGTGGCGAACCGATTCTGTATCAAGGGCAATTAGTGGGTGCGATGGGTGTATCAGGTGTGAAATCATTTGAGGACGCTGAGATTGCGCAGGTGGCGATTAAGAAGTTTTTGGCGCAGCAGGGCTAAACATTATACGCTTGAGAATGTACTTATCTTCTCAAGTCTAAGTTAAAAATAACTATCGGATAAGATAGTGATGCTGTTGTTTAACCATTTCATTATATTCTGTCGAGTTATACAGCTCTAAACAGCTCATTAATATGGCTGGCCTTGCTTGATTTTTATACACCTCAGTTTTTGCTTTCATAGATTGGTTTATATATTCTTTCAAATTTTTATACGCGGGTTCTTCATATGCACCCTGTTGGAAATACCCGCCCATCGCTAGAGCAGCCTCAGAACTGAGGGATTGATCCTGAGCCCTCGTCAGACAATAACTAAAGCCAAAATTTTTGATATTGAGCTCATCCGCATTTGATATGGATGGAATTAAGTCTTTTGCATAACATGCACTTATCACTAGACAACTAAAAAGTACAGCAATTATTTTCATTATCTTAAATTCCAAAACAGAATATCTGTGGTTCTTAGGCTCGGTGTATCATGAATAAAGTAGCAACTATCTCCACAATCATTTCCATTCCATAAAGTGACATGTCCAGAAGCATCTCCCCAGCCAGAGACTTTGAAAATAATAATTCCTTTTTTTTCTTTTAATTGTAATGATAAATCCTGGTTATTTTGAGGCTTGAAGGAGAGATCTGCATTTCCTAGATTTTGTTCAACAAAGCTGATCATCTCGCGAACCCTAAGTAAATAAGGTTTATGATCAGCGCCTCTGACTTTATAACCTCTGGTTGACTGTTTAATTGGCATTCCGCCGTAGTTGAAAGATCTACTTAATCTTAAAGCACAAGCATTTGCGTATCCTGTAGGATTTTCTTGATATAAAGCCATAGCTTGACCTCCCACCATAGAATACACATCACTTGCTGACATTTTTACCGGATAATATTTCCATAATTCGGAAAATAAAGGTCTTTTTGCTTGTATGGTCGAAGACCGACCACCAGCCCTTGCAGTTATACTCACCATATTTAATATTCCGTATCAATTATTATAGTTTTTCCTTTAAAAATATTTTTAAGTACTCCCTTACCTTCAGTATCAATATCAAGTGAAATCGTAAATGGATGAAATGAGTTGATCTCAGAAGATTCTGGTTTTATTTCTATATCAATAGTATCTCCTCGTGCATAACCTGAAGTTTCTATATGCAAATTCAAGTCATCAAAAAATCTAGATTTTCTTTTTAGAAGAATAAGGTTATCTCCATAACTCCAATAAATATTATTAATGATCTTTTCTTCTTTTTCTTCAATGTATTTAGTAGCTGTATCTGATATTAATTGATCAATTTTACTTGAGACAATACCATTATTCATAACAGCCAAATCAGAAGTTTTCAGAAATTTTGAACCACAAGTTGATGTGTCTCCTGCCGCAACAATGCTTCTACCCAGGACGACCATAAAGCCTCGATTAGAAGCAAGAGCTTTCGATAGGACATTACATTTAGGACAATAATGTACCATTCCATCCAAATGCACAGCTTTTCCTTCCACCAGAAAGGAAGGGTCGCCAAAAGTAATGATTCCCCCATGATCGGTTTTACAGCCGACTGTTATTAATGCTCTCATTATTATTTGGTTATTATTTTTATTAAAGACCATAATAACATGACAATATAAAATGAAAGGTTTAGTTTAAAATTCATTTAATCAGTTTGTATATAATGACTGAATGTATCTGAATATAGATACAAGCATTTTTGCTTTTAATTTTTTAAATATAGCCCTGTTGACTTTTAAAGTATTGAGTAACCCTCAATCTGAGTTAGCATATACAGTTACGAAAAAGCCGACTGTCTGAAGCCAAAGAGTCTCCCATGCTGTACCCAATACCCAAAAAAATCCAACTTGCCCCATCTCAAGCCAAATGGCAGCTTGCATCGAACCAATCGGTTTTGGTCTTAGTCGGATTACAAAACTTGCGTATGCAACAGGGCATACAAGAAAGTGCACTCATGGCAAATTTGATTCAACTGACCAATAAAGCCAAAACACTGGATATTCCCATTATCGATTTATATGGTGATGACCTGATGCAGGGCATGCAACAGCTTGGTGAATATGCCTCCACGCATCCACAACTGATTTTTGCCGGGCAGGTCACACCGATGCTCAAGCAAATCTTACCGCATTTGATGAGTGTGACGGATCAAATAGGTGTGGTCGATGACGCAATCTTATTGGCCAATCAGGAACAGCATATTCAGTGGATCGAAAATATTTCCAGTCAAGGTGTGCATCACTTAAATACTTATAGTCTGACCCGGTTGTGGGATTTAAGTGCGCCCTCAGACTATGTCTTATCAACCAAAGGTATTATGTTGGCTGTGGCAGAACAGCTAGACATAGATGCTCTGGAGATTGATTCCTATGTCGATTTAAGAAATTATGGATTGGACTCTGTAGCCGTGGTGAGTTTGGTCGGTGTATGGCGTGCACATGGTGCCAATATTCGTTATGAAGATGTACGACAGCATGCATCTTTGCATGAATTGGCAGGCTTCATTTTACAATCCTCAGGTTGATACGCTGCGATTGAGCATTTTTATGACCTAAATCGGAAATTTCATCAGCATTTACATAAAAGCGCATTGTAATTATGGGCGAAGCTTTCTATCATGGCCGCCTTGTTTTTCGCGATCAGCCTGGGATTGAACTTTGAGTAATTTTCTAACCGAACATCTGATACATTGTGATGACGATTTCATGGTCATCCACAAACCTGCAGGTTTACTCACAGTTCCCGGGAAAACAGAAGATTTACAAGATTGCCTGATTAACCGATTATTAAAAATAGAACCAAAAACCTTACTGATCCATCGACTGGATCGCGATACTTCCGGCATTCTCGTGTTTGGTCTAACAAAATGGGGACAAAAAAACATTTCCCGCCAGTTTCAGGAACGCCAGACCGACAAAACCTATCAGGCCGTGGTTGCCGGTACACTCGAAGGTGAAGGTAGCATTGAGGTGCCCGTGGTATATGACCCAAGCCGTCCGCCCTTACATATCGCAGATCCCGCACATAACAAGCCGGCCATCACGCATTGGCAGGCGATCGAACACTTTAATATTCAGGAACAAGCCGTGACTCGGGTGAAACTTACGCCAATTACCGGCCGTTCGCATCAGTTGCGTGTGCATATGCAATATCTGGGGCATCCGATTATCGGCGATACCTTATATGCGACACCTGAACAGCAACAGCTCAGCTCGCGTCTACATTTACATGCTGAACGTTTGAGTTTTTATCATCCTCAAACAGATCAGCTGGTCGAATTTTATTGTCCGGCGCCGTTCTAGGAAATACTTCTTGAATCGGCGTGAATTATGCTCACTTTTTAGTGGGCTTTATGTCAAAATACATTGCTTGAAGGTGTGAAATTTTGCTCCAATGACGTTTCGTGATTGAGCCTAATATTCATAATCTTGTACTTAAGATAAAGGTGGAAAAATTGCAGCAATTTGCTATTGGTCAACGTTGGTTATCAGATACTGAAACAGAACTCGGTTTAGGCGTTCTTATTGATGTTGATGAGCGGTCGGTTAGCATTTTATTCCCGAAAAGCGATGAAACTCGCGTCTATGCACGTAGCAATGCACCCTTATCTCGTATCGTATTTAATGTGAAAGATGAATTACAGGATCAGGAAGGGGCCAAATGGATTGTAGAATCCGTGGAAGACCGCAATGGCGTGGTGCGTTATCACGTCATTCGTACCCTGGAAGATGGGACTGAAGAACGTAAATCGCTGAATGAGACCCGCATTGGTGCCACCATCCAGCTGTCCAAGCCTCTAGACCGTCTATTGGCCAGTCAGGTCGATTATAAAGAATGGTATGACTTGCGCATTGAAGCGCTGCTGATGCAGGCCAATATGCAAAGCAGTCCACTGCGCGGTTTGGTCGGTTCACGTGTCGGCCTGATTCCGCACCAGTTGTATATTGCGCATGAAGTCGGTCAGCGTTTTGCTCCGCGTGTATTACTGGCCGATGAAGTCGGTCTGGGTAAAACCATCGAAGCGGGTTTGATTATCCATCAACAGCTGAAAACTGGCCGTTCTGAACGCATCCTGATTTTAGTACCAGATTCGTTGCAATATCAGTGGATGATTGAGATGCGCCGTCGTTTCAATCTTGAGTTCTCGTTATTTGATTTGACCCGTACTGCATCAATCAAAGAGCATGATCCTGAACAAAACCCATTCCTGACCGAACAAAAAATTATTGCCTCTGTCGATTTGATGGTCGACCATGAAGATCTGCGTGAACAGGCGCTCGAAGCCGGTTTCGACTTGCTGGTGGTCGATGAAGCACATCATTTGATGTGGAGCGAAGAAGATGGCGGTAATGACCGTTATGATCTGGTCGAAGAACTGGCTGAACATACGCCGGGCGTATTGTTATTGACGGCAACACCGGAACAGCTCGGGGTAGAAAGTCACTTTGCACGCCTGCGTTTACTCGATCCGCAGCGCTTTAACTCGCTGGATCGTTTCCTGGATGAAGAAGCGCAATATCAGCACACCGCTAAAATTGCAGAAGTGTTGATGTCAAATCTGCCACTTGAAGCAGAACATTTGACTGCGATTGAGGCCTTGTTGGGTCATGCAATTGAAGATCATCCTGAGCAGCGTTTCCGTGCCATTCACGAACTTTTAGACCGTCATGGTACCGGTCGTATCCTGTTTCGTAATACGCGTGAAGCCATTCAGGGCTTCCCGGGTCGTGACTGTCAGCCGGCACCATTACCAGCACCGGAACACTGGTCGAAAGATGGTAAGTTGCGTGAGCAAATGTGGCCTGAAGAAGCCCAGCTCGATGGTGCATGGATGGAAGCCGATCCACGCGTGATGTGGCTGATGGAGCGTTTACGTACCGATCTTAAACACAAGAAAGTCTTACTGATTGCGCGTAGCGGGCCAGTGGTTGAAGCGCTGGAAAATGTACTTCGCTTACATGCCGGTATTCGTACCGCGATGTTCCATGAAGGCATGAGCTTGTTAGAGCGTGATCAGGCTGCCGCTTATTTTGCTGAAGATTCGTATGGCGCGCAGATTTTACTTTGTTCGGAAATTGGTTCAGAAGGGCGTAACTTCCAGTTTGCATCTGATTTAATTCTGTTCGATCTTCCTGCCAACCCGGACGTTTTAGAGCAGCGTATTGGCCGTCTGGATCGTATCGGTCAGGAAAACCGGATTCAGATTCATGTGCCGTATCTGGTGAGAACTGCGCAAGAACGTATGTTCCGCTGGTATAACGAAGCCTTGAATATTTTCGGCAATATTTCCCCAACCGCACAAACCTTGCAAGAAAACTTTATTGTTCGCTTGAAAGACTGTCTATTGGCAGACAAAGGTCAAGTGTTTGAAGACCTGCTGGAAGAAGTCAGCGTGCAACGTGAAGCTTTGGAAGCTGAATTGCAGGAAGGTCGTGACCGTTTGCTGGAATACAACTCTTGCCGTCCGGTGGTGGCACAGGAAATTGTCAACGCACTTGAAGACTATGATGACAATACTACTTTGCCGATCTTCATGAAACGCTTTATGGCGTCCACGAATATTGACTTTGACGAGCAAAGTAACGGTACCGTGATCATCAAGCCAACAGATCAAATGCAGGTTCAAGGTTTGACGCTGGATGAAGAAGGCATCACTGCCACTTTCTATCGTGATCAGGCACAAATCCGCGAAGATGCGCAATACCTGACCCTGGAACATCCATTCACTGAAAGTGTGATGGAAATGATCAATACTCAAGGCTTTGGTAGCACCAACGTTGCGGTATTGAAATCTGCGGCACTGCCACAAGGTTCGGTATTGCTGGAAGTCTGGTTCAAGGTCGATGTGGTTGCACCGAAAGCATTGAACTTGCCATCAAGCCTGCCGCAACAATTAGTTCGTGTGTTATTAAGCGAGAAAGGTCAGGATCTTTCACAAAAAATTGCGCCTGAAATTTTAAAACCGTATCTACACCATTTAGATGGCAACAGCTGCCGCCAGGTAGTGAAAGCACGTCGTGATGTGATTGAGGCACGTTATCAGCAAGCACTTGAACTGGCACGTAGTGCATTGCCAAACTTCAAGCAGCAAGCCAAAGAAGTGTATGGCAATAAATGGCAATATGAAATTGACCGTCTGACCTATCTGAAACAGTTTAATCCAAGTATCCGTGAAGATGAAATTTCACGTTTACAGAAGTTGCAGAAAGAAGGTCTCGGCCTACTGGATGGTTTATCTGTGACGCCAGAAGCCATTCAGGTGATGGTAGTCGTCAAGCCTTAAGTTTTAAGCAATTAAAAAATGCAGCTTTCGGGCTGCTTTTTTTATGGCCGAAATTCGGCTTTTATATTGTTTTGGTCGGGGAATACTGGCCTGTCATTTTTCTTGTGTTTAAAATCAGCCTACTGAATAACAAGAACTAAAAAGTATGTCCAAAGCCTTTATTGGTCTCGGTGCCAAAACCACTCACGGTGGTATTGTGGTGGAAAGTGAGCCGTCTTTTATTATGAAAGGCATCGCCGTACATTTAAATGGCATGAAGCATTATTGTCCCAAATGCCAGACCATGGTCACCGCAATCTCCAGCGATTTATCTGTTACTGTCAAAGGACGGGCAATCGTCATCGCGGGGGATAAGGCCAGTTGCGGGGCGATTTTTCTACCGATGCAACATTTAACTGTATCGCAGAAATAAACCTTAAATTCTGAAGGAATACAGAGAAATGACTTTGAGGTCATTGTTTGAGCATTTTTGCACTGCCGAATCAAGGAATAGATCAGTAAGCTCATTCGATGATTTCAGGATGAATACGCGCTGCGTTTAAAAATAATGAAGCAAGCCCTACATTTTACCCATGCCAATGGTATTCCTGCGGCAACTTATCAAAAGTTTCTGGACTGTTTCCAGCAAGACTATGAGGTCAAAGCGATTCCCTTGATCGGCATGAACCCGCAATATCCAATTACGCGAGACTGGCGTTATCTGGTCGATGAAGTCATTGCAGATATCGAGCAGCAGTTTCCTCAGCAGCAAGTGATTGGCTTAGGACATTCCTTTGGTGGTCTGGTGACCCTGATGGCGGCGTATCGACGTCCCGAACTATTTTCCAAACTGGTCATTATGGATCCACCATTTGTGATTGGAAAAAATAGCGCCATGTTTGAACTGATTAAAAAGCTGAATCTAAAAAGTGTCGATCATTATACACCAGCAGGAATTACGCTAAAACGCAAAGATCATTGGTCATCGAAACAGGTCGCTATTGAAGCACTCCGGTTTAATCGCTTATTTAAAAATTTCGATGAGCAATGTTTTACTGATTATATCGAGAGCGGCATTCAGCCAGAACCTGAACGCGGTGGGGTGACTTTGAGCATTCCAAAACAGGTAGAAGCGGAGATTTTCCGGACTGTACCGGCATGGTGGTGGCGTACGCCAAGACGACCACCTGAAGTGCCGATTCATCTGATGACTGCAGAGCAGAGCCAGTTTTATCAGCAGGGTTTGCCGCAAGGCATGCACAAGATTTATCGGATCAATTATTCAGTGGTCGAAGGCGGACATATGTTTCCGCTTGAGTATCCGGAAGCCACTGCAAAGGCGGTCAAAGCCCAACTCGCACTTTTGTAATCATCATAAAAAAGAGACGTTGATTACGTCTCTTTTTATACTACTTCATGCAAATCGGAAAATTAACGCAGCTGCGAATCTTCCAGATGGCGAGCGCCTTCCAGAATCATCCGAATCATGAGCATGGTCTGTTCGGCAATTTCCTGGCGGTCTTCAGCCGGCATGTCAATGACATTGGCCCCCATGTTAAACACCAGTTGAGTAATGGCTTTGGCGGCAATATCGGCATGTAATAACTTTCTATTATTCAGGCGTTCCAGACGAATCAAATCATCCTGCAATTCCTGCTGAAAATAATTTAACTGGCGTTCTACAGCCTGTTTATACGATTTTGAACCGGTATAACCTTCACGCAATAACAGGCTTAAATTGCCTTCATCTGCATCCAGCTGAGCAATAAAAATTTCGACCGAACTACGAATAATACTGCTTTGTCGGGAGGCTTTTAAGCGTGCTTCATGCAGAATCTGACGTAATACAATCCCGGCACGATCAATCAGCTCAATGGCCAGCTCATCAATATCTTTAAAATGACGATAGAAACTGTTTGGCGCAATACCGGCCTCACGTGCGACTTCGCGCAGGCTCAACGATGCAATACTTTTTTGTGGACCAATCAGGTTTAATGCTGCCTGAAACAGTTCTTCTTTGGTAATGGTGGCCTTGCGACCGACACTCCGTACGATAATCGGCTCATCAATGCTTTTCGATTGTAGTAGAGATGCGTCACTGCTTATTTTCATTGAAGGCTCGTTCATCAATAGGTTCATGCATGAATCGTTTGATTATAACCGAGCACGACAGGCTTGTGAAATGAATGGAAACAATACACATGTATATACAAATATATATACATGTGTATAATAATTCAAAACCTCAAGATGATGTCGATAACGATGCATGTACTCCAAAAACTTAAAATGCCGTTGAATGCACTGTCTGACAGTGTCGTCGATCAGCATGCGATTAATTTCTGGATTCAGAAACTCAATCCTATATGGTCGTTGAATCAGCCATTGGGCAAGATTGTGCACAAGGAAAATGCTGCACAGGATATGCTGAGTCTGAAAATTCAAGTGAATCGTTTATTTAAGTTTGGTGAAGCGGGGCAACACCATCCAGTGTATGTGGTGGTGAAGGGCATTCGTTATGAACGTAGCTATAGTTTGACCCGTATAGATGCCCAGCATGTGTTATTGACCGTGAAAAAAGTCCATGCCGGTAAAGTCAGCACCTGGTTTGCAGAGCAGGCGCAAGTGGGTGATGTCATCGAATTTGGTCAGCCTTATGGCGATATGACTGTACCTCAGCAGGCGAGTCCACTGATCTTGCTTGCAGCAGGCAGCGGAATTACCCCAATGCTGAGCATGCTGGAAAGCCTGAGCAAAAAGGGTGAATTATCAACACCAGTGAGCTTGTGGTACTGGGTTAAAAAACATCAAGATGCAGCATTTAAAGCACGTTTCGAAGAACTTGCTCAGAAACATGCAAATTTCTCATTTCATGTTTATGCCACGCAAGAACAAGCTGCGGCAGCTCGTCTGAATGAAACTTATCTGACAGATTTGCAAAATCTGGAAAATAGCACGGTCTATTGCTGCGGCCCGTCAGGTTTTGTATCGACTGCAGAGCAGCTGTTTGCTTCAGCCAAAGAGTTTAAGGGTGAAGCCTTTAGCATGAGTCTGGCGGATCAATCCGATATCGGCTTTATTAATGTCACCCTGACCCAGTCGAAAAAAATTGTCAGTATTCCAAAAGGCCAGTCCATTTTGGTGAGTCTGGAACAACAAAATATCAAACCGACACATGGTTGCCGTATGGGCATTTGTAATAAATGCGCCTGCAATAAAGTGGAAGGTTCGACCAAGAATTTGGTAAACGGCGCACGAAATACTGAGCCAGGTAATCTGCTCAAAATTTGTGTTAACTCAGCGCAGACTGATCTAGTCATCGACCTATAAGCGAGTTTTATCCTATGAATATGCCAGTAAAATTTCAATATTTTAAAAATCCTAAAAACCGTGAATTATCACAAGTAGAACTCGATGAACTTGCACGTGAACTTGATGCGATCAAGCAAGAAGTGCTGGATGATTTAGGTGAAAAAGACGCGAAATATATCCGTCGTGTCTATTCAACCATCCGTTATTCATCAATTGCCGGTCGTGCGCTATTGTTTGCAGGCTGGTTCCCACCAGCATGGTTGCTAGGCACAGGTCTATTAGGCTTTGCCAAAATCATGGAAAACATGGAACTGGGTCACAATGTCATGCATGGTCAGTATGACTGGATGAATGATCCTAAAATGAATGGTCAGACCTATGAATGGGATATCGTAGGTACTTCGGATAACTGGCGTCAAACCCATAACTTTAAACATCATACTTATACCAATATTAAAGGTATGGATGATGATATCGGTTATGGTCTATTGCGTCTGTTCCCAGAACAGCGCTGGAAACCGGGTTATTTATTACAACCGATTTATGCGGTGCCATTCTGTTTGCTGTTCCAGTGGGGCGTGGCCATTCAGAACCTTGAATTGGGTAAATATTTCAAAGGTCGCAAAAGCAAAGAGCAGACCAAAGAAGAATGGCGCCCAATGCAGAACAAAATCGGTAAACAATTGTTTAAAGATTATGTGTTCTTTCCATTGATTGCAGGTCCTGCTGCGTTGCCAGTTTTGACGGGTAATATGGTGGCCAATGGTCTGCGTAATATCTGGACGTTCAGTATTATTTTCTGTGGCCACTTTACCAAAGATGTAGAGGTGTTCCCGAAATCGGTACTGCAAAATGAGAGCCGTGGTCACTGGTATATGCGCCAGATTCGTGGTTCATCTAACCTGACCGGTTCTGAAGCATTCCATATCTTGACGGGTCATTTGAGCCACCAGATTGAACATCATCTGTATCCTGATGTGCCTGCCCGTCGTTACCGCCAAATGGCGCCAAAAGTTCAGGCGGTGTGTGAAAAATATGGTTTGAACTACAACAATGCCAGTCTGGTAAAACAGTATGGCAGCGTAATCAAACGTATTGTGAAATATGCATTTCCGTTTAAGAAATAATATTTCTTAAAGCTAAAAACCACCTTATTTGAGGTGGTTTTTTTATGGATGAAGCTTATATTTAAACAAAAAAGTCTGGATGATTCAGTCATCAGATCTGCCTTAAAAGTATCATTGAGCGACAACTCATCTGTCATTTAAGTGCTTGTTAAAGATTATTATGGCGTATCAATAAAGCGGAAATTTTAAAGCCCTAATATGTCATTGAATCGGATGGTAGATTAATTTTTGGCAATTGCTGATCTTGTCCTTCCAGATAGCGTTGATGTGCCAAACTCAGCATTTCCTGATCTTCTTCGCTGTTACCATAGGCATAAATTTCAGCATAATCTTCCAGACGATATTTTTCTAAAATTCTCAGTTTCTTCTGCGCATTACTACAATCTGGAGTCTGATAAAATCCTGTTATTTTTCCAGCTTTGATTTCAACTTCGCTACACAGTAAATCGATATTTAAATAGGTACAGACCGGTTTCAAGTATAAATCCAGTGATGCTGAAACCAGCGCGATCTCATGACCCAGTTGCTGATGTTGCCGAAGTTGCTGCAACAATTTTGGATTAAACTTAAAGACCAGCTGCTGGGCATAGTCCTGCGCCAGTTGTAAAATTTCTTCTGCATCGCTGTCCTTAAACATGTTGCCATACAATTTTGGACGCATCGCATGGGCAGGGTACAGCTTCAGATAATAGGCCTGAATCCAGGGCAGGAGACGAATGCCGCGTCTTAAAATATGCCGTTTTTTCAAGGCATAGAAAATGAACCCGGTAAAACTGTCGTCTGTATACAGGGTGCCATCAAAATCAAATAAGGCTAGAGTTTTAGGTGTTTGATTTTGCGCATGCATGTTTGATATCGACCATCGACACGGGTGGCAAACCAGTTGGTATTGTAATCACGACTCAGTTTTGGTCCAGAAATGACCACTTCCGGCATGATTGCATACATCGGATCTTTGCCTGTTTTTTCCTGATAGAGCTTGCTGATCCCACGATAGGTCATGGTATCTTCAAAATCTTTCTCTTTTTCTTTCTTTAAATCGGCGCGGATTTGACGTTCGGTAATAATAAAATTATTTTTCGCAAATACACTGATCAGCTCACGCTCGGATTGACTCTTCTGCGAACGGATCGCGCCATCTTTGTTGTAGAGTAATAAATCGCCATCCAGATCGAGTTCAGCTTCAGTTAAATCATTGAGCATGCTCTGAAAAGCGGCATTTCGGCTGGAATACATGCCCGAGTTATAGTCTGCAAAACGGTAGATCGGTTTGTCATAATCTGCAGGATACATCATCAGACGATGAATCCCGTAATATAGGCCGCCATATTGCGTATAGACATCGGAGCGTAAGGCTGCGATGTTGCCACCTTGACGTTTATATTCCTTGACATAACTAATATGCACTTGCATTGAACCCAAAGTGGTAATCGGATTCATTTTCTCGCCAATGTTCTGGCCGACCAGTTTTGCAGCACCGGTCAGTGCGCTGACATGGTAATGCTTCGACATATAGTCAAATATTTCACGATATAACTCATCTAATTCGCGTTCGGTTTTTACCCGGCGCATCTGGCTTAAATAGTTATCTTCTGGGCTTGGATGGTTCTTGAGTACTTCCTGGAAATATCCCGCAACTGTTCCACCGATTGCTTGTCCGAGTTTATCTTTAAATTTTTCTTCAAGACGATCCTGAACTTCTTTAACCGCTTTTTCTCCCAGACCTGGTACTGTAGGGTCTGCCACAAAATTGGATTCCTGATCGACCACGGCCACAATCGTGCAGACATTTTCCTTGGTTTGAGGAATACCCAGCTGTTCGGTGATGTCGTAAATATCTTGTGCCCAGGACTCACGCTGATTTACCCGACTCGGAATTGCTTTACGAATATGTTCAACTTCAAGTGTCGGTTCATCATCTTTTGACCACCATGAGCCATTGCCACAGCCGGCAAGACCCAGAGAAAGTGCAAGTACAGACAATGACTTAACAGAAAAACAATCAGCAAAAGTTTTATTCATGGTGTGGTAAATTAATTGAAAAGATGAGCGAATAAGGCAGATGCAGTATACTATGCCCATCAAAAAAGTGATGAATTTATATGTATATTGGTCCATATCAACTGTCAAACAATTTGATTGTCGCCCCGATGGCAGGTGGGATAGATTAATCACATATACATTATAAAAATTATTATTTATTAGCATCTTACTGAATAGCCGCATGGTGCAAGGTGCAAAATAGGTGCAACCATGCGGCAATTAATCAATAATTTAGCAATCAATGGTTCATTGCTACCCAGTCTTTCTTAGACTCTTTTTGTATTGCTTCAAGCCAGAATGCTACATCACTTAGATGAACATAAAAAGGTGAGTTACGTCCATCAGATTTGAATGCTGGAAATGGAAGAGTGCATTTATTTGCACGCTTATTTGCCTGCTCAATTGTAAGATGAGGCAAGTAATCAGGCAAGAGCTCTTCAAGTTTGATTACAGGTTTACGATACTTCATGAGTAACATAAAACTGATATCAACCGGATCATCAATTTTCATAGCTGCTCCCATTATGAAATCTCCTTCAAACTTTGTTTTACTGATTCCGGTAACCCGAAAAAATCATTTAGAGTTTTATTGAATTCACCGCTTTCAATGAATTGGTCCATCAGATTGACTTGTTTATCGATATTGCTATCTTCACAGGGCTCACACGGTTTTTGAGTATCACTCAACTTTATTCTCCCGATCCATTTACCATAGCTTGGTAAACTTGAAGAGTAGGGTGTCGGAACAATCTCTCTCCCAGGGGCGCATTTTCGTTAAGGCATTCAGAGTTAGCTTTAGTGCCTCTTTGGATCATTGCTTCAGTTGGCTCTTTCGGTACTAAAATAAAACCTTCCGGCACCGCCTGGGCTTTTGCCTCCTTCCATGCTGACCAACTAAAAAGAAGGGATGTGATTAATTTTCCACACTTCTTTTCAATATCAGCAGGAACATCAGTACGTTTGATGTATGCTCCAAATTCAAAGAAGGTGTATTGCGCAACATGCTCAAGACGTTTAAAGCATTCAGTCTGCTCAAATTCAGTTTTTAATTTTTCGATATCCATCACGCCACCTTCACATCTAAATAATCAGGGTTATCCAGGTGCTCTTCATATTCATCGAATAGCACCTGACATGCCGCATTACCTGTTAAATCTTTCTTTAAGAGCACATAACTCAAAGTTTTACGTGTGCCTTTGCCGCTAAATGTCGAGCTGCCATCCGAAAGTTCATTTTTGGTATAACCCAATTTTTCCAGCCAAAGCTTGAATCCGACTTCATGCTTCTTTTTAATTCTGAAGATCATCTGTACCCCCAAGTATTCGCAAAATTTCGCAGGCAATCATCAATACCAAATAAATTAATGTTGCGGTAAGTTCTGACTCGACCCTTGTACTGCACAAGCAGCACGCGGGTCATTGAAGAGTAGGAGTAACTCATGAAGCCTCCCCAGTTTCAGCAGCTTGGATCAAGGCATCTTTGCGCTGTGCATACAGGCTAAGTAGTTCCTGATGATCCGCTGGACGTAATTTAGCTGCAGGTATCGCTGGTGCCAGTCGTTCTAAAGTTTCAACGGAATCCATGTCATATATCCGGTTGATCAGAACTTGCTTCTTCTTTTTGTAGAACAGATCGATAGAGGCACTACCATGCTCAGCACTTTCTACTGCCGCTTGTTTGCGTGCAGTGTTTTCAATTTGATCAATCAAACTAGGTTGCACGACTTCAATGACTTCATCTGCGATTGGTTCAGGTTCAACCTTCGGCGTGTATTGCTCTGGATCCAGCTCAAGCAATTTATCTTCCGTAAGCTTGCACAAGTGCTGTTGATCTTTTTGATCTAAGTGTCCATTGGCCAGAAATACGTGACGGAATGAAAGAACGTCATCCTCCTTAGTAAACTGGTCAATTTGTGCTGTGAACTTCTCAACAAGCTTTACCGGGTCGGTTTCAACTGAATCCGCTTCAATTTCTGTAACTGGAGTTTCAGTATTAATAGTGGCTTCTTGCTCTATGGCTTCAATAGGCTGAATCAGCTCTGGCTCAGGCTGTTTTTCAATATCTGGTACAGCATCACCTGGGCCAGCTGGAATGCTAGCCTGTTCAGTCTCATTCTTAGCTTTGGTTGAGCGTCTCTTTTTAGGTTTGCCTGTATTGTCTATAGTTGGGGGATAGACAATAATTCGACCAAATAGCTCACCCATTGCCACTAATTGTAATTCGGCATTTTCTTTATCCGCCTGAGCAAAACCATTGTCGACAGCTTTGAAATACTCCATGCACTGTTTGCTGTATTTAACCTGTGAGATATGGTCAGGATGAATAATAAAGATTTCCTGATCTTCCACGACATCATCAAGAGTCAAAGGCTTGGTAAATGTAATACCAGCCAGCTCCATTGTTTCAATCTTGATGCAGAACTCATAGCCTGGCATAGCGAAAATTGTGGCAGGGAACTGAGACAGATCATCAAAATCCATTAACTCACCAACAGCGCGGCACATGATATTTCGGCCAGCCATCATTGCCTCAAAAGCTTCTTTGCTATTTAAAATTTTCATGCTGTCATTGCTCCCTTAGCTACTCGTTCTATTTCATTTTTTACGGCTTCAAATTTGGAAGCTTCTATCTGGTTGAGAGCATCAAGCCCTAAGTGTTCACACACTGTTTTTGCATCAAGGCCACAGGTATCGATAAAGTCCTGTAGATCTGCAAGCTGCTCATCAGAAATACCATTGAACTCTGGTGGATCTACCCAGGCATTACGTTGCTTATCGAACGTGCACTTCATTTCTAGGGCACGACGGACTAATTCAGCACGCATATTCTTGTAATACAGATGAGTGTCTTCAAGAGACTGAGTGAGCTGATTTAGATCACTCGCATACTGGGCCTCACCACAGCTTTGTACCCAGTTTTCTAGATCTTCTTGAGCCTTGATTGCGGCCAATTGATCAGGTGTCAGGGTATTGATATGGTCCTTGGCTTGCTTGATGAGGTCGGCCAGAAATGTAGGACTGGTCTTTAGATCTGGCACCCATACTTCACCAGTATCACCACCTAAACCACCCGCATTTTTAGCGTGATGGGTAGGGCAAGGCTTAAAGCTAATTACTCGAGCATTCTTACCTTCACCAGTAGTGACTGTGGTCAAATAGCCCATGATGTCAGCAATGCGATATAGCTCATTACGGTTTTTACCACCCAGATCAGGGCGATAAATTACCTGGTCACCGCTTTGATCTTCAGAGGCATGGGCAATAAACACCACATCCTTCCCTGAAGCGATCAGAGTGTTCACGTATTGCTTAAAGATGTTGTTGGCCAAGCCCTGGGCTTTAAGCTTTAACGATCCATCTTTCTGTTTGTTAGTCGCATTGAGCATTAAATGTGTTTTGATGCTTTCAAGCATTGCACCAACGGTATCGATCACAATGGTGTTATATGGTTCAAGATCAGCCATTGTTAGGTTTGCTACATCAGACCACTGGTGAGCCTGAACTACAGCACCGCGACGAAGTTCACCAGTACGGTGAGAACCTTTGTCAAAGTCGAATGAAATAGCTTTATCACCAGTAAAGCCGATAGATGTTTTACCCAAGCCTGGATCTGCATACAGGTAAACAATAATTGCCTGAACTAGCAGTGCTTGATTCGCCGGAATAATATTAATCGCCATCTCAACGTACTCCTGCAGAACGGTTATTACGTTTAAAGTTTTTATAGTCTTCAGATGCAAAGAAGCCCGTACTTTCTAAAGCTTGATGACGCTTGTTCTTGCGCATAGCAACACGCGCATTTTCCAATCCATCTAAAATCCATTGCGGAGTAAGAGATTTATCCATTTTCCTTAATGAGCCGTCCGGCTGAATGGAATAGATAGTTGTGTTGCAGAAATAGTCAGCAATAGTTCCTGAGCTTTTGACACGTAGGGCAAAATAGCTCGCCCGGGTTTTACCCACTCGATAGATTTCAAGTCCTTCAAAGGTCTTGATGTATTCAGAGAAATAACGATGAGTTGAGCCAAATTCTACCGGCATTGGTATTACAGGTAGCTCATCTGCTTTGAATTGCAGGAAACCGGTGTAAAGATCCACAAAATTAATTTGAGTTCGATCATTTAAAGGAGACCAGTCATCAGAGCCACATTCACACCAGTAGACCGATTGACCATTCAAAAGCGCTTCAAAGATTTGATCAGCAGAATTTAAGATCATGACTGCACCTCCACCAAACGATGCTTCATGATGTAACCAGCGATCATTGAATTGATTTCGCGATGATCCTGGTGATCAGTGAAGTCTTTATATGGATTGCCATTGGCATCAAATACATTGATTTCACCTAGTTCAACGACTTCTACATTCGTGAATTCGGAACCTGGTACACCGTAATCATCCGGGTATGCTTCAACTTCAAACGAAGTGATTTCCAAACGGAAACCATCCAGATTTACGACTGCTTCACCGCGCATATCGTCGAGCATCTTTAAAGAGACGATTCCATATTCAGATTGAATATTTTTAGCTGGTGCTACTTGGTCAGTACCAAAGTCAGCAAGATGAGCAAACGCCAAGGCGCTTACAGTTAAGGCAGCGGTAAACAGAGTTACCTTGAAGCTATTGTGTGGAGTTAATTTTGTGTTCATAATTACTTTACTCACTGAGAGAGAGTGGGTCATGCCTCAGGTAGTTGCCATCTACGCTGAGGTTTTTTGTTGTCTGTGAGATAAATATTAGGCATTCCTAATAAATAAGTAAATAGGTATTCCTAATATTTTTTGAATTATTTTTATATTTAGGATTTAATAGGCAAAAGAAAACCCACTATCAAAGGTGATAGAAATGAGTCTAGAAAATGAAATGCACGAATGGCGTAAGCAGTTGGTTGAAAAATTACTACTAAATGGCGTTAAGACTGAGGATTTAGAAAAACATATAAATGTGGCGGAGATGGCAATATATGGAAATCAAATTGCCACTGTAACTATTGAATGCCCATTTAAATTTGCAGATGAATTAAAAGCCATCCTTCAAGATTTCTCAAAGAAGAATGACTGCTATGTAATTACTAAGACTACTGGTTAGAACGTGCGCGGTCCACCAGTGGATGGTTTCTGATGTACGCGATTTTTACCAAGTTCAGCATTAATTTCATCGAGGCTTTCGTTATAGGTTTCAACCCAGAGCTGAGCGCTTGTTTTATCATAAGCAATATGGTCTTTATCAGCAATTTTGGTTTTAGTAAGCTCTAACGCTAGGGCTTCTATAATTTCAGGTTTCATATTTTCTCCGGTATTAATGGTTATTTAAGATCAATGTTGGCACAAAGTCTTAAGCTCATAATATCAGGGAAAATATGGATTTATTAGAAAAAGAAAACCCATCACAGGGATGGGTTATTTGGAGTTTGTTAAAATGAGCAAGAAGAAATTTCGAGCTGAATTATATAAAGCTTATGTTGCCTCAGGCATACATGACCATGCCCTTATACAGGAATATATTAAAGTTGCCGAAGCTTTTGTGCTTGATAACCAAGAGATTACTGTTAGCGGTTTTCGTGCACTTACTGAAAAAATTAGCACCAATAACGGCCACTCTAATGGCTCTCGTGCTCTTGGTAGAGAGTAGTTATTTTTTACTCTTTTTTAATGAGCTTACAGACTGCATAGTTAAGCCAATTCCGGCCTCCAGATCATCTAATCGCTTAACAATATGATCTAGTTTAATACCAATATGGTTATGTTCCATTACCGCAATAGGAACCCCGCAATTGGAGCATTGTACAAACCAAAACAAAAGATCTGACTTGCCCAAGTTTTGGCTTGAAAGCTCAAAGCTGTGCGATCCACAGCTACCGCATTTTGTTTCTGCCATATTTTTCTCCACCCGATCCAAGAGCCGCTCGAGTATGCGGCAAGGTATTTTTATGAAATTAGAAACGCTTGTTTTAATAGAAGATCGGCTTCATCCCGGCTCAACCCAAATTTATCTGGAGCACATAAAAGAAGATGTGCCTGAATTTTTTGTGCCAGTAGGCGATTACAACAAGCCGATTGGTTATTTGAAATTTAAAAATATCGCTAAAAAAGGCTGCTTTGAATTAAGCTCATTAGAGAGCCCAGATTATCCCAACCCACATCCACAATTTTCGTTGACAGGTGTTTTATATTCTCGGCGGGCAGCTCTTGAAGCAAACCACGTAATCTCTGCTTATCAGCAGGCGATAAATCGGATTGATCCACCTTTAATTGCAAAATAGTGCGAATGGTATCAGCCTCAAACCTTACAGTTACTACACCTAAAATCGCTGAAAGACCACCATCATCTTTTAGAAAATCCAAGCCTTTTTCTGTGATTTCCGGCTTCATGATAAGAATGGAGCCACCACCATCTCCAGATTTACTATGCACCACTTTGGTGGAGTTCTCGGTAAGAAGGCTATGACCCTTGAGATAGTTCAAATTGATAGCAATTTTATGATACTCAGCACTATCTGGCTTTCGCTCATAATCAGTCCATACAAATGGGTAGCACTCTGCGATCTTACTTAACAACTCAAGCTGTAATTCTCGATCCAATATCATATAGCTTCCTGCTTATTGAGCCGCGTCGGGTTCGCGTTTTTTATTAATTAGTCTCAGGTGATTTGCTTAGGGCTTTATCCTGATACATTTTTTCATCTGCCTCTATGATAGCTGCTGATAGACCGTATGCTGGATTTCGCATTGCAAAACCAATTGCAGCACTAATGCCAGCTTTTGCAATAGCAGTTTGAATTCTGGTTGCAAGTTTATCCGCATTTTCTCGGCTGGTTTCAATACTAAGTACAGCAAATTCATCACCACCTAAACGAGCGACAATATCATTATTGCGTACAGTGTTTTTGAGGGTTAAAGCCATTCTTTGAATGAGTTCATCACCTGCAGCATGCCCCAAAGTATCATTGGTGATCTTGAGGTCATTAAGATCAATCATAAGAATAGCAACAGGGTGACCATATCGTTTGCAGCGCTTTTCTTCTAATTCAATTAACTGGTCCCAAGCACGACGGTTAAAAAGGCCAGTCATCGGATCGGACAATGCCTCCATTTCAAACCGTTCAGCTTTACGTATGTACTCAGCGGCTTTTAATTCAGCTTGAATATTATAGCTAAGCACTTGTGCTAGCAGCTCAAATAATGGAGCTTCCTCGACCAGATTTTTAGACTGAGGTTCGGGATCAATTGCACAAAGAGTGCCAAACAAGGAACCATCTTCTTTTAAAAGAGGTTGACCGATATAGGCTTTAATAGTGACAAGTTTATTTATTGGTGCATCTGTATAAACTTGAACATCGGGCGAGTAAGGGGCAATGCGGGGCGCATTATTTTGTACCATGTGTGAGCAGAACGAATCTGCCCATCGAAATACTTGTCCTGGCTTAACGTTATAGCCATTATCTTCACTTAGTAACACGATCCAGTCATCACCTTCGGTACGGGTAATCATCCATAACTTAAATCCAAATCGTTGAGATAAGAATTTTAAAATAGCTTGGCCAGCCTCTTCGAAATTCTTAAAGTTAATATTATTCATTAAGTTAGTCCGTATTTGTGCTAAGAGAGATATGAAAAAACAATTTTTAGACTACAGCGTCATATATTATAATTTTAAACTGATAGGAATATTACTTCATATAATAAAAAGACAACCCACCACTGGGGTAGGTTGTCCTAGAACAATAATCTTATTTTTTGTATTCAGTAATACTGATAGGTTTGTCTTTCATAAACTCTACAATACCTTCACCAGCTTTGAAGTGAATTGAAACACCATCATTATTGGCTAAACGCATACCACTTCCTGAAATAGCTCGCTTAAGGTGATAAACCTTGCCAGAATTATCTGTCATTTCTGCAGTTTCAAAATTATCCGAAGATTTCAATTCAACTGTAAGATCCATTGGACCAGTAAAGTTAATTACCTGAGTTTCAGCCGGAGTATTGCTCACAACTTTTTCTTGTACCACTTCGTTTTTTGGATTTGAAGTACAGCCAGCAATTGCTAATCCTAACAATGCTGCACCTAACAAATATTTCATTGATACTTACCTTTCTATTTATGAATCATAGGTATCTTTATATTAATTGTTATAATGTAACATTTAAAGACAATGAACCGTACCGGGTTTGTCGGAGACTTTTTTATTTAAGTTAGGCCACCTGACCTAACGGATTAATCTTATCATAGTACATTGCTTCAAACTCAAAAGGCGATACATAACCCAGTGCACTGTGTACA
>NZ_VOYD01000014.1:0-75918 GCF_013420435.1 Acinetobacter sp. YH01008
CAAACTCTTCAGTTTAAAATCAGTAGTGCCTAAAGGACACCAATCTTGGCTCATCAATTTTCTGACAAATATTTCTCAAATAAACTTCGAGTCATTTCTACCATCAATCAATGAAAATAATTTCGATCGATCAACCAGTAAAAATCCACACAAGTTGTTCTTCATAAGCTCTTAAGGATCTTCTTGCTGATTCGTCACCAGCAAGCTAGGTCGGCTATATTACACTGAATTTCTAAAGTGTCAATCCGTAATTCAAATTAATTTAAACTTAACCTACAAAACCCAATCTTAACACTTCGTGCTAAGTTACTGTTTTATCAGAAGTTTTAATCTTCATCACTGCCGATGGATGTGCATTCTACAGCATTTCAGAGCGCTTGCAACACCTTTTTCAAGAAAATTATTTTGCATGTACATTTTTTACTCTTTTTGTGTATTTTCATTCATTTTTTATACAAATTTGCTTAAATGATGTCTATTCGTGAATATAACGTTTATTATTTTTATACTAATAAGTAGTGCTCTTTACTCAGACAAGGCCTCGGGTTTCCTTATGCATCGTTCTATTTACTTATCTATATGCTTATTTTCTCTAGTATCAAGCGTACATGTTTTCGCAGAGGTCAACACGGATGTGGAAAATGAATCTTTGAAAACGCCACTCAGAACCAAAATATCGGCCAAGGCACAACAATTACAGACACAGCTAAAAGTCGATGCCAGTGCAGCACAGGCTGAAGAAGTCAAAGATCCTTTCCAACCGTTAAATAGAAAGATTTATCAGTTTAATGATGCGATTGACCGTACTGTGGTACGTCCTATAGCTGTTCAGTATGTTGAGAAAGTTCCACAGGATGTCCGCGGTAGCTACACCAATTTCCGTAATAACCTGGGTGAACCCTGGAATGTAGTCAATCAGCTGATTCAGGGCCGTCCGACCCGCGCAGCAAAATCCTTGGGACGTTTTACCATTAATACTTTAACGACCTTAGGTTTGGCTGATCCGGCACGTCGCCTTGGTTTAAGTCATGAAGACGAGAGATTTGGAACTACTTTGGGTTATTATGGTGTTGCGTCTGGTCCTTATATTATGTTGCCATTTTTAGGCCCAAGTTCAGTGCGTGGGGTGATTGGTACTGCTGTAGATAGTCAAACCCGCCCACAAAAATATCTTCTCGAAGATGAAGATGGGCTTTACTGGACCGACCAGTTCTGGCGTGCCATTGATAACCGCTCGGAAATACTGGATGTTGAAGGGGTGCTGACCGGTGATCGTTATGCCCAGATTCGGGATATTTACTTGCAACGCACCAACTACGCGATTGCTGAAAAGAAAGGTACAGAACAAGATACCCTATTCCTAGAAGATGACTTCGAAGAAGATAGTTCTGAAGATGTACCTTTTGATGAGAACAATATTGAATCTTCAGAAGAAGATCTTTAAGTTCATGCTTGATGTATGATTGCTAGTGAAATCTGTTCGCTAGCAATACCTTGCTTGTTATAGTACATCGTATAACCAACCCTGAGATCGAATCACTTTTTTATGTATTTCATTCAACCGACTCGTGATATTCCCTATTTAGATCAGGTACTTGATACGCTTCCGCATATTCAGATGATCTATCTGGATGATCATGAGCTGTATGATTCTACGATTATCGCAATTGCAGATGTACATGACTATCTGAAATATAAGTGGAATCTGCCTACCATTGTGCTGGCCTTAGAGCATGAAGGCACAGCGTTGGCTCAGGCTTGGGAGCAAGGGGCGCTGGCAGGCTGGATCTGGAATAAACTTCCTGAAAATCCTGACCTGGCGCTGCAAAAAATTGATGCGCAATATAAACGTAACCAAGATAGCCGTGATCTGCCTTCTGCGGCAGAACTACAAAAAAGATTGTTACCCAACCCGATTAAACTGACCAATTATGAGGTCGAAACTTATTTTCAGCCTTCAGCCTATCTTTCAGGAGATTGGTATGATTACTGGAAAATTAGCGACAAAGAAGTGATTTTCTATTTGGCCGATGTATCTGGACATGGCGTCACCAGTAGTTTACTCACGTCCTGGATGGCTGCTTTTCACGGTCGCTCCAAAACGCCGCGCGAGCTGATTAAAAAGCTTAACGGCATGCTAATGCAGGAAAATATTGAAAAGCACATCACCATGATTGCCGGGATTTTAAATCTGGAAACCCATGTATTAAAATGGTCCAGTGCCGGACATTATCCCCCACCGATTATATTTGAACCCAATCAAGAGCCTAAGATTTTCTCTACCAGCAGCTTCCCTTTAGGTCTGACCGAAGAGCTTGAGGTTGAAGAAAACGAATGGGTATTAAGCCCTAATGCCCGTTTTATCATCTGTTCAGATGGTGCACTGGAACCCTTTGATGGTGGATTAAATGAGCAATTTTCGCAATTATTACATCACTTGCAGAATGAGTCATTTCAGGCTCCAGAACATGTGGCCGACGATATCGCCTTTTTAAGCTTTATCCGCGTAAATTAGCAGTATATTTACAGACTTTATAAGCACTTAATTTGATTACCACTTTCAGCTACTTGAGTATCAATACACCCTATGGGATAATTTAATATCCTTCTCTGCAAATGGCATTTATATGTCAACAGGTCATGTTGAATATGCAAGTCTGAATGGAACGCATATTTTTAAGCTTATCGGCGAAGTGCGTGCCCAATCTTGTATTAGTCTAGACAAATTACTGAACAAAATTGAACAGCAGGACAACGTAGTTGGCGCTATCGTTGATCTCACCGAAACCAGTTTTATTGACAGTACCGTACTCGGTGTTTTGGCCAAGTTAGGACTGAAACTCAAGCAAGTACATAATATTCAAGCTGTTATGCTTTCTACCAATTCCGACATTACTACTTTGGCCAACAGTATGGGACTGAGCCAGGTGTTTGTGATTCTGAATTATTGTGGCGATCCGAATGTCTGCACCCGTGCGCTGATGGAAGAACATGTGACGCATCAAAATATGCTCAATACCGTTCTGGATGCGCATAAAACCTTGATGAAGCTAAATCAAAGCAACCAGAATATGTTTGAACCTTTAGTCAAACAGTTACAGAAAGAGCAAGACAATTTAGATAAAATCTCCGAGCAAAAGGTATAACGACTATATAAGAGGACCGCATGACTTTACTTTCTGTTGCACAAATGAATTCTCAAAATGAAATTGACGCCAATTTTGTGGAGATTGAGTCTTTAATTCAACAAAGTAAGGCCAATGGTGCTGAGTTAATTGTTTTCCCGGAAAATTTCGTCTGTTTCGCAGCAGGCAAACAACGCGAAACTGCTGCACAATTTGAAGTCATTCAACAACGTCTGGAACAACTTGCCCATCAATATCAAACCTGGATTGTGGCCGGGACTTTGCCCTGCCCTTATCGTCCGGATGGTTCAATCATTCAAGATGGCCGGGTGCGTACTGTCAGTCTGTGTATCAGTCCTGAACGAACCGAAGCGCGTTATGACAAAATTCATTTGTTTGATGTGCAAGTCGGCGATGCTGTCGGTGGTTATCAGGAGTCTAAATTCTTTGAACCCGGCACAGATGTGGTCGTTGCCAAGACTCCTTTTGGCAATATCGGCTTGATGGTCTGTTATGACCTGCGCTTTCCAGAACTGGCTTTAAGCTTACGTGCTAAGGGTGCAAATCTCCTGACTGCGCCTTCTGCATTTACCTATACCACCGGTGAAATGCACTGGCAGTTATTGCTGCAAACCCGTGCCATGGATAGCCAGTGTTCGGTACTTGGCGCTGCTCAACAAGGCTGGCATGGTGAAAAACGTCAGACTTGGGGGCATGCAGCTGCCACCAATAGCCGCGGCCAACTGTTGAATATGATCCATGCTGATGGCGCACATTTGATTACGGTGGACTTTGATTTAAGTGAACAGCAAAAAATCCGTGAATCCATGCCTTTAATGCAACATCGTAAACTGCTACAACTTTCTTAAGAAACCTGCCCGGATACTTGCATAAATTAACAAAATCCCTGCTTATTCTTCAGGCAAAATCGCCGAGCATAGAAGCTCCATGAACAATAAATAGGGATTAAGCTCATGTCATTAGAAAAAGCCGTCTATACCGCACATGCCAAAGCCACAGGTGGTCGTGATGGCCGCGCCACCTCTGACGATCAGATTTTAGATGTACAATTGGCCGTGCCCAAAGAAATGGGGGGACCTGGTGGTGGAACCAACCCTGAACAGCTCTTTGCCGCAGGTTATTCGGCATGTTTCTTGGGTGCGATGAAATTTGTTGCCAATCGTGACAAACTGAATATGAGTAAAGATGCTTATATCGAGGGTGATGTAGGAATTGGTCCAATTCCGACCGGGTTTGGTATTGAGGTGACTTTAAATATCCATCTTGAAGGTATGGATCAGCAAGAAGCGCAAAAACTGGTAGATGCCGCGCATATTGTCTGTCCGTATTCAAATGCAACCCGCAATAATATTGATGTGAACTTAAACGTCATTACTTAATTTTTCGATTCAACCGCTATCCTGAAAAAATGCTTCAGGATAGCTAGAGCGCTATTATAAAATTTTAATCGCTGCATCTTCCCTTAAAGGCCAATTCTATTTTCAAAACAAAAGCAAAAATCTTAATACTTATATATAATGATTCTTATTTGCAATAATTTATTTTAAATCACCTTATGTTTAAATTATTTATTTCTAGTTCTCTCCTGTTCAGCATTGCGACTGCCTCTTTTGCAGAGCTGCAAATTTCAGAAAAAGTTCACCCCCAAGTAAAATCTGTAGTTAATGCCGAGATTGAACGTCTGCCCATTCCTGCAACACCCAACAATATGATTCTGCCTGAATTTGGTAAAGGTATCATTGGTTGGGGTGCTGGCCCCAAAGATGCCGAAGTCCGTTTCCAGCGTGTCACCATAACCGATGTTGAAAAAATGAAACAGGATGGGGTTACTTTAGAAATGGCGCAGGCCTGGCAGACCTTCTATGAAAATGAAACTCAGCGGAATCCGGGTAATCCGACTGCACCTTTTCGGGCCCAACTGATGAAAAAAATCGTCAGCCTCTGGTAAATATCCAGATATCCTGAGGACAAGTCATTAAAAGCAGCAGATTAGAAAATTATTCTGCTGCTTCATTGGTGACCCGTAACACTTCTTCAATGGTAGTTTTCCCTGCCAATACCTTGCGCAGACCATCATCCCGAATCGAACCGGATTGCTGCCGTGCATAGTTTTCTATTTCGTATTCGGCCGCATTGCCATGAATCAAGCGGCGCATGTGATCATCGACTGGCACAATTTCATAAATCGCGGTACGACCACTAAAGCCAGTATTGCCACAACGTTCACAGCCTTGAGGTTGCGGTAATCTTAACTCTTGGGGATGCTCAATATTGCCAAATAGATTCTTTTCGAAAGCATCTGCTTCATGCCAGGTCGCGCAATGTGGACACAAGGTACGCACCAGACGTTGGGCAATTACTCCAATTAAAGAACTGGACAGCAAAAATGGCTCAATGCCCATATCTTTCAGACGGGTCACTGCACCAATGGCGGTATTGGTATGCAAGGTTGATAAAACCAGATGCCCCGTCAATGAAGCCTGCACGGCAATTTCTGCCGTTTCCAGATCACGAATCTCACCAACCATCACTACATCCGGGTCCTGACGTAACATGGCTTTTAATGCACGGGCAAAGGTCATATCCACTTTGGTATTGACCTGCGTTTGTCCAATGCCTTCCAGCTGATATTCTATCGGATCTTCAGCCGTGAGGATGTTTTTGGAACCATCATTCAAGTCTGAAAGCGCCGCATATAAAGTGGTGGTTTTACCCGAACCGGTCGGGCCGGTCACCAGAATAATCCCGTGCGGGCGATGTACTAAGGTCTTGAGTCGATCATAGTCATTATTCATCAAGCCCAAATGGGTCATGTTTAAACGGCCGGCCTGCTTGTCCAGCAGACGCATCACCACACGTTCACCATAAGAAGATGGCAAAGTGGATACACGCACATCAACTTCACGACCAGCCAGGCGCAAGGAAATACGGCCATCTTGTGGGATACGTTTTTCGGCAATATCCAGTTTGGCCATGACTTTAATACGTGAAACCAGAAGCGGTGCCAGTTCACGGCGTGGCTGGACAATTTCGCGTAACTGGCCATCGACCCGTAAACGCACCGACAGTTTTTTCTCAAAAGATTCAATATGAATATCGGAAGCCCCGACACGAATCGCTTCGGATAATAGTGCATTGATCAGACGTACAATTGGCGCATCATCTTCCTGATCCATCAGGTCTTCAGCTTCAGGTACGGAATCGGCCAGACTGAGTAAATCCGGATGATCTTCCAGGCCGGCAGCCACCTGCTGTGATTCCCCGCTATCGCCGGCAAAACTGGAACTAAGTAACTGGTTAAATTCCTGGTCACTACACAGCTGAAAATGAGCCGGATAACCGAGCAGACGGCGAGCTTCCTGCAATGCAAGCATCGAGGTATTGTCACGACGCAGAATAAAGGCCTGATCTCCCTCATAACGCAACAGCACACCATGGCGCTTGGCAAAGCTATATGGGATTTGTAATTGTTTAAGTACTTGCATCGCAGATTATAATAATGATGAAAAAATTTAAATTGAGTGTACTCTAAGCATATGACAGCGTGAAGTATGTTTTCAAAGATTTAGCAAGAAAGGGTGCCAAGATTGCCGCAAGATAAAGATGAATTAATCCCGAATACAGCAAAAATGCGCTGGTGGGGGGAACAGAATTTTGAAATAAATCAGTCTAAAGCCTGGCAGTTTGGCTCCTTGCTGTTTCGTCTGACCCGAGGGATTCAGGAATGGCGACTGGAATATTTCCGTCCTTCTGTGCAATACGATTATGAGCAGCAATGGCATCAGATTGATGATCCGAATTTTGCCTTTCCACCGCCCATGAAAATTGAACGCTATATGTTCAAATCCACACAAAACAAATTGCAACTGATGCCTCGCCTTGCAGACCGATCTGTGGTGATCAAGCCGGTCGATCCGATTTATATTCCTGCCGGACAGCGCGGTACGCTTTATATCAGTACGCCTTTATGGATTGCCGGTTTTATTGAGGGTCAACGTGAACCGATTTTCGACTTGCCGATAATCTTGCCAAAAGACACCTGGTTTGGACCGAATCATCGCTCGGGGGAAATCTGCTATGCCACTGCAGTCGATGGCAGAACCGAACTGAAACAGTTACATCCGCGGGCCTTTCGTGCAGTCACGCCGATTGAGTTTCACAATACCAGTAACCAGCAATTGCGCTTTGACCGGATGAATGTTCCGGTACCTGCCCTGCCGCTTTTTTACAGTGAAAGTACCGGTCGCTTATGGACCTCACAAATCCGGGTCTTGCATGAAAGTTCGGACCGTCCACCGCGTATTCGGGTGGAGAACCGTACCCCGCCAAATGCCGGTGAAGTCGCCTATCTGCATCCACCGCGTGATCCGGCGGGCGCTTTATTTAATATGTTTGATTCATTTTTCTAAGGGCGTCTGATGCCAAGTTCAAATATTCCGACCGAAGTCACCAACAGCCTGAAGGGAGTATTTACCAATATCAATACCGACCGTTTAACCGAAATTTTGGTCGCGGTGGTGTTATGTTTTATTGGTTTCCTGATTGCGCGCTTTATTTCCAATACCTTTATTCGGACCATTGGTGTACGTTTTAATGCCCATCAGAAGCTGGTCTGGCGCCGCGGGATTTTCTATTTTATTTTCCTGCTGTTTGTAATGGCCAGCCTGAAAGAAGCCGGTTTTAAACTGAGTGTCTTCCTCGGGGCTGCCGGGATTCTCACCGTAGCCTTGGGTTTTGCGTCACAAACCTCGGCATCCAACCTGATCAGCGGTCTGTTCCTGATTGGTGAGGGTTCTTTCGAAGTCGGCGATACTATTCAAATCACCTTGATTCGTGGGCATACCATTGAAGGTGAAGTGATTTCGATTGACCTGCTTTCAGTCAAACTCCTCACGCAGGATAATATCTATGTACGTTTGCCGAATGAACAGCTGATTCGGGCACCGGTACAGAACCTGTCAAAATTTCCGATACGGCGTATTCCGATTACGCTGGCGATCAATTTCCACGAAGATATTATTAAAGTACGAGAAGTGCTGCTGGATGTCGCCAATAAGTATCCATTAGTTTTGGCTGACCCGAAACCTGCAGTCACCGTTACCGCCTTTCGTGAATCATCCATCGAGTTGTTATTTGCGATCTGGTGCCAGCAGGAAAATTATCTGAAAGTACGCGATGAAATGCAGGAACGGATTCGTAATGGCTTTGTCGATAATCAGATTGAAATTCCAGTGCCGAAAATGGGCTTTGTCGACCATCCATTATCTCGCCCCTTAGAGAATGTTGATATTGACCAATACGCCAATGACAAGGCCCTCAAAAGAGAGCCTGATCTAAAATAACCCTTCGATTCCCTCTCCTTTTTAAAGGAGAGGCTTAGGGAGAGGATTCAATCAGTTTTCTCTGGCATCGGTGCAATATAGGCAATCAGCAGCATCACCCCACCTGCCAGCAAGAAGGAAATGACTCGCGTCAGGGTGCCAATATGCGACAGGTCAAAGAGCACCAATTTTAAGGTCACAACCACCAGAATACTGCCGCCTAAAATCCACATCGGCTTCAGGTTTTTTAAGGTTGCCGTCCACATGGTGATCCAGGCCAGTAATACCCAAAGTACAGTCAAGCTGAGTTGCACCGTCGCATTACCCCATAGCTCCATATCATTAAACGGCGTGTGTAAATACACATGTAAAGCTCTTAAAACCATATAACTGGAAAGCCATAACAGGCTCAACACCATCAAGACTGCGATCATGCCCTTATCACGGCCAACCTTAATCTGTTGCAACAGCATCCAGATAAAACTGGCAAACATGGCGATACTGATCAGGTCAAAAGGATTCAGAATCGGCAACCAGTAATACTGGAATGCTTGCTGACTAAATAACTGTGAACATACCAGCCAAGTGGCCATCAGCAATAAACAACACTTGGTTTGCCAAAGCTGCTGCCAGCCTGATTGCAGGTCCTGTCGATAGCACCACAGGCAAAACAATAAAGGTAAGATCACCATACTGAAATAAGGCATGCTCGGGATCAGACACAGACTGGCCAAAGCCAAACTGCTAAAAACGCCCAAACTCATCCATTCTTTGGATAGCTGCAAACCAGCCAGCGGTCTGAGCCACAGAATCGCTAATAGCATCGCCGAAAGGGCAAAAACCCCGCGCTCCAGACCGCTATCCCAGACAATCACCGCATTTTGACTGCGATCCAGTGTCAGAATCACTGCAATGACCAGCAAGGGTGAGATACCACTCCACTTCGGTAGCAACCAGGACCATTGCTGATTTTTGCGCAGAATCATTTCATTCAACAGCACATAGCCCAGTGTGATGATGAATAAACTCAACACATAGGCTTGCTGACTCGAAAATTCATCTTCCAGCAAGGCAAAGAGCATTAAACTGGCTGCAACACTTAAAGTACTTAAAAAACTGACACTCAGACTATCCAGTTGCTGCTGGTATTTTTCTTTAAGCTGACTGATCGCCACCACTGCCACATAACACAGACTCAAAATCCAGAAAATCATCCGCGGTGTGGGATTGATTTCGACCAGATAATACAGGCTGCTAAATCCGGCCATCAACAATAAGCCCATACTTAAATAATGCGCCACCCGGACATTTTTCTCTAAGGCCCACAGATAAATTAGTACCCCTTCCACAGCCCAACCAACCACACTCCATTGTTCGGTCAATAAGATCGGTGGCACCAGTGCCAGAAAAATTAGCATCAGACTCAGATAACTTTGTGAAATAAGCTGAATCGTTTGTTTTTGGCGCAATAAAGTCCAACAAGTGGCAAAGACCCCTGCGAACAACAGACTTAGACCGGCTTGCCAGAGTTTTTGATCGGGCTGATTAAAGTGAATCAGATACAGAAAAATATAAGCAGTAATCGGTGCGGCAAAAATCAAGGCCAAGTCGAGTACCGGTTTTAGCTGAAAACGGGACAAATCCTGTCGTGCCAGCAACTGGCTAAAACGAAAACCCAGCCAGATAAACAGCGCACTATGCGCCAGAATCAGCGCAGTCATGGCATAACGCTCATGAGTATCACCATGAATCAGGCTATACATTCCACCGACAATCGCCGTAATTAAAAAGGCAATCTGATTGAGAATTTTCCAGGGGCGGAAGCTGCTCAGCACTGCCACCCCGACATTAATCAGCAAGTAATAACTGATCAGCTCAACAGCGGAAGCATCTCGGATTGGCAAGGTAAACGGCGCCAGATAAGCAATCAGCAAAGCCATTATGGCCAGTTCGATACTTTCCTGTTTCAGACTTAAATACAGCGTCATTGCCAAAATGATGATAAATACACATGCTGCCAGCGGTAGGGTTGGAATCACCAGATTGTAATAGGCAAAGAATAAAGTCAGGAACAGACTCCCTAAACCTAATCCTTCCAGCGCCAAAGCAAAACTGCGGTTTTTAGGAATCAGCCGATAGCCCAGTCCTGTTACAAACAAACTGGCCAGCGCAACCAGACCTAATTTAGCAGCCAGACTCAGCTGCCAGTGCTCGGTGGCAAAACGCAGCAACAAAATAACCCCGATCACTAAAATACTAATGGCGACTTTTAAGACCGGATTACCCTGGAAAAGCCAGCGCTGCACTTGATCGATGAGATTAGGCGTGGACTGAGAATTTAGAGCCGGTTGAGCAGTCACAGGTGCAGCATCAGACCAGTTCGGTGGTGTCGAGGGTGGTGGATCGGCAGAATAAGATTGCGACTGTAACTGTATCAAGCGTCCTTCCAGACGTTGCAGCCATCGGAGTAAAAAGAACACCCAAGCGGTAATCCCGATGCCCATCAACCAGTCAAGCTCGGCCAGCCCACCAACAATTGCAATAATTGAAGAGACATATAAAGGAACTTTTGAATTGCGTTCCAGAGACCTCTGCTGCTGTGCAGCCAGTTGCTGTAGCGGGGCTTCTACTGCGCTGACATATTGCATCACACTGAAGAGAAAACCCACGCCACACAGATAAGTCACAATCTGATAATCCAGATACCAGGCACTGATCCCGACAATTAGCAGAGTAATCAGCCAGATCATGCGTAACTCATTGCGTCCTGCAGCCATTCTTATATTTCTCTTTCCTGAATCATTCCATCATACAACAGCTTGTGCTGCTTATTTCATCTTCAGCCGATATTCGCTAAGCTGTAAACTCAGACTCGCCTCAGCGAGCGCAGTAAAAATCACGTACAATAGCGCTGTATTTTGAATAAGGAATTGATTACATGCCACCATTTGTCTTGGTCGATGGCTCTTACTTTTTATTTCGTGCCTTTCACGCACTGCCACCATTAACCACGTCAACCGGTTTACATACCAATGCAATTCGTGGTGCGATTTCTGCTATTCAAAAACTGATGCGTCGGATCCAACCGACCCATATGGCGGTGATTTTCGATACGCCAGAACCGACGTTCCGGCATGAGCTTTCACCGATTTATAAAGGTGACCGCCCGAGCATGCCGACGGAATTATCCGAACAGATTCCTTATTTGCATGCCTTGATTCGTGCACTGGGTATTCCCCTGCATACCTTGCCGGGTGCCGAAGCCGATGACATTATCGGAACATTGGCCAAACGTGCCGAAGCCCTGGGACATCAGGTGCTGATTTCGACTGGTGATAAAGATATGGCGCAATTGGTCACAGACAAAGTGACCCTGGAAGACAGCTTTAAAGAAAAGCCGCTGGATGTCGATGGCGTGTTTGAAAAGTTTGGCGTATGGCCAAATCAGATTATTGATTATCTGGCCCTGATGGGCGATGCTTCTGATGGCATCATGGGCGTGCCGGGTGTCGGTGCCAAAACCGCGGCAAAACTGCTAACCGAATATGGTTCGATTGGCGGCATTTTAGAAAATGTCGACAAGATCAAAGGCAAAGTTGGTCAAAATATTAAAGAGCATGTGGATGGCATTGCACTGGACCATCAACTGGCCAGTATTGTGATCGATCTGGATCTTAACTTTGGTTATGACGATTTAAAACTGGGTGAGCCGAATGTCGAGACCTTACGTCATTTGTACACCGAGCTGGAATTTCGTAATCAGCTACAATCCTTAGATCACCCAAACAACCCGAATCATTCAAATTATAAACAGGCGGCAAGATCCATTACCGCCAAACCGGCAACTCTGCCAGACACCACAGAAGATCATGCTTCTGTGACCAGTGGCGATGATCAGCTAGGTCAAGCAACCTATCATAGTGTGTTAAACCAGCAGGACTGGGACAAGCTGTTTGCGCGCTTAAGTAGCGAAAAACGTTTTGCCTTTGATACTGAAACCACCAGTCTGGATTATCGTATCGCGCAGATTGTCGGCTTCTCGGTCGCCTTTGATGCCAACGATGCCTACTATGTTCCTTTGGCCCATGATTATGAAGGCGCACCGGAACAGCTCAATCGTGAAGTCATCTTGGCACAGATCAAGCCGATTCTGGAAGATGACAGTGTACAGAAAATTGGGCATCATCTGAAATACGATGCGCATGTACTGGAAAACCATGGCATTCATTTGGCAGGCTGGTATTTTGATACCATGCTGGCATCGTATGTGCTGAATTCTGTGGCAACCCGTCATGGTATGGATGATGTGGCGCGTCTGTATTTGAGCCATCTGACCACGACCTATGAACAAGTTGCCGGTAAAGGAGCCAAACAGAAAACCTTTAACCAGATTCCGCTGGAAACCGCTGCACATTATGCTGCTGAAGATGCTCATGTCACTTATCGTCTTTATGAAGTTTTGGATGAAAAACTCAAAGTCCATCCTGAATTAAGTCAGCTTTTGCATCGCATTGAAATGCCGGTGGCACGTGTATTAACGAAAATGGAAGAAAATGGCATTCAGTTAGATGTGCATTTCCTTGACCAGCTCAGTGAAGAATTTGCACAAACCATTCAGAATCTGGAAAACCAGATTATTGAATTAGCAGGCCAAAGTTTTAATGTCAGCTCACCAAAACAAGTCGGTGAAATTTTGTTTGATAAGCTGGGCCTCAAAGGCGGCAAGAAAACCTCGACTGGCCAATACAGCACCAGTGAAAGTATTTTAGAAAAACTGGATCATCCGATTGCCGCATTGATTTTGGAATATCGTGGCCTGTCTAAACTGAAAAGCACCTATACCGATGGTTTATGCAAACAAGCCAATAATGACAGTGGCCGCGTACACACCAGTTATCATCAAGCGCTGACTGCAACGGGTCGTCTATCTTCAACAGATCCAAATTTACAAAATATTCCCATTCGCGAGAAAATTGGCCGTCAAATTCGTAAAGCTTTTGTAGCACCGAAAGGTCGTGTGCTGCTCGCTGCCGATTATTCACAAATTGAATTACGCCTCATGGCGCATTTTTCCCAAGACGAAGCCTTGGTACATGCCTTTAATCACGGTCAGGACGTGCATCGTCGTACTGCAGCAGAAGTTTTGGGCATCGCTTTTGAAGAGGTGACAAATGATCAACGTCGCCAAGCCAAAGCCGTGAATTTTGGTCTGCTCTATGGCATGTCTGAATTCGGTCTAACCCGTCAGTTGGGCTTTACTCGTCAAGAGTCACAAGAATACATTAAACAGTATTTCCATCGTTATCCGGGGATTTATGAATATATGCAACGCACCCGTCAGGTGGCACTCGATCAAGGTTTTGTCGAAACCGTTTCTGGTCGTCGTTTATATACACCGGATATTGATGCTCGTAATATGATGGTGCGTAAAGCGGCAGAACGTGCTGCAATTAATGCCCCGCTACAGGGTTCGGCTGCAGATATCATTAAAATAGCAATGATTGAAGTCGACAAGATGTTGCCAAAAGATCAGGCCAAAATGCTGTTGCAAGTCCACGATGAACTGGTGTTTGAAGTCGATGAAGCTATTGCCGATGAACTGGCACCGAAACTGGCTGAAGTCATGCAATCGGTATTGCAGATTTCTGTACCGTTGGTGGTTGAAGTCGGTAAAGGTAAAAACTGGGATGAGGCGCATTAATGCGCTTCTAAGCCCCTTCCTCCTTATAGGAGATGAGGCATATATTCGGCAAGGGGATGCAGGTTGGTTTTAAACCCCTCTTCCCTTACGAAGCAATGTCCTCATCCCAAAGGAAGAGAAAATTTCATTTACTTATTCCTATGCCTTTCTTGAAGTCCATAATTTTGAGTTGGAAGATGTAAGGTAAAGCCCCTCTTTGAAAAAGAGGGGTTTGGGGAAATTTAAACCCCTCCCAACCTCCCTTTAGAAAAGGGAGGCGCAAATAAAAAGGACGCCTCAGCGTCCTTTTTATTTGAATCCGATTAAAGTCCGGTCAACAATACAATTGCCACCTGATTCATGATCATTTCAATGATGATCAAGGTTAAAATAGCAAAAATTGGAGAGAGATCGATCATCCCCATATTTGGCATAATCTTACGGAAAGGTGCCAGCAATGGTTCAGCCAACTCCTGAACCACTTCAATATACGGTGAACGAGACTGAGTAAACATCACCACCCAACTTAAGATAATCGTAGCGAAAATCAAATAACGACAGAAACGGATCAAGTCCTGCATCATGGTGACAAAGGTCAAAATCAGTAAATGCACAGGACCATTCGGCATGCCACCAGAGAGATACATCATGCCGAAAATTTTCAGCAAATACAGTACCACCAATAATGCCAAAGCGGCAGTATTGACACGGCCTTTGGCCAAAGTTGGGAAAATTCGACCAAACACATCTACAATTTTAGTGGCTTTTACAGTCGAAAGAACCACGGGATTGTAGGGGCTGACAGCAGCCAATTGCATTAAAAATCGGAAGAATACGAGCAAAATCGCGACGTTAATGATAATGCCAAAAATTAGCGCAGAATTTGCACCCATACTTGAACGTTCCTAAAAATTAAACTGAAGATTTGCTGCTTTCACTGAGCTCTTGTGCCAGTTCTTGACTGCGTTTTTGTGCAGCAGCAAGTGCGGCCTGAATATTTTGAGAAATCTGGGCGCGATCGAAGACTTCAAGTGCTGCCTGTGTCGTTCCATTTGGAGAGGTCACATTTTTACGCAGCTCGGCTGGGGTGTTCGAACTGGTGATCGCCATTTGTGCCGCACCTAAAGCCGTTTGCAAGGTCAGCGCCGTAGCCACTTTTTCATCCAGCCCTAAATTTTTGCCCGCACGAATCATACTTTCCATCATATAGAAAAAGTAAGCCGGCCCCGAACCCGATACAGCAGTCACCGCATCAATTTGCGCTTCTGAATTCACCCAAATGGTCAAGCCCGTAGAGGCTAAAACCTGACTGGCCAAATCACGGTCACTATTTTCTACATCTTCATGGGCGTATAGACCATGCGCCCCGGTTTGTACCAAGGCTGGCGTATTCGGCATGACCCGTACAATACGCGCTGTCCCCAATAAGCTTGCCAATGTCGCTATTTCCGCACCGGCAACAATGGAAATAATCAGCTTATCATTGACCAGACCTTTTAAAGGCTGTAACACTTGTGCCAAAACTTGAGGCTTTACCGCAAACACCACAATATCTGCATCCTGAATTGCAGCGCTATTATCATCGGTCACGTTGATTTCTTTTTCCGCCAGTAAGGCACGGACTTGTTCGACCGGATCAGAAACTGTAATACGTGTTGTTGGCAAACCACGCGAAATCAGGCCACCAATTAAGGCTTGGGCCATATTACCGCCACCAATAAAACTAATATTACAATTTAAAGCTGCACTCATGTTTAATGCTCGTTGTTGAGTTCTAAAGTTGAAGAAACCGAAATCGGCAGCCATCCCCCTGCTTCACAATATGCAGATTGGGCCAACCAAAATCCTTTAGGGGTAAACACGCCTAGCATAACATTATCTGTGCTTAATATTTGAATAGTATGCCGAACCCAAGGAAATATTTGCGCTTCCTGAATGGCTTTTTTCAGCGGCCAGGCGCCAACACGACCATAGAGATGGATCTTTTCACCCCCCTGACGCTGCTGCAAGTATAAGGGCTGCTGCAATAATGCTGCGGATAAACCCACCTTTGCAGATTCAATGACATATTTTCCGGACAAGACCTGCACATGATCTTTTAACGCAATTTTCAAGGTTTTTAGGCCAGTTTGAAGCTGTTGCTGCTCGGCCAAATAAACCTCTGCTGTCAAACGATATAGTTGCTGCTGATAGCGTACATAGTAATAATCTTTCCAGTGTAAGGCCGCCTGAGCATCGGGTTTGGCATGAATCACCTCGCGTTGCAAACGCTCGACCATATCTAAAGAGGGACGATACTGCGCTTCGCCTTTCATCCAGGCGGAGAGTAACTGGCGTTGCCGTGATCTTGAAAGTTGTAGAAGTTTAGACAAATCAAGTTGCGTATCGGTTCCACACGCCTGTAAATCTTGTTGTAGCACTTCTTGCAAAATTTGCTGGGCATCTTGCATCAGTTCACTGGTGCGTACCAGCGCAGACTGCATTTTCGGATAACGTTCACTCAAAACTGGCCATAAGGTCTGGCGTGCCCAGGCCCGGTCATAATGGGTATCAGCATTGCTCGGATCTTCAATATTTTGAATATTTAAGTGTTTTGCCCATTGGCAAATCTGTTCACGGGAAATATCCAGCAGTGGCCGCCAAATGGTGAGATTTTCACGTACATCAACCTGTTTCATGGCCGCCAAACCATCCACGCCAGTACCAGACAATAAACGTAACATTAAGGTTTCTGCCTGATCCTGTTGATGATGCGCCAGCACCAGAATTTCATCCGTTTGCAAATGTTGTAAATAAGCCTGATAACGGCAATGACGCGCTTGCTGTTCCAGATTACCATGAGCCACATGAACGGGCTGGAGGATGCAGGGAATATCCAGTTGCTGACACTGCTGCTGGACAAAAGTGCCCCATGCACTGCTGATACTTTGCAGCTGATGATCCACATAGATTGCCCGAATTTTTCCCGGGCACAAAAAAAACATCAGATGCAGAAGCAGCATAGAATCTACGCCGCCACTGCATCCGATGAGAAATTTTGTTCCTGCAGGAAATTCCTGCAGCTGCTTTAAGATGCCAGACCTAAATTGTCGCTGCCAAACTTCATTAAACGCTGGTAACGTGCTTCGCATCGTGCTTGTGGTTCCATAGCTTGCAGTTCATTTAAGGCTTCTTTCAGTACCGCTTTCAAGCTGTTCATGACCTGATCCGGATTTAAATGAGCACCTTCACCCTCATCCACCACATATTCTACAATACCCATCTTCTGCAGTTTTTCTGCAGTCAGCGCCAAGGCTTCACTGGCCTGTTCGGCTTTTTCGGCAGTTTTCCAAAGAATCGATGCACAGCCTTCAGGTGAAATCACTGAATAGATACTGTGAGACAGCATCACCACACGGTCTGCCACACCAATACCCAGTGCGCCACCTGAACCGCCTTCACCGAGTACAGTTGCAATCACCGGTACTTTCAAATTGGAAAGCTGCGCCAGACTGGTGGCAATGGCTTCAGCCTGACCACGTTCTTCTGCACCAACTCCCGGATAAGCACCCATGGTATCAATAAAGGTGAAGACTGGCAGATTAAAACGTTCAGCCATATCTAACAGACGCTGCGCCTTACGATAACCCTCAGGGTTACTCATGCCAAAATTATGCTGTAATTTTTCACGGGTACTACGACCACGATGCTGACCGACGATCATCACCGGTTGACCATCAAAACGCGCCAGACCACCGATCATCGCACCATCATCACCATATAGGCGGTCACCATGTAAAGCATCAAATTCAGTGAATATTTCACCCACATAGTCCAGAAATTGTGGACGTTCCGGATGACGTGCAATCTGCACTGTCGCCCATGCTTTTGATGGAGTCGCTTTATTTTTCATAGGTTAACCGTTTTCATCCCTATAAAGGTATTAATTAACAAACTGTTCGGATTGAATCGAGAGTTCAATCTCCCAATTTTTAAATTGCTGCTGTTCATCATGCAGTTCAGCCACCAGCAATGGCCATTGTTTGGCATCACCAGACACGCTGAGCTGCCATTGTTGCGCATTTTCAACCTTGAGTTCAATGGCAGGAAGCATCTCATCACTACGACTGTGATTGACCAAAACCGACAGACGAAGCAGCAAACATAACCATAAAAGTTTCGATCCACCGACTTTCATCACATCATGCTTGGCATCAACGCGCAATTTGCGGCGATGGTGTGCGACCAAATGTGACAAATGATTTTGGTCGACTTGTGAGAAACCGGCAATATCCGAGTGTTGTAATAAATAGGCACCATGACGATGATAACCACTATGGCTGATCGCCAAACCAATCTCATGCAGATAGGCAGCACGACGTAACAGATCGCTATCCTCTATCGTCAGGCCCAGTTCATGTTCCACGTCATTAAACAGTTTTTGTGCAGTCTGGACCACACGCTCGGCCTGTTTGGCATCGGCATTATAACGACCAATCAGGGCATGTACGGAACGATCACGGATATCTTCATGCTTGAAACGGCCAAGCAAGTCATACATCACGCCTTCACGCAGCGCACCATCCGAATAAACCAGATGATTAATTCCGAGCACATCAAACACAGCATAGAGAATGGCAATCCCAGCCGGCAATACCGCGCGGCGGTCTTCTTTGAGACCTTCGAATTCCATATCCGAGACATATTTATATTTGAGCAGTTTGTCTTTGAGTTTTTCCAGGCCTTCACGGGTGAGCTGTTCTTTGTCATTGCTCCAGCCCATATTGATACAAATCTGACGACAGGCCTTGATCGTGCCACTGGAACCGACCACCGCATCCCAGCCGGCTTCTTTATAGGTATTGGCAATTCCGGAGATTTCTTTACGCGCCGCAGTAACCGCTTTATCAAAAGCTTTGGCACTGATCTCACCATCCTGAAAATAAGCCTTGGTAAAGGCGACACAGCCCATCTGCACCGATTCAGTATGAATCGGCTCGAACTCTTCACCAATAATCAGTTCAGTCGAACCGCCACCGATGTCAACCACCAGACGACGACCACTGTTGGCCATGGTATGCGAAACCCCGAGATAAATCAGACGGGCTTCTTCACGGCCGGCAATAATTTCGATTGGTTTGGGTAGAATTTCTGCAGCTTTTTGAATAAATTCATGCCCATTTTTGGCTTGACGCAAGGCATTGGTCGCCACAATCCGTAAACGATTTGGCTGAACTGCACCTAAACGTCCGACAAAACGTGCCAGACAGGCCAAACCCCGTTGCTGTGCAGCTTCGGTTAAATTTTTATTTTCATCGAGTCCGGCGGCAAGCTGAACTTTTTCTGACATTGATGCCACTTTTTTAACTTCGCCATGATCTACACGTGCGATGGCCAAATGAAAGCTATTTGATCCCATATCGATGGCGGCAAGTAATTCTTCATCAATCAAAAAGTCAGACATTCCGGAAATAAACCTTTAACGAATTGTGCTTAGAGTAATTCACATGCATGCAATTTAAAAGCCATTTGTAGCGACAATTTGATGCATGATTCTTTTTTATATGGAGAACAATAGTGAGACACGATCATCACTATCGTGATCATCCATTAGACAAAATAACATTAAGCATTGAAAATTTACAGATTCCCCTACATTGTTAAAGATGGCTATGTAATACTAATAATTAGTTATCTTTAAAATATTAATCTGGAGCACATTCCATGTCTGGCAACATCGTAAACACTACTGACGCAAACTTCGAAGCAGACGTTCTTCAATCAGACGTACCTGTACTGGTCGACTTCTGGGCGGGCTGGTGTGCACCATGTAAAGCAATTGCACCCGTACTAGAAGTGCTTGCTGATGAATACCAGGGCAAAGTTAAAATCGTGAAAGTTGACGTAACTTCTTGCGAACAAACTGCCGTAAATTTCAACATCCGTAATATCCCGGCTTTGTTGATGTTCAAAAATGGTGAAGTTGTTGCAACTCAAGTGGGTGCTGCGCCAAAATCTAAACTGACTGCGTTTATTGATGACAATATCTAAGCCCAGCATTTTCAGTAAAAAATACGCGACTGACAATCGCGTATTTTTTTCGGCTATAAATTGACAAAGCCGACATTTTCTCTTATATTTGCTACTCAAGAGATAAAGGATCTTAAATCCTGCCAATTTCTTACAAGACACATTACATAAGATGCCGCTCGGCAATAGAAATTGTTTTTCACATTTTTCTTTGAAACACTCAAACAGATCTCTGAATTGTTCTTTTGCAAATTCAATTGCTTTCGTTTGAATGCTTGTATGCGGCCGAATGTTACTCCCTTTCTAACCTGTACCTCAGAACTTTGATTCTATCTGACCACCTATGAATTTAACCGAACTCAAGAAAAAACCGATTGGCGAACTCATCAAGATTGCCGAGTTTATGGGCCTTGAAGGTATGGCTCGTAACCGTAAGCAAGACATTATTTTTGCCATCTTAAAACGTCATGCAATGAATGGCGAAGAGATTTTTGGTGATGGCGTTCTAGAAATTTTGTCAGATGGTTTTGGCTTTTTACGCTCAGCCGCAGGTTCTTATTTAGCAGGCCCTGACGATATCTATGTCAGTCCTTCTCAAATTCGTCGTTTTAACCTACGTACTGGCGACACCATTACTGGCACTATTCGTCCACCAAAAGAAGGCGAACGTTATTTTGCCTTACTTAAAGTTAATCAGATTAACTACGACACCCCTGAAAATTCACGTAATAAAATCTTATTCGAAAACTTGACCCCATTGTTCCCGACTGAACAGCTGGTGATGGAACTCGGTAATGGTACCACTGAAGATTTAACCACACGTGTGATCGACTTGGTGGCACCGATTGGTAAAGGTCAACGTTCAATCATTGTGGCACCGCCAAAAGCCGGTAAAACCATGTTGCTGCAAAGTATTGCGCAATCGATTGTTCGTAATAACCCAGAAGCTATTCTGATTGTGCTTCTCATTGATGAACGTCCAGAAGAAGTCACCGAAATGGAACGTACCGTTCGCGGTGAAGTGGTTGCGTCGACCTTTGATGAATCACCTGCACGTCATGTTCAAGTCGCTGAAATGGTGATTGAAAAAGCCAAACGTCTGGTTGAGCACAAAAAAGATGTGGTGATTCTACTGGATTCGATTACCCGTCTGGCACGTGCGTATAACACGGTGATTCCTTCATCAGGCAAGGTTTTGACCGGTGGTGTAGATGCGCATGCATTAGAACGTCCTAAACGTTTCTTCGGTGCTGCACGTAATATTGAAGAAGGTGGTTCACTCACCATTATCTCTACTGCTCTGATTGAAACAGGCAGCAAGATGGATGAAGTGATCTACGAAGAATTCAAAGGTACAGGCAACCAGGAAATTACTCTGGATCGCCGTATTGCTGAAAAACGTGTCTTCCCTGCGATGAATATCAAGAAATCTGGTACTCGCCGTGAAGAACGCCTGATGTCAGAAGACAATCTGCGCAAAGTCTGGATTCTGCGTAAGCTGCTGCATACTCAAGATGAATTGGCAGCGATGGAGTTCTTACTGGATCGTATGAAAGAAACCAAGACCAATGATGACTTCTTTGATCAGATGAAACGCAAAGCCTCGAATTAAAATTTCAAATGAAAGGTCACCTAAGCGGTGGCCTTTTTTTAGGTTGACATAAATTACACAATGAAACAATCGAGCCTCATTTATGTAAACTTATTTTTAAGTTTTTGATTAATAAAATAATCAAATTAAAAATTGTATAACTTTTAAAAACTTAACAAGCCTTTCTCCAATCTAAATGTTTCATTCCATTGTTATTTTCTGTTAAAAACTTATGATTTTTTAGCATTTTTCAGTACTTTTTTGAGTCTTGCTAGTAGCAATTAAAAAGGCGCAGTGATAGCATATTTGCAGACCAGTTAGACTGCTCCTGCGTTGTTAGTCCCTAACACAATTAGGAACAATAAAAGCACTTAACAGACTAACTTAGGTTTTTTTTAATCTCAATTTTTAGAGAGTGATGCCATGTTATTCAAAAAAATCGCTATTGCTGCTGCAGTTGCTACTACTCTAGCTTTCGTTGGTTGTGCTAAAAAAGCTGACGACGCTGCTGCTGACGCTAACCAAGCTGCATCTGAAGCTGTAGAAGCTGCTTCTGAAGCTGAAGCTGCTGCTGACGCTGCTGCTGTAGAAGCTACTTCTGAAACTGTTGCTGAAGCTGACGCTGCTGTTGCTGAAGCTGACGCTGCTGCTGCTGTTGCTGTTGACGCTGCTGCTGACGCTACTGCTGCTTCTGAAGCTGCTGCTCAATAATCTTTTAGATTATTCAGTACAAAAAAAGAGAGCCTTGGGCTCTCTTTTTTTTATTTTAAAAACTGAAATTTAGAAAAATAACAGAATTTAAAAAAGCAGATCAGCTGATCTGCTCATTTCCCACACGTTGACGGAACTTCTGTCCCGCACGGAAGGTCACCACACGGCGTGCAGAAATCGGAATTTCTTCACCCGTTTTAGGATTACGGCCTGGACGTTGACGCTTATCACGCAACTCGAAGTTACCAAAACCCGAAAGTTTTACTTGTTCGCCTGAGATCAGCGCTTGGCTAATCTCATCGAAAAACAACTCAACCATTTGTTTTGCTTCACGACGGTTTAAACTCGTGAGCTCACTTAAATGATCAGCCATTTCTGCTTTAGTTAGTGCTGTCATGAAGCCCTCAATGTCGCTTGGTAAGTGTTTTCTAACACTTGAAGGATATTATCCATACCTGATTTAATTTCAGCATCTTCCAGTGTACGGCTTGGATGCTGCCAGAGAAGTGCAAATGCCAGTGAGCGTTTCCCTTCTTCTACTCCTTGTCCAGTGTACACATCGAATAACCACGTCGAGTCTAAAAGCTCCCCACCTGTTTTTTCGATAAGTCCCTGAATTTCGCTAACATTAATCTTATCACTAATTAAAAGCGCAATATCACGTCGAACCGATGGAAAACGTGATAATTCTGTAAAATTAGATACATAAGTTTGCAAAACAGCCGTTTGATCCAATTCTGCCACCCAAGTCGTTGCCAGATCAAGCTCGTCTTCCAGAGAAGGATGTAGACGCCCTAGGTAACCAATTGATTGACCATTCACGAGAATTTCTGCGGATTGACCTGGGTGTAACCAGCTACGCTCTGAACGTACATATTCCACTTTGACACGGCCGGCAGCCAGAATTTCTTCTACATCACCTTTAAAGTCAAAGAAGTCCATTGCAGCAGGTTTAGCATGCCAAGATTCAACATGACGTGAACCGGTTGCAATCAGCGCAAAGGTTGGAATCTGTTTTAAATCATGAATGCTGCTGGCTTCCTGATAGTCAAAACGTAAACCCAGTTCAAAGAAGCGTACACGGCTTTGCTGACGGTTAACATTGTACTGAACACAAGGGATCAGACTAGACAACAAGGTAGAACGCATGACAGCCAAATCACTTGAAATTGGATTTGCTAATGCTAATGGATTCACACCGGAATTAAGTTGCTTTTCAAGCTTCAAGTCAGCGAAGCTAAAACTGATCGCCTCTTGATAGCCTAAAGTCACCGCCGTTTGACGTAATTGACCCAGTTCAAACTGATCCTGGTATTTTGCCAACTTCACATCAATCACAGGCAGACTGATTTGAATGTTGTCATAGCCGTGAATACGTGCAACTTCTTCAATCAAGTCCTGATAAATCGCCATATCATAACGATGTGATGGCGGAACTACAGACCATTCGCCTTCTGCTTTTACCGTCACCGTGCAACCAAGGCGTGTCAATGCATCAGTAATAAAGTCGCTTTCAACTTTATAACCTAATAACTGATCGACTTGAGCTTGGTTTAATTCAATCGCATCACGTTTTGGCAAAAGTTCAGCTTTTTCCGCCACGGTGATTGGTCCGAATTCACCACCAGCCAGCTCAGAAATAAGCTGAGATGCACGGTGCATTGCAATTAATGGCAATTCAAAGTCCACACCACGTTCATAACGTTGTGAGGCATCCGTATGTAAACCAAAGCTACGGGCACGACCGGCAATATGTAATGGTGCGAAGAAAGCAGATTCCAGGAAAATTTCAGTGGTTGCATCGCTGACTGCTGAAGATAGGCCACCCATAATACCGGCAATCGCCAATGCTTTTTCGTCATCCGCAATCACCATCACGTTGTCAGAAAGCTCAACTTCTTGCTCGTTTAAAAGCACAAGTTTTTCGTCCGCAGTGGCTTGACGTACATGGACTGCACCTTGCACTTTAGCAGCATCAAATGCATGTAGCGGTTGACCCAGCTCCATCAAGACATAGTTGGTAATATCGACCAGAATACTATGCTGACGAATACCTGAACGTGCTAATGCGCGTTCCATCCATACAGGAGTCGCTGCCTTGGTATTGACGTTTTTGATCACACGACCTAAGTAACGTGGACAGCCTTCAGTGCTGACTACAACCTGCTTTTCATCAGCAATGGTTGCAGTCACTTCTTTAATTTCAGGCGCAGTCACTGGCAATTGGTTAATCACACCAATTTCACGTGCGATCCCGCGAATGCTGAAACAGTCACCACGGTTCGGCGTGATACTGATGTCAATCACATTGTCATCAAGATCCAGATATTCACGAATGTTGACACCCACAGCTGCGTCGTCTGGTAGCTCTAACAGACCGTCAATTTTATCTTCGAGATCAATCTCAGAAGCACCGCACAGCATCCCTTGAGACTCAATACCACGTAGCTTGCCTTTCTTGATTTTGAAATCACCCGGCAATACCGCACCAATGGTTGCTACAGGCGCTTTCATGCCTGCACGTACGTTTGGCGCGCCACAGACGATTTGTAATGGCTCAGCTGTACCGATATTCACAGTGGTCACACGTAAACGGTCTGCATCCGGATGCTGTTCTACTGTCAGAACTTCACCAACCACTACGCCTGTAAATGCTTTTGCTGCAGGTGCAAGTTCATCGACTTCAAGACCTAACATGGTCAATTGATCAGAAAGTTTGTCGCTATCGATGGCTGGGTTGACCCATGTGCGTAGCCAATTTTCGCTAATTTTCATTGATATAAAACCTGTAATTCAAATCTCTAGAATCCCCCTCTGACTCCCCCTTTTCTAAGGGGGAGAACCCCATTTATTTCGTGGAGTCCCTCTCCTTTCTTAAAGGAGAGGTTAGGAGAGGATTAAATAAAAAGTTTTAAGCAAACTGGCGTAAGAAACGCACATCATTCTGGAAGAACATACGTAAGTCGTTCACACCGTAGCGCAACATCGCAAAACGTTCTACGCCCAGTCCGAAAGCAAAACCTTTGTATTTCTCAGGGTCAATGCCGGCAGCTTGTAGCACATTTGGATGCACCATACCGCAGCCCAAAACTTCTAACCAGCGACCGCGTTCATCCATGATATCCACTTCAGCACTCGGCTCAGTGAACGGGAAATAAGATGGACGGAAGCGTACTTTCAAATCTTTTTCGAAGAATTCATTCAGCAGGTTAATCAACAAACCTTTCAGTTCCGCGAAGCTGGTATTTTCAGCCACATACAAACCTTCGATCTGATGGAACATTGGCGAATGGGTTTGATCCGAGTCACAACGATAGACACGGCCCGGACACACGATCTGGATCGGTGGCTGTTGTGTTTCCATCGTACGGATCTGTACACCAGACGTATGCGTACGTAGCAAATGATTTACATCGAAGTAAAAGGTGTCATGCATGGCACGCGCCGGGTGATGCCCCGGAATATTCAGCGCTTCAAAGTTATGATAGTCATCTTCAACTTCAGGACCAGTCGCTACCGTAAAACCGGCTTTGGTAAAGAACTGACAAATACGCTCTTGTACCTGGGTCACAGGGTGGATACTGCCCACCTGTTGACCACGACCGGGCAAGGTAATATCAATGGTTTCGCTTGCCAATTTTTGTTCTAACGCCGCTTTATGCAGTTCAGCTTGACGTGATGTTAATGCAGCGGTAATGGCTTCACGCACAGCATGGATTTGTGCACCGAAGACTTTACGTTGTTCAGGATCCATTTTACCAAGCGACTTAGATTGTTCCGCGAGCTGGCTTTTTTTCCCCGTAAATTGCACTCGTACTTGATCAAGTGCAGCAAGGTCTTCTGCTGCTGCAATCGCAGCGAGCGCTTCAGTGGTCAGGGCTTCCAGTGACATAGTAACTCTCAAAGCAACAGGTTAAAAAATATTTTAAAACCCCACATTCTAACAGTTTTTAGACACTTTGATGAAGATACGTTTTAAGGAAAATTAGATTGGCATGATTAAATATAAAAAGTATAAGATAAACACAATATCAATCAGATCAAATCACTATGGCACTCGATCAAATTTGGAAACAGCAGCTGACCTTGGTCACTTATGGCAATGAGTATCTGACTCAGGACCTGAGTTTCAATCGTTGGATTCAACATTCCATTTTTAATCAGCATCAGTTTGCCTTCCGGGATCTGATGTCACAGCACCTATTGGCCCAGCATTTTCAGATTTGGCTGGAAGGACTGAAAAAACAAGGGGTTCGCCGACTGAGCTTGCATCGCTCGGATTTACTGGTTGATGAAAAAAATCCGAATGCCAATGTCGAGCTGCTACCTCTGGCGCATTTTATCGTCAGCCATGGTGCCAAAGCCAAAACTGCCTGGATTATTGGCAAAGAATTGCCGGAATGGTATAGCGCGGACAATGATTACGAAGCGCCTAAATCGCAGCAGTTCCCTTTACGTCATGAAACATTCTGGTGTTATGAGCTGAATCCCAAACTGGCCAAGCGTATTGACACAGATCTGGAAGCACCGAACTGGGACGATATCCAGGCTTATACCAATTATGAGTTATTTGAAAGCAGCCTAGCTCAAGATTTTATAGAACCGGCGTATACCAATCTTCCATACTACGGCACGATACCGGCAATTCAGGCAGATACAGAAAGTCATTTGGCCTTGATTCCGACCGACTATTCAGCTGATTATGCGCATCAGACTTTATACCGGCTAGATGCCTTAAATGAGTTTATTCAAACTAAAATTCAACATCCCTATACGTCAGATGGTGAAGTCCTGAGCTCAGATCAGCAGCTCAATTTACGCCACTTTTCACAAAAAATTGATGATTTAAGTGCCAAATTCATCAGCAAAGTTGCCAACCACTATAAAACTGCACAGCTCACCCCAAAAGTTGCGCCTGACCCATTTGTGGGTATGAGTACCGAACACCGTTCGCCCAAAATATCTAAAGCGGAAAAACCTCAAAATCCGGGCAAATCTAATTCTGCAAATGTACTGACCTTGATTGTGATTACCGTGATTATCTGTCTGATTGGCTACTATTTTGGTCTTTAAGATTTCAGCAAGAAAATATTAACTTCTTGGATAAAACTTAGCCGAATCCAGTGGATATGTCGATATTCGACAGCAGAGATGAGCTTGAAATAATGCTGTCGGTTTTCGCGATGAGTTTTGATCATCCATCAAACAATTGAATCTCGACTCAACCAGGGTTTGATATTTTTTCGATTATTTGAATTTAATCGCAATTATTTTTTACTCAGCGCTCGAGATAATGCTCTTTTTATTGATCAGTAAAGATGGGAATAAAAGGTTAAATTCAAGCAGATTACAGTATTAGTTTCAGCCCATTTTTCTGAAATAGTATCGATGTCGTTATTCGCAAACTTAACTTTTTTTAGTCTGATCGATGGGCGACCATATTTCACGAAAATCGCGCATTAGCTATTTCCCATTTTTCAGGCAAAAAAAGACCGCCAAATGGCGGTCTTTTTTCAAGTCATAAAGACTTATGCAGCCAACGCATCTTTTGCTTTTTGAGCAATCGCAGCAAACGCAACTGCGTCATGCATAGCGATGTCAGCAAGAACGCGACGGTCAATGATTACTTGAGCTTTTTTCAAGCCAGAAATCATGCGGCTGTATGACAAACCGTTTTGACGTGCACCAGCATTGATACGTGCAATCCACAAAGCGCGGAATTGACGTTTCTTCTGACGACGGTCACGGTATGCATATTGACCAGCTTTGATTACCGCCTGGAACGCTACGCGGTAAACGCGTGAACGAGCACCATAGTAACCTTTAGCGCGAGCAAGAATTTTTTTGTGACGGCGATGAGCCTGTACACCACGTTTTACACGAGCCATTTATAATCTCCTTAGATGTACGGGCACATACGACGAACTGAAGCAACGTCACTTACGTGAACCATTACACAGCCGCGCAATTGACGAATACGCTTAGCAGATTTTTTGGTCAAAATGTGGCGTTTGAACGCTTGTTTACGCTTAAAACCGTTAGCAGTCGCTTTAAAGCGTTTAGCTGCACCACGGCGAGTTTTCATCTTAGGCATAACAACCTCTTTTGAACACCTGTTCGGCTCGTTTGCACCATTACAAAACGACCTGCAGGTAAGGGAGCGAGTATTCTAAAGCATCTTTGTTTAAAACAAAAGCATCTTCATCCAATAAGCGAATTTAAACAGGATGGTTTTATGATTTCACTTTAAAAATAGTGCGCAAAACGGAATCAGAAAAATCGCTTCAGGTTTAGAACAGGGCAAAAGCCGCATAAATAAACAGATAACGTCCAATTTTCGCCAGGCTAACAATGAGCAAAAATCGGGCAAAGTTTTCTTTCAGTAATCCTGCAATTAAAGTAATGGGATCTCCAATAATAGGCACCCAGCTCAGCAGCAAAGACCAATAGCCATATTTCTGATATATCACTTGTGCCTTGAGCATCTTGTCTTCTGACACCGGAAACCATTTTTTATTTTTATAATGCTCGATTTTGAGCCCCAGATACCAGTTGACACAGGAACCCAGAATATTCCCCAGACTGGCCACCGCAATTAACAGTGCCACACTATGGCTTGCCTGTACCAAAAGACCAAGCAGCACAGCTTCAGACTGTAAAGGCAGTAATGTCGCTGCACCGAAGGCTGATAGAAAGAGCAGAAACAGGCTCATGCCAGTATTAATGGCTTAAACGCAGTTTTTTCTTGGCTTTGCTATATTCCCAGCTGGACCACAGTACTGCTGCCACCATTGCCATGATCCGTCCCCATTTATACTGCTGGGTAATGGGTTCAATCGCTGCACGCAAAATCTGCTGATCTTTGGTATTGAGAGCAGCAATTACCTGATCGATATGTACAATTTCAGCAATATAAAGTACTAAACATGCAGCAATACCGAAGAGAATACTCCAGTAAATTCGGGTATTGCTTTCAACAATCTTGGTAAAATTCAGAAGAAAATCGTTCATATATCCATCCAATAAAAAAACCACCTTAAGGGTGGCTTTATTTGTTTAAGGCTATTTTAGCATAAAGGCTGCAGCTTAACTGACCTGTATGGCGAGCGCTTTCTGAACTGCAGGACGTGCATTCAAGCGATCGATATATTTAGCCACTTCAGGATAATCTGCCAGGTTAATCTGCTGCCAGTCGTGTCGCAACAACCACGGGAATATCGCCATATCGGCAATCGAGTATTCACCAGCCACATAATCCTGCCCGACCAGCTGCTTGTTTAGCACGCCATACAGACGTTTGCTTTCATTGACATAACGCTCGGTGGCATAGGCGATACGCTCAGGCGCAAAACGGCTAAAGTGATGATTTTGCCCAAGCATCGGGCCTAGTCCACCCATTTGCCACATCAGCCATTGTTCTACCTGAATACGTTTGATTTCATCTGTCGGATAGAACATGCCGGTTTTACGACCTAAATACTGCAAAATCGCACCCGATTCAAAGATTGAAATCGGCTGGCCATCTGGCCCTTCCTGATCGACAATCGCCGGAATTTTATTGTTAGGAGAAATAGCCAGAAAGTCAGACTGGAACTGGTCATTTTCCAGAATATTAATCGGAAAAATTTGATACTTCAGCCCCATTTCTTCCAAAGCAATGCTAATTTTATGGCCGTTGGGGGTGCCCCAATAATATAAATCGATCATTTTTTTAATACTCCCTGCACTTTATCTATGCCATGATGCATTCAACATAGAGGATTCAGCCAGAAACAACAAGCCTGTATTTCAAAAATATTTTTATATAAATATCATTGTCTTAATAAAAATTCATGTATTTTTTTATTTTTTATCTTGAAAATTTTTACAGCAGACACATATTTATTTGTGCATAAGGATTGCGTCAATCTTATGTACTGTCGATGTCTGACATGACAGATCTTATTTTCTTGTTTTTATAACTTTGCTTAATCGAGAAGGTTCTAATCATGAGCAACTTAAATCTTCATCCTCTGTTTCGTCGTAGTATCGGTTTTGATCGCTTGAATGACTTTATTGACTATGCCATGCAAAGTGATGCGCCGAATTATCCCCCGTATAATATCGAAAAGCATGGCGAAAATAATTATCGGATTGTGGTCGCAACTGCGGGTTTCCGTCAGGAAGAACTCGACATTCGTCTGGAAAATAAGTTACTGACCATTTTAGGTAAGCCTGAAAACCAGAGCAATGACCATACCGAATTCTTGCACAAAGGCATTGCACGACGTACATTTAAATTGTCTTTGCGTCTGGATGAATATATTGAAGTACAACAGGCAGATTATGAAAATGGTCTATTGATCATTGACTTGCAACGTATCATTCCAGAAGAGAAATTGCCGCGCCAAATTCCGATTGGCAATAAACTGCTGATTGAAAATGATGAAAAATCAGTTGAATAAGCCGGATTTGACTTAAAAGAAGGGCCCAAAAGGGCCTTTCTTTTTAACTCCAGATTCTCTAAGCTCATTAAAATAATACGCTTTATGATCATAAAAATAAGCTATGAACGCGTCAGAAAAAATCCTGTTTCATCAGAGTAGTCCGATCATGCGCGCTATCGGATATTTACTACTCTGTTATCCGGTTGGCATATTCAGCATTTTTTATTTAAGCAGTCTGCGTAGCAATTCCAGCTTTCTGCAAGGATTGTTATTTTTATGGCAGGAGTCGCCTGGCTTTTATGTTTATATCGGCGGCTTTCTTGGTCTTTCGCTGCTCATGCTGGGAACCAAACTAAAAATAACGTCTCAGGCAATTTATTATACTTTGGCCGGTTTCCGGATCAGCCTCTGCTTAAAACGACACTCGGTACACTATAGCTTTCTGAATCCGCGATACGATTCTCTCAAAGCCCATCTCAAGCGCTGGCTGAGTAGAACTCCAGCGCATCTCATCAGTCAACGCGATGGCACGCTAGATTTTAGATTATGCCAGCCTGATCTGATCAATCAAATCTGTCTCGGATTTTTCCGGATTCAATTGTCAATGTTTTCCCGGCAACAGGCTCAACAGATTATGCAGGCCATACAAACTGCCTGGAATTTTAGGGCATAAAAAAAGCCCTGCATCTGCAGGGCTTTTTTCGCTTCATGATTGCTTACTTTTTCTTTTTAGGACCAAGCAGCATACCCATTTGACGGCCTTCCATTTTCGGCATCTGTTCAACAGTACCGAATTCAGCCACGTCAGCTTCAATTTTTTGCAATTGAGCCAGACCCAACTGTTGGTGCGCCATTTCACGGCCACGGAAACGAAGGGTGATTTTCACCTTGTTACCTTCTTCAAGGAACTTGATGATTGCACGTAGTTTTACGTTGTAATCACCAACATCAGTACCCGGGCGTAGCTTGATTTCTTTCACCTGGACTTGATGTTGTTTTTTCTTCGCTTCTTTCTGCTTTTGCTTAAGATCAAACAAATGCTTGTTGAAGTCCATGATCTTACATACTGGTGGCTCAGCATTGGCTACGATCTCGACAAGATCAAGTTCCACACTTTCTGCTGCGCGCAGGGCTTCAGCTAAGCTTACAATCCCTTTTTGCTCACCATTTTCGTCTACAAGACGGACTTCTTTCGCACGAATTTCATCATTCAAGGCAGGACGGTTTGATTTGTTACCGCCCTGTTGATTACGGTCAGGCTGTTTAATCGCTGTTACTCCACAATGTACCGGCCGCGTTCGGCAACGGCTGCTTTTACTAGGTCAACGAAAGCATCGATTGACATAGTACCCAAATTTTTTCCTGAGCGGGTACGGACGTTTACTGTACCTTCTTCAACTTCCCGGTCCCCAAGTACCAGTAAGTAAGGAATACGCTCTAAAGTACGTTCACGAATCTTAAAGCCGATTTTCTCATTTCTCAAGTCAGAAATTGCACGAATACCGTTTTCTTTAAGTTTTGCGACAACTGACTCACATGCTTCTGCCTGAGAATCGGTAATATTCATCACACACGCTTGCATCGGCGCCAACCAAGGTGGCATGAAACCTGCGTAGTGTTCAATCAGTATACCAATAAAACGTTCAAAACTGCCAAGAATTGCACGATGTAACATTACTGGCTGATCGCGGTCGTTATCTTCTGTGACATAAGACGCATCTAAACGTTCTGGCAAGTTAAAGTCACACTGAATGGTACCACACTGCCAGACACGCCCCAGACAGTCTTTCAGAGAGAATTCAATCTTTGGACCATAGAATGCACCCTCGCCCGGCTGAAGCTCCCATTCAAGACCCGCAGCATCTAAAGCATCTGCTAAAGATTTTTCAGCCATATCCCAAAGTTTGTCATCACCGACACGTTTTTCAGGACGTGTTGATAATTTCATTTGTACTTCTTCGAAGCCAAAATCTTTGTATACGTCGAGTGTCAATTTGATAAAGTCTGCAACTTCAGGCCCAATCTGTTCTTTGGTACAGAAGATATGCGCATCATCTTGGGTAAAGCCACGTACACGCATAATGCCGTGTAAAGAACCTGATGGCTCGTTACGGTGACATGAACCAAATTCTGCCAGACGTACCGGAAGATCACGGTATGATTTTAAACCCTGGTTGAACACTTGTACGTGACAAGGACAGTTCATTGGTTTAACCGCGTAGTTACGGTTTTCAGAATGCGTGGTGAACATGTTGTCTGCATAGTTGGCAGCATGTCCTGATTTTTCCCACAGCGTGAAATCAACCACTTGCGGGGTACGGATTTCTTCATAGCCGTTGTCTTGCTGAACTTTACGCATGTATTGTTCAAGTACCTGGTAAATGGTCCAGCCGTTCGGATGCCAGAACACCATACCCGGTGCTTCTTCTTGCATATGGAACAAATCAAGCGCTTTACCAATTTTACGGTGATCGCGTTTTTCTGCTTCTTCAATACGTTTTACATAAGCTGCAAGCTGTTTCTTGTCTGCCCATGCTGTACCGTAAATACGTTGTAACTGTTCATTCTTAGCATCACCGCGCCAGTAAGCACCAGAGATTTTAGTCAGCTTGAACGATTTTAAGAATTTGGTATTTGGAACGTGCGGACCACGGCACATATCCAAGTAATCTTGATGGTAGTACAAGCCCATTTGTGTTTCTTCAGGCATGTCGTTGATCAAGCGTAATTTGTATTCTTCGCCACGCGCTGTAAATTCTGCAATCACTTCGTCACGCGGGGTCATTTTTTTCACAACATCATAGTCTTGATCGATGAGCTTTTTCATACGCTCTTCGATGGCTGCCATGTCGTCTAATGTGAATGGACGTGGCATCCAGATGTCATAGTAGAAACCTTCTTCAATGACCGGACCAATGACCATCTTTGCTTCTGGGAACAGTTGCTTAACCGCATGACCCACCAAATGCGCGCAAGAGTGACGAATAATTTCGACACCGGCTTCGTCTTTAGGCGTAATAATTTGTAAGGTTGCATCTTCAGTGATGAGATCAGACGCATCCACTAAACGGTCATTTACACGACCAGCAACGGTATTTTTTGCAAGACCAGGACCAATGCTGAGTGCAACGTCCATCACAGATACGGCTTGATCAAACTGTTTTTGATCGCCATTTGGCAAAGTGATAATTGGCATAAGAAATCCTTAAGGAGTGATGCCCCGTACCATGGAGCATGTCACCGCGAGATTATGATCGAGGAAAACCTCAAAAGATAAAAACGGTGGATAAATAAAATCGATTCGAATTTTACACGGCTTGGCCGCATGATTAAACCTTTTCCCCAATAAAAATCAGATTTACCCCCAAATCTTTCCCTGATCTTTAAAGACTTAGGCTCATCTCTTAATTCAAAATGTGGTTATTCCCGGAAAGTCTGCCACTCAATAAATGTTCTCTCACGATAAACATAGAGCTGGGCAAATTGCGGAATGATGGCTTCACTTTGTGTCGGCCTTAAAAACACATAATCATCGACATGAATATTGCATTGCCTAGGTACCTGAAGCATTTCCTGATTACTACTGCGACCATACAACAGATGCGGCCGGCTTTTTTCAGGATAAATATAATCTGCCTGCCAATAGCCACCATAGATAAACAGTGCTTTATGCCGATGCGGCAAATGATTCAGCATTTCCAGACCCGGAATCTGGCTATAAGACAATACCTTTAAAATCGGTGTGGCAATCCAGAGCGCACATTTTAAAGCGGATAAATTGTCCAGATCGAAGTCACTGGGTTTGAGCAGCATCGAGCCAAAAGCCAGATCATTACAGACACTCTGCTGGCAATGCTGCATAAAGGTCGGACTGCCACCACCGTTAAAACACAAATCTGCCCGCCATAAATCTGGGAATTGCTGCTGAATAGTATTTTTATATTGTTGATAAATCTGCTGCGATTGCTGATAACTTTTTTCGGGGCTTTTCAAAATATTCGGCAATTTGGCGACATGTGCATCATAGCCCATCAACCCCGAAAGCCTGAGAGCGTCGGGATGTTGCTGAATGAGTTTGAGTAAGGCTATTAACTGTTGCTGGCTACTCACCCCACCACGATGTAAGCCGACATCAATTTCAATATTGATATTTAACTGAAGATTAGATTCTTGAGCGAATTGCAGATATTGCTTCAAGCGTTTTATGTCATCGACCAGCCATTGAATATTGCTTTGATCATTTGCTTTATTTTGTTCAGGAACGTTTTGATAAAAACCTTGTACCGCATGAATCGGCATTGGCTTACCTAGCAAGATATCGGCCTGTTCAAATGCTCTCATCATTTCTAAAAGATGGGGTAAATGAAATACCATAAATCGTCGGGTATTCAGCTTTTCACTGGCCAGTTTGAGTAGCTGGATACTGGCTAGAGACTTCACCACCAGACGCGGCTTGAGCTGCGCAGGGATTTTTGCCTGTACAATCTCCAGATTCTGCTGATATTGAGCCAGATCCAGAATCAGTTGCGGTGTACCAGTTCCCTGCTGCTGCAAATCTTGGGTCAGTTGCTGAAAATACTTCGATTGCATAATTCGCTCCTGCTATTCAGACAAAAATAATTGTTTTAAATAGGGATTCAGCCATTTTTGCTGCGGATCCAGTTGCTGGCGCAATCTCATAAAATCATCCCATTTTGGGTAAAGATCACACAGCGAAGCGGCTGTCATGCTGTGCAACTTTCCCCAATGTGGCCGTCCCTGATACTTCTGAAAAATCGGCTCGACCAGATCGAAAATAGCTCGGCAATCCTGTTTATAAAACTGATGAATCGAAATCGAAACCGAATCACGCTGATAAAAAGGACTCAGCCATATCTCATCGGCTTTGACATAACGAAACTCGACTGGAAAGAACATCGGCACATTCTGCTTCCTTAAGGTGGCTAAAACCTCCTGCAGACACTGCAAGCCGGAATCGACCGGAAGCTGATATTCCATTTCATTAAATCTGGTCTGACGCGGAGTCGGAAAAATCCGGGATGACCAATCCACATAACAACTCGGTTTAACAAAAACACCCAATAATTTTTGCAGATAAGGATTAGATGCAGGAATAAATCGGGTCAATTCAGAACACAAAGTCAATAATGCATCTTCAGATGGCCAGTTCTCCTGCCTTGGCTGAATTTCATCATTCGTTTCATCCAGGGTTTTTAGCATGACCTGATCAGAATGAAGAAAAGCCCAAAATTCAATATGCCGGTGCTGATGTTTCCATTGATCGATATGCGCAAATACTTCTTTTAATGGACACAGCCGAATCTGTTCTTTTAATTTATAGCGCGGACGATTTTGCAGGGTAATTTTGGTCAATATCCCCAGACTACCTAACGCCACACGCCCCGCTTGAAATATCTCGGTATTCTGCTGATGATCACATTGCAATAGCTCTCCATCTGCAGTCAGCAATTCAAAACCGTCCACAAAAGCAGATAAACAGGGTAAATCGATGCCGGTGCCATGCGTTCCCGTGGAAATCGCTCCCGCCAGACTTTGCTGATCAATATCACCCTGATTGGGTAAAGCTTGATTGATCGGGGCAAGATATTCACCTAAATCATATAAACGCGTACCAGCGTGCACGGTACATTGAACTTTTGCCTCATCCAAAGCCACCACACCTTTTAAATGATCGAGATGAAGCAGCACATCATTGGTTTTAGCCAAAGCACTAAATGAATGCCCCGCACCTACTGCACGAATCTTTGCCTGTGACTTCACCAAACCTTGTAATTCGCTTATTTCTCTGGGCTGAAAAACTTGAGGAGCGCTGTGCTGACTCCCTGACCAGTTTCGCCAGACTGCATTCGCCTGTTGTATTTTCATTATTATTCTCTGGCTCATATTATTTTACTGACTCAATTAGAGTAAAATACCTAAAAAATCAAATATGGGAACCCACGGGTTCAAAAAAATCAAATAGGGCTAAATATTTTAATTAATATTCAATGACTTAAAATTTATATTAATTTACTCGACTAAAGCATAAATGCAAGATTTCGAAGAAGTGCATATCTTTTCAAAAGGATATGAAAATAACGATACAACGGAGTTTTACCATGGTTAGCGCATACGATGAATTACCGCGTACCCCCGCAAATTTTGTAGCCTTGTCACCTTTACGCTATCTAGATCGTGCAGCTTATATCTATCCGAATCAAAATGCGATTATTCATGGTCAGCGCCGCATTACCTGGCGTGAAAAATACAATCGCTGCCGTCAGTTTGCCAACCAACTCCAAAAATTAGGCATCGGTAAAAATGATACCGTGTCTGTCCTGCTGCCTAACGTCCCTGCCATGATTGAAGCGCACTTTGCTGTGCCGATGGCAGGTGCGGTACTCAATACCTTAAATACCCGTCTGGATGCCAAGACGCTCGCCTTTATGCTGGAACATGCTGAAAGCAAAGTCTTATTGGTCGACCCTGAATTTACTGCACTTGCGACCGAAGCACTGGCGCTGGTTTCACAAGAGATCTATGTGATTGATGTGGCCGATGCAGAGTTTGAAGGTGAAGACAGCCGTATTGGTCAAATCGAATATGAAGACTGGATTGCCCAAGGCGATGCAAATTTTGACTGGCATTTGCCTCAAGATGAATGGGATGCGATTAGCTTAAGTTACACCTCTGGAACCACGGGTAATCCGAAAGGTGTGGTTTATCATCACCGCGGTGCCTACATTAATGCAGCCAGTAATATCATTGCTTGTGGCATGATGCCTCGCGCGACCTATTTATGGACACTGCCACTGTTCCACTGTAATGGCTGGTGCTTTGCATGGACTATGGCGGCCAACGGCGGAACCAACGTCTGCCTGCGTAAAGTCGATGCCGAACTGATTTTCAAACTAATTGCTGAACATAAAGTCGATTACTTCTGTGGCGCACCGATTGTCCTGTCGATGCTGATCAATACGCCTGAAGAGAAAAAGACCAAAATTGACCATCGTGTCGAAGTCATGGTGGCGGGTGCTGCCCCGCCGGCTGCAATTATTGAAGGCATGCGTAATATCGGAATTAACGTCACACATGTCTATGGCTTGACTGAAACCTACGGCCCTTCTGCGCTCTGTGCATCACAGGCCGGCTGGAGTGATTTGTCTATTCAGGAACAGGCGCAATTGCATTCACGTCAGGGTGTGCCATATCCGCTACAAGATGGTATGAAAGTGCTTGATCCTGACACCATGCAGGAAGTTCCGCATGATGGTCAGACCATGGGCGAGATCATGTTCCGTGGCAATATCGTGATGAAAGGTTATTTGAAAAATCCGGAAGCGACCGCAGAAGCTTTTGCCGGTGGCTGGTTCCATACCGGCGATCTGGCCGTGTGTCAGCCTGATGGCTATGCCAAAATTACTGACCGATCTAAAGACGTGATTATTTCCGGAGGGGAAAATATTTCCTCGCTAGAAGTCGAAGAAGTGCTGTATCAGCATCCTGCCATTTTAACGGCAGCTGTTGTGGCCAAGCCGGATCCACGCTGGCAGGAAGTACCATGTGCCTTTGTAGAACTCAAAGCAGGACAAACTGCAACAGCGGAAGAGATTATGGAATTCTGCAAACAGCATCTGGCACGTTTTAAAGTGCCTAAAGATGTTGTGATTACCGAAATTCCAAAAACCTCGACCGGAAAATTGCAGAAATTTGTTTTACGCGAATGGGCCAAAGAACGCGCTGAAGGTGAGTTTTCTTAATTCCATACCAGTGTGTTTTTTCAAAATCTACTCAATAAAAAATCGTGCCAAGTTTTCTTAGCACGATTTTTTTTAACTTACCCTCTCCAAACCTATCCCATAGGGAGAGGCTGATCAGAACAGTTACATCTCAACCATTTCCACGCCATCAATACGTGCCACAGTCATCAAGTCTTTATCACCACGACCTGAAACCGTCGCAATAATGATTTGATCCTTGTCCATGGTCGGTGCAAGTTTAGACACATAAGCCATGGCATGTGCGCTTTCAAGCGCCGGAATAATGCCTTCAATCTTGGTTAAATCACGGAAACCCTGTAGGGCTTCATTGTCCGTGATCGGTACATAGTTCACACGTTCCATATCTTTCAGGAAGCTATGTTCTGGCCCCACACCCGGATAATCCAGACCGGCAGAAATTGAATGCGTTTCAATGATCTGACCTTCTTTATCCGACATCAGGTAAGTTCGGTTTCCATGCAGTACACCGACATGACCGGCATTTAACGGCGCAGAGTGCTTACCAGTTTCAATACCCAAACCTGCTGCTTCTACTCCATACATTTTCACGTCTTGATCGTTCAGGAATGGGTAGAACAAGCCCATGGCATTGGATCCACCACCAACACATGCGACCAGTGCATCTGGCAGACGGCCTGCCTGCTCCTGAATCTGACGGCGTGCTTCACGACCAATGATCGACTGGAAATCACGAACCAGCTGCGGATATGGATGTGGACCTGCCACAGTACCAATCACGTAATAAGTAGAATCGACATTGGTTACCCAGTCACGCATGGCTTCGTTCATGGCATCTTTCAAGGTTTTAGAGCCACTTTGTACAGGCACAACTGTCGCACCGAGCAAACGCATACGGTACACGTTCATGGCCTGACGTTTGACATCTTCAGCGCCCATAAATACCACGCACTCAAGACCTAAACGTGCTGCAATTGTGGCAGTTGCTACACCATGCTGACCGGCACCTGTTTCGGCAATAATACGTTTTTTACCTGACAATTTTGCAAGCAAGGCCTGACCAATAGTGTTGTTGACCTTATGCGAACCGGTATGGTTCAGGTCTTCACGTTTCAGATAAATTTGCGCACCACCCAACTCTTTCGACCATCGTTCAGCATGATATAAAGGACTCGGACGACCGACGTAAAACGCCAGATCACGGTCAAATTCTGCCAAAAACTGTGCATCATCTTTCATACGGAAGTAGAGCTTTTCCAAGTCTTCTAAAGCCGCCATGAGTGTTTCTGACACAAAACGTCCGCCATGAATACCGAAATGCCCGCGTTCATCCGGGAATTGGGTATAGTCAACTGCCTGACTGTTCTGGCTAGTATTTTGCTGATCCACGATGGACTCCTTGCATAAAGCGTTCTATGAGTTGTTGGTCTTTAATACCTTTTGCGGACTCGACACCGCCACTCACATCTACGGCATAGGCCTGTGTGGTGAGAATTGCCTGTTCGATATTGTCAGGATTTAAACCGCCTGCCAAGATCAAGGGAATATCAAGTTTGGGAAATGTCTCCCAATCGAAGCTGTGGCCCGTACCACCTTTCAGATCAGGATGCCATGCGTCTAACAGCACTGCACTCGCACCAGCATCTTGATAACGTTGAATTTCTGTAACTACGTCAAGATCAGGTTTGACCTGAATGGCCTTGTACCAGCGGCGTCCGACCTGTTGAGCGATTGTCTGACATTGTTCCGGCGTTTCATCACCATGGAATTGCACAATATCAAGATGAACCGTTTGCAAGATATCCTGAATCTCATTAGCTGAATGATTCACGAACAGTCCAACCACTTGCACATAAGGTGCAATGGCTTGAACCAGTTGAGCAGCTTGCTCTGCTGTAACAGCTCGGGGACTCGGTGGATAAAATACGAATCCTATCGCATCTGCACCTGCGTTCACCACAGCATGAACATCTTCGACTCGGGTGATTCCACAAATTTTGGCACGGGTTCGCATATTATGTTGGCTCTAGATCTACCAATGTATTGAACAATCTATAAGATTGGGGCAAATCATTGTAATGCAATTTTTCTGACTTGCGTAAAGTTCATCCGGATTATTCTCTATGCAGATTGTATATAACTCATACTGACTTTATACTGCGCTCACTTTGCAGCAAGTCCAAGCCTTCAGGCTTTAGGGAAGCTGGTGTAAATCCAGCACTGCCCCCGCAACGGTAAAAAATGAAACGTCTATCAATTTAAACTCTTCGGTTTACACCACTGCATCTTGATGTGGGAAGGTGGATATACAGCAAAGTCGCTGCTTTGCACATTTAAGTCCGGAAACCTGCTTGTTGTGTTCTATAACTCAATCATTCACGGGGAAGTGAATGTAGGGAGCTTTAACATGTCACTTCATTGTCAACCTACTGCCTTAGTAGGTGCGATCGCACTTGCCTTGGGTTTCACTTCATCTGTTCAGGCTGCCGAGCAAAAAGTTGCGAAAGCCTCTTTAGATACCATTGTGGTGACTGCCACACGTTCTGAAGAAAAGATAGAAAATGTACCTGCGCGGATTTCAGTGATTGATGAAAAAACCATTCAACAATCTCCTATTGCAGATTTAGGTTCTCTACTGAATAGAGAAGCATCTATTAACATTGTGCAATCAGGTGGTATTGGTCAAACGACATCTGCGTTCCTTCGTGGTACAGATTCAAAGCACCTTCTATTTTTAAAAGATGGCGTCAGTTTAAATACCGCTCTAGATGGTGGCTCTAATATTCCTTATATAGATTTAAGCGATATTGAACGTATTGAAGTCTTAAGAGGTCCTGCATCCGTTCAGTATGGTACAGATGCGATTGGTGGTGTCATCAATGTGATTTCTGCTACACCTAAAAAAACAGGGATATCATTAACCAATGAAATTGGTGAAAATCATACCTATAAATCTATTATTGGTGCAGATTTTGTAGATCAGTCAGGTTTATATGCTCAAATTAAAGGTCAGCGCCTTGAAAGTGATGGTACGCCTGTAACGAACAAAGCTAAAGTAAACGCGGGATACGATCAGAAAGGCTATAGTGCTAAATTAGGCCTCAATAAAGAAAAATATAGTGCAAGTCTTAGTTTTAGTGAGAATGAAGGAACTAATATTTACTATGGCGGCTCACAAGATTTTTTAAACCAAGTCCTTATTGCTAAAGCAAGTGCTCAAGTTTCACCGAACCTTTTACTGAATGGACAATACTCAAACTTCAAAGATGAATTATTAGGAGCCGGAAATAGCTATCTATTTAACACTGAACGTGATGAAGCTGATTTAAGTGCAAAATGGAAATTATCTAATACACAGCATCTTCTTTTAGGGGCCAGTTTAAACCAGACGAATATTGAAAGTTATTCAATCTTGGGGCAAAAACAAGATTTAGACAGTATTGGATATTATGTGCAACATAATTACGATACCAATAAAGTTCATACGCAAGCTGGTTTACGCCTAGAGGATCATGATGAATTTGGTAGCCATATTGTAGGTCAACTTGCAGGTCGATATAATCTAAATGCTAAAACTAGTATTTACAGCAATATCGGAACTGGTTTTAAAGCACCTACAGGTAACCAACTTTACTATTCTTACGATAATGCAACTTGGGGAGGTACTTACGGAAATCCTGACCTAAAACCTGAAGAAAGTATTTCGTATGAAATCGGTTTAGATCATCAGCTCACAAATAGTTTATCTTTAAACGCAGCACTCTATGAAACTCAGGTTGATAACCTAATTGATACTCGCCTGATCGAAGTAGGGAAGAAAGATAAGACCTATGACAATATTAGAAAAGCCCAAATGCAAGGTGGCGAATTCGGCTTAACATGGCAAAAAGATGATTTCTTTATAATTGGCGAGTATGCTTATGTTAGAACTGAAAATAAGGATACTGGCTTAGAACTTATTCGACGCCCTCGTCAATCACTTTCAACAACGATTGGATTAGAAAATAGTTTGTATGGTTTAAGCGCCACACTCATCGCAAAATCTACCTCTAAAATCTCTAATGTTGCTGATTCGGAAGAAGTTCCCGGATATGCAACTGTAGACCTAAATGGCTATTGGAATCTTAATCCTAATATTAAGTTATTTAGCAATATCAAAAATATTGGTGATGTGAAATTTAAAACTGCTTCATATGGTGGTGATGAATATTACATCAACGGTGGTCGCCTCGCATCTGCCGGTGTGACCTTTAAATATTAAGCCCATCCAAGTTCAAGCAAATACTTTTGGGATCATGTCATGGCTATGGCATGATTCTTTTTATTTACAGCATTTCATTATTTAAGGAACTTACATGGGTCACCGCTTAAGTAAAATTTATACCCGCACAGGCGATTCAGGCACCACAGGTTTAGGTGATGGTTCTCGCGTTGCCAAAGACGATTTACGTATTGATGCGCTCGGTGATGTGGATGAACTCAATGCCGTAATTGGCGTATTACGTGCACAGATTTCAGCAAGCACGATTGAAGATAAAGCCACTTGGGACAAATCTTTAAGCCTAATTCAACACTGGTTATTTGATCTCGGTGGTGAAGTGTGTATTCCGGGTTTTAATCTGGTACAACCTGTGTCGATTGATTTTCTAGAAAATGATATCGACCGGATGAATGAAGCCTTGCCAATGCTCAAAGACTTTATTCTGCCTGCTGGCACTTTAGTCTGCAGCTTTGCCCATCAGGCGCGCGCAGTCTGCCGCCGGGCAGAACGTAGCGTGATGTCAGTCCACTCTCGCGACCAGAATATTCAGGCAGCGTCGCTACAACTGCTGAACCGTTTATCAGACTGGCTATTTGTAGCATCGCGCACCTTGCAACGCAGCGAGGGCGGTTCAGAAGTGCTGTGGCAAAAAAATATCAATGACAGCATCGAAAACTAGAATTATTTCTTGATTCTAAATCTAAAAATACGCGTCAGATGTATCTTGATTTTACAGTGCATCTGACGACAATAAGCCTTATCATCTTTTTGTCACATAGCACGCATACAATGAAATCAACTTCTCAATTTATGGGCAGTCTATGCGCATAATTGGTCATCGTGGTGCACGTGGCGAAGCCCCTGAAAATACCCTAGGCGGTTTTCAATATATTCAAGACATCGGTATTCGCGCCGTTGAGTTTGATGTGCGTCAGCTCAAAGACAATGCCTTAATCATCATGCATGATGATGATTTTGTGCGAACCACAGGTTTGCAAAAGCATTTATATGAATGCAATCGTCAAGATCTTGCACACTATAATCATGCTGTGACCTGGTCAGACTGGAATAAAGTCGAAGCCACTCCCCTTTTAAATCAGACCTTAAATGTCATTCGAGACTTTGAGCATATTGAAGTCGAAATCAAAAGTGTCGATTCCGAAGCTGCGGCTGAGAAAATTGCACTGGGCGTTGCACAGCAACTGCAAGGCTATGAGCAGGCGGCCATCATTACCAGTTTTGATGCCAAAGTCCTGCAAGCCTTCAAACAGCAAAATTCCCGGCTAAAACGCGGTTTACTCATCGAAACCGACCTAAAATATCAAGCGATTGATCAGGCGCTAGAACTGGATTGCTGTCATATTGGCTGGATGAATGAGCTGGCCAGCAAAGACCTGATTCAGGCCACCCAGGCTGCTGAATTAAATATCAGTGTCTGGACGGTCAATGATGTGAGCCGAGCCAAAGAGCTGCGTGATTGGGGAATTCAAGGGCTAATTACCGATTACCCAAAACTGATGCTGCAGCAACTCTAAAAAACAGCCTGATTATTGATCAGTTCAAATCGTTTTATTTAAGACAGCTCGATTTCATGTCAAGCTATTAAAGCGTGTCTGACTTTTAGATTGATTCGACTTGAATGTTAAATTAATTGTCTATGAGATATATTCTGCAAATTTTCTGGCAATATTGTAGAAATGATGAACAGTTAAATCGCTTAATATTAGCCCAATTAAATAGTCTAAAAGACCGATAATCCTCAGTCACTTAGTCGGAAATCAAGCCCCGTCTAGACTGGCAAAATGGTCGTTTTTGCCCTACTTATCCTGTTACTGACAAGTACAATACAACCGTACAATAATGCTAGTGATGCTATAGGCCACATGCTAATATAAACAAGATAGGCTGCTGTTAAAATCAACAGTGGTTTCTGCTTTTTGTTAAACCTTCCGAGGTTCTAGGAGTGCTGTTGGAGATGAATGCTCCCTTACCCAAAGCCCCCATTAACTGGATTGCGGTGTTTGCATTGGTGTTATTACCCATTGTCGCCCTGATTGCAATTCCGTTATATGCGTATCACCATGATTTTAGCGCCGCCGCTTGGATCAGCATGTTTGTTTTACTGGGCGTAAGCAGCCTTGGCATTACAGCAGGATACCATCGCCTGTGGGCACATCGTGCTTATGAAGCCACTCTACCATTAAAAATCATCTTAATGATTATGGGTACATTTGCTGTACAGAATAGTATCTTGTTCTGGGCATCTGGTCACCGTACTCATCATCGTCATGTCGATGATGTGGATCAAGATCCGTACTCGATCAACAAAGGTTTCTGGTATGCACATATCGGCTGGATGTTACGTGATTATCCATCAGGTGTGGCAAACTATAAAAATGCGCCAGATCTGTTAAAAGACAAAGTCGTCATGTTTCAGGACAAATACTATATTCCATTAGTGATTGCCGTTCATGCTGCTATTTTGCTTCCAATTGGCTGGGCAGTTGGCGATGTCTGGGGAGTCTTGCTGCTGGGTGGATTAGTGCGTTTAATCCTAAGCCATCATGTGACTTTCTTCATCAACTCGCTGTGTCACATGTGGGGCAATCGTCCTTATACCGACGAGAACACTGCACGTGACAACTTCGTACTTGCGATTGCCACCTGGGGTGAGGGTTATCATAATTACCACCACATTTTCCAGTACGATTACCGTAATGGCGTGAAATGGTGGCAATACGATCCAACCAAATGGTTGATCTGGACCTGCTCTAAACTGGGTTTAGCCAAAAACTTACGTCGTATTCCTAGCTTTAATATCAAAAAAGCGGAACTGGCGATGAAGTTTAAATATGCTGAACAGGATCTTGCGGTCTATGGTCATGATGTTTCTGAAGACATCATTACTGTGAAAACCAAGATTGCACAGGAATATGATGCCTTTACCCAAACTTTAAATGACTGGGCCAAACTGAAAGAGCAAGAAATTCAGGTGAAAAAGGCTTCTATGGCAGAAAAAATTCACCAGATGGATGACAAACTGAAAGTTGAATTCCAGCTGGTTGAACAGCGTTTATCCCATCACCGGGCAACCTTAAATCTACTGGTTCGTAATTTGAAAAAATCAGCAGTATCTTAATAAAAACTGCTCACAAAAAAGCCCCAATCGGGGCTTTTTTTATGTCTGAAAGAAAGATAACTTGAACTCTCGTTTATACAACAGTTTTCTACAGGCAACTTTGTTATAGTCAAGGTATTCCAAGCCTGTACTGAGTGCCATGTATTTTAACTCTCGTTATCAAACCCTTCCTGCTGCCCTTTACCACCATCAAGTTCCGCTACCGTTGAAAGGCGCAAAAGCCGGGCATTTTAACGTAGCTTTGGCAGAACAACTGCAATGGTCAGATGAAGACAAAGCGCAATGGGTCGAGATGTGTAGTGGTCAGAAAGTCTTTGCTGAGTTTCAACCCTTGGCCATGGTCTACGCAGGTCATCAGTTTGGTCAATGGGCTGGACAATTGGGAGATGGTCGCGGCCTGTTAATTGCACAGATCCTTGATCAGGAAGGTCAGATTATTGACCTGCATTTAAAAGGTGCGGGTGCAACGCCCTATTCGCGTATGGGTGATGGGCGTGCAGTGCTGCGTTCAGTGATTCGTGAATATCTGGCGGGTCATGCATTAAATGCTTTGGGTGTAGCATCCAGTAATGCAGTAGGTTTTACTTCCTCAATGCAAGGTATTCAGCGCGAAAGGCTGGAGCCGGGTGCGATGATGTTACGTACCTCAGACTGTCATATTCGTTTCGGGCATTTTGAATGGATCAATCAGTATCAGTCGGATCTGCTGGCTGAATTTACCCAGAAATGTATTGAATGGCATTATCCGGAATGCCTGCAAGCCGAACAGCCGATTCTGAGCTTTGCCACCAAAGTTATTCAGCGCACTGCCGTCATGATTGCCAAATGGCAACTGGTTGGCTTCGCGCATGGCGTGATGAATACTGACAATCTGAATATTACCGGCTCGACTTTGGACTTTGGTCCTTATGGCTTTATGGAACGCTTCCGTCCGAACTGGATCAATAACCATTCGGATTATCAGGGGCGTTATACCTATCAGCAACAACCAAGTATCGGGCACTGGAACTTGTGGCAATGGTTAAACAATCTGGTTCCCCTCTGCCCTGTGAATTATGACAAAGAACAATGGAAACAGGATCTGGCCGGCTGTCTGGAACATTATGAGCCGACATTCTTGGAACATTACAAACACGGTTTAAACCAGAAAATGGGTTTACCAGGTTTCCATAAAGACAGTTTTGACTGTGCGATGGCATTTTTACGAATCTTGCAAAGTGAGCAACTGGATTACACCCAGAGTTTTATCCGCCTGCAAAATAAAGACTATGACGCTATTAAAGATGATTGTCTGGATCGCCGTCAGTTTGAAGCTTTCCTGACACAATATGAAACTATTCGTGCACATCAGGATATTGAAGAACTGGATGCCGCCATGAAGCAAGCCAATCCGCATTACATTCTGCGCAATCACATGGCACAGAAAGCCATTGAACGGGCAGAGCGTGATGATTTTTCCGAAGTCGATCGTTTGTTTAAATTGCTCAGCCAGCCTTATCTGAAACAGCCAGATCTGGAACATGCTGAAGATTTAGCACCATTGCCAAGTGATGTACCGGAAGTGATGGTGAGTTGTTCGTCTTAATTTATTCACATCAAAAACAAAAATTGTGGATAATTTAAGCGTTATCCACAATTTAGCCTCTATAAAATCAGCTTATGCCTTTACATGAACTTGCCACAGAAACAGCGATAAAACTTCCTGAAGTCACAGTGACACAGCCTTTTGGCGAGGATTGCGATGCATTTAAAGTCATGGATAAAGTCTTTATGTTGGCTTTTCATCTGCAAGGCAAAGCTGCTATCAATTTAAAAGTTGAGCCTGATCACGGTGCAATGCTACGGGATATTTATCCTTATATTCATACGGGCTGGCACATGAATAAACAGCACTGGATTTCGGTCTATGCTAACGAAGATTTGGATGAAGCTTTGATCAAAGATTTAGTACTGAATTCTTATGAGTTAGTTGTGGCAAAATTAAAGAAAGTTGAAAGACAGAGAATTTCTCTATTAAGAACCAAAAATTAAATAACCTAATACTTCAAGAATAAAATTTCATTGCTCATGTGAGGATGCATGTCAAACATAAAAATGATAGGGATTGCTTTAACCATACTAGTCTTAATCTATCTATTTCCTCAATTCACCAAACCTACTTTAAGCAAGGAGGAACGCTTAGCGCAATTCTCCCCTCCAGGACTCATCACAGATTATTTTGACCGTACAGGGGTCGCTCTTGTTAAAAATGAATCGTATCATTTTCAAAAATTAAATAATCAAATTTATTACTTTTTCCCCATTCCACTTGCTCGATATGGCGTTCCCATTCTAGAAGCAGATGTAAACTCATTTAAAACATTGGCTCAACATTTCCATTGGAAAGATTCTTTTGATCAAGATCAAAGTCGAAGAAAAAATATAGCCCTAGATAAGAACAATGTGTATTGTGGATTTCAAAAAATTCCTAATCTAAGCCCTTCTCGTTTAATTTATCTGGGAGGGGGCTATCTGACTGATCATCAAAATACTTATTTTTGTGATTGGAATTTTAGGGCAAGTTCAGATTCGATCGATCCTACTTTATCTGAAAAAATAGATGCGATGTTATTGGGGGAAAAAATTACAAAATCAGGATACCACTATCCTCTATATCAGTTAAAAAATGGTAAGCAAAACTATAAGCTAATAATTAAAAATATCGTGACGAATGGTGAATCGACCTATGTTGAAGGACAACAATTAAAATCAACAGATCCATATCACTTAAGATATTTAACCTCCTTTCAACCCCATGAAAAAATCTGGCAAGAAAACAGCTATATCACAGATCAAAAAAATGTTTTTTATAAACATGAAATTTTAGATTTAAATTACAATGACGCTTTAAAATCCATTCCATTTGACTTCGAAATTTACTTATATGACCCACTAAGCGATCGCTATTTTTATCAATCACATAAAATTGATTATCCAAATCTAAAGATAATTAAAAAAGATGACAATCATACCTTTTTCCCAATTTTTACTTCTGAGGATCAAATCGCTTTTTTTAATACTCAAAAGCTTCAACTCGAAGTCCTCAACAAAAATTCCTTTATCTCAGAACTTCACAGATTATCCCCAAGTGTATTCAGTAATGGTAAGCACATTTATTTTTTTAGAAAATATCAAACCTTCTCAAGCACTTTATTCATGTTTTTTTCTGAATTATGCTCAACAACTTCAGAAATTAGAATGCTAAACAATATGCCCTTCTCTCAATGGAAAAAAGAGGAAGATCTGTTCATTCAGCCTCCCTTATACAAAGGGATTCCAATCAAAGGGAGTTTTTGGACATATGGAGATCGACTTTTTTACCTCCCGGAATATGGAAGCTGGACTGAATCTATGTTTGAGGTGAGACAGAGCACTACAATTGATCAATTACGCAAAAATCAACTGAGTTACACTCAGGCAGAAGAATTATTAAAAAACCCGGACATATTCAAGTCAGTAAAAGGTAAAACATTCAGCAAAATTAAGGATGTTCAACGTTTTTGCTTTAAAAACATTTTTTCTTAATGCAATCCCACCGCCTACTTGATATCTATTTATGTAAGTGAACATTTATTTAGTGATAAACTTTTATGAGTTGTCAATAGTAAAGTTAAAAACAACTGAGATACTGAGGATTGCGCTTTTGAAAAGTGCAGTGTTCTCTGTCTAATCTAGATGTTAGTGTCTAGTCCCAAAAAAAAGCGAACCATACCTGATTCGCTTTTTTATCTCAATCCCAAATCAATCTTCAGGATATTCAAAACGGTAACCGACACCGTACACTGCCTGAATCCACTCATGACGATTGCCGGTTTCAGCCGCATCTGAAATCTTACGGCGCAAATTCTTGATATGACTGTCAATCACACGGTCTGCCACATCAAAACTGTCCGGATTAATATGATCCAGCAATTGTGCACGTGAATATACCTGTCCGACATGTTCCAAGAATAACTCCAGCAAACGGAATTCGGTCGGCGTTAAATTCAAAGCTTTTTGCTGGTACCAGATACGCTGCTGGGATTTGTCCATACGGAATAAATCATTGCTTTCCGGTTCTGATTTACGATCCAAACGACGTAACACAGCCTGTACGCGCGCAACCAGTTCTTTCGGACTAAATGGTTTACAGAGATAATCATCTGCCCCCATATTCAGACCCAACACACGGTCAATTTCTTCAGTACGCGCGGTTACCATAATAATCGGCAAGTCTGACTGTTCACGTACTTTACGGCAAATGGTCAGGCCGTCCATACGCGGCACCATCAAGTCCAGAATCATCAGACTTGGTTTACGCTGGGTAAAACTGTTATATGCTTCCTGCCCATCATGAAACATACTGACCTCAAAACCAGCAGCTTCCAGATAGTCTCGCACCAATTGTGCAAGTTCGATTTCATCTTCAACCAGCATGACATGTTTCATCAATATATTTCCTTTAGGGTTTCATTTGTTTAGGAAAACTCAGTTTGCAGCGTAAACCACCGAGTGGTGAATGCGCAAAGCTTAAGCTGCCACCCAGCGCCTGCGTAATTTTACATGATAATGCCAAACCAAGCCCAGTTCCGCCAGTCGCCCGGGTACGCGAATCATCGACACGGTAGAAACGCTCGCCAATCCGCGCCAGTTGCTCATCGCTCAAACCAAATGGACTGTCATCGACATATAAGGTCCATTCTTTCTCATCCTGCATGCTATGAATATGCACCTGCCCGCCCGCTTCAGTATAGCGAATACTATTACTCAGCAAGTTGGCCACAATCTGTTTAAAGCGGTCCAGATCCAGATTTAACTCAGTATCTTCGCCATTTGCGGTGACCGTCAATTTGGCCTGTTCAAAGTTTGGCTGGAAGTTGATCAGTTCCTGCTGTACCACCTCCCACGGATTCACCGTCGAGAAGTAAAATTGCAATTGCTGCGCATCGGCCTGTGCCAATGCGGCCAGATCCTGTGTCAGTTTTTTCAGGCTGGTGACCTGCGCCAGCATGGAAGCAAAATGTTCAGGGGTGGGTTTACGAATCCCATCCTGCATCGCTTCAATCTGTGCCTGCAATACCGCCAGTGGCGTTTTCAATTCATGTGAGGTATCTGCCACCCATTGACGGCGTGAGGTTTCATGCTGATCCAGAATCACAGCCAAGGCATTTAATTCATTGGACAAATCACCCAATTCATCATTGCGGTTGACTTTGACCTGATACTGATAATTGCCTTGGGTCAGAGCACGCGTACCATTCAGCAAACGTTGAATTGGTTTCTTGAAATAAGTCGCCAATAACAAGGAGGCAATCAGACTGGCCAAAATACTGAGCGCATAGACCAAGAACAAATAACGCTTTTGATTACTAAAAAAATTAATACTTAAGGCATCATCCTGATCCAGAACCGGCTTTAAGCCCAAATAGCCGACAATCTGATTATTCACCATAATCGGGCGATAGGAAATCTGCTCATCTGAAGCCTCACCGACCACAAAGCGCCGTTTTGCATCATACAGCGAAAGACGTGAACTGAGACCAAGACGATCCGGCATCTGGATAAACTGCTTCTTGCCGGTCGGCTGCTGTGCTGCTTGTTCGCCATTCTTACGGTCAGTTCTAAACAGATTCTGATTGGAACTCAGCGGAAATTTTAGGCCTTCAAAGGGCTGAAACTGAGAGGGTAGATTGGAAGCCAGGAGGCGTAACTCTTCTTCATTGACCTGACGCGGTGGCAAAGCCGGATCGACCATACTGGGTGCGACTTGAACCAGGGTCTGTTCCTGAAAATAGCGCTGCTGCAAGGCAATATCATACTGACGGCGCAGCCACCAGCGTGATAAACGATCATAATCATCTGGCGCAGCCTCCCCTTCCATTTGTAGAATCTGGGCCTGAATCGCATTGCCCCAGTCCTGATACACCGCATAGACATCCGCCAGATTTTTAATCACATAATCCAGTTTCTGCATTTCGACATCAGCCACATAGCGGGCGAAATTACGCTGCATATTCAGATGCAGTACACCCAGACTCACTGTGGTAATAACCAGCGTGGTCAACAGTACGGTCAAAAATAGACGTAATGCAATCGGAATACGGCGAATGTTCAAAACAGAAATCTCAATTTTTCTTCTATATTCATTATTGTAGCGAACATGGCATCAAAAAACTCTTCATTGTTTCTTCATCTTTATTGTTTAATCTTTACCTGACATAAAATCAGGTTCTTGACGGGAATAAATACAATGCAAGCCATGACAAAAATAGCCTTAATCAGTGCCAGTGTTCTTTCTATGGGTGCTTTGACTGCCTGTCAATCTACCAGTAATGTACCGAACAATGATCATCGCCAAATGATGAAACATCATCATGAGGGTAAAAAACAGCATCATCTTTCGCCTGAACAGCGCGAGCAGTTTAAGGAAAAGCGTGCGGAACGTCTGCAATTTGCCAAACAGCTGCAACAGGCCTGTGACAATAAAGCCGTAGGTTCAGCGGTTCAAATCAAGGCCGGTGATAAAACCATTGATGGCAGCTGCACTATCGTTTTTAAAGCCGATCGTAAAAACATGCAAGGCCAGCGCGGTGAACACCGCGGCATGAAAGGTGAACATCGTCCAATGCGTGCCGATGTCCGTGGCGGCATGATGCGCGGTGAAGCATTAACTGATGCAAAACGTGCAGAATTGACCAAACAGTTTGATCAACGTCTGGCTCAGCGTCAGGCACAACAACAAGCGATGCTGCAAGCCTGTCAAGGCAAGAAAGATGGTACGGCTGCACAGATCAAAGTAGGTGAACAAACAGTGAATGGTCAATGTCATGTTCGTTTCCAGCCCAAAACATCTGCCTATTAATGCATAGGAATCAATGATTCACGACAAGCACCTTCGGGTGCTTTTTTATTGCGTGCTATTTACCTTGGATAGTTGACTATTCGTATCATACAAAATATGACTAAAGCCTTTATACTCAATATGTTTAATACGTCATGCATATTAATCTTTGACTTTACAGTCACCAAGAAATCCCCCTGAAAAGCTTGTACCGCAGGGGAAGATGTTGCAGGATTAGAATCATTCCAAACCGTGTCAGTGAAGATACGTTTTTAGTTCATCTAAGATTATAACGCTGGTTAAACCAGTATTGAGGAAACCGATATGCCACAATACAAAGCGCCTTTACGTGATATGCAATTTGTGTTGCATGAATTATTAAATGCTGAACAACACTATGCAAATCTCCCTGCATTCCAAGAAAACGTAAGCCGTGAACTGGTAGATCAGTACTTAGAAGCTGCGGCTGATTTCTGTGAAAATGAACTTTCTCCGATTAACCAGGCGGGCGACCGTGAAGGTTGTACCTGGAATGACGGCGTGGTGACTACACCAACAGGCTTTAAAGAAGCGTATCAAAAATACATCGAGCTTGGCTTCCCTTCACTTTCTGCTGAAGAACAGTATGGCGGTCAAGGTTTACCAAATTCTTTAGGGATTACCATTTCTGAAATGGTCGGTACTGCGAACTGGGCATGGGGCATGTACCCTGGCCTGTCTCACGGTGCAGTTCGTACTTTAGAACACCACGGTTCAGCTGAACAAAAAGATGCTTACCTGCCTAAACTGGTTTCAGGTGAGTGGACGGGTACCATGTGCCTGACCGAATCGCATGCAGGTTCTGACCTGGGTATTATCCGTACCAAAGCCGAGCCACAAGCAGATGGTAGCTACGCCATTTCTGGCGAGAAAATCTTCATCTCTGCGGGTGAACACGACATGGCTGAAAACATCATCCATATCGTACTGGCACGTTTACCGGGCGCACCGAAAGGTACCAAAGGTATTTCATTATTCATCGTACCGAAGTTCAACCTAAATGCCGATGGCTCTATTGCCGATCGCAATGGCGTACGTTGTGGTTCAATCGAACATAAAATGGGGATCCACGGTAACGCAACCTGTGTGATCAACTTCGATAACGCGAAAGGCTTCCTGATTGGCCCTGAAAACCGTGGTCTGAACTGCATGTTCACCTTCATGAACACCGCACGTATCGGTACGGCAGTACAAGGTCTGGCAGCGTCTGAAGGCTCTTTCCAGGGTGCACTTGCCTACGCCAAAGACCGTCTGGCGATGCGTTCACTGTCTGGCCCTAAGAGCCCGGAAAAAGAAGCAGATCCAATCATTGTGCATCCAGCTGTACGTAACATGCTGCTAACCCAAAAAGCATATGCTGAAGCAGGTCGCGCACTGGTTTACCTATTGGCGCAATATGCGGACGTGGTTGAACATGCTGTAGAAGAAGCCGATCGTAAATTTGCAGACAATATCTTGTCTCTACTTACCCCAATCGCAAAAGCATTCCTGACTGAAACCGGTTCTGAAGCTGCGAAACACGGTGTGCAGGTCTTCGGTGGTCATGGCTTCATTTCTGAGCATGGCATGGAGCAAATCGTACGTGATACACGTATTGCCTGTTTGTACGAAGGTACCACTGAAATTCAGGCGCTGGACTTGTTAGGTCGTAAAGTGTTGGGTACTCAAGGTGCGATGTTGAAAGACTTCACCAAGATGATCCACAAATTTGCTGAAGCACACAAAGACAATGCTGCAATGAAAGAATTCGTTGAGCCATTGGCTGCCTTGAACAAGGAATGGGGCGACCTGACCATGCAAATTGGTATGCGTGCGATGCAAAACCCTGAAGAAGTCGGTGCAGCTGCGGTCGATTACCTGTACTTCTCTGGTTATGTCACCCTGGCTTACCTATGGGCACGTATGGCACTGGTTGCTCAAGAGCAACTGGCTGCTGGCACCACTGAAGTTGACTTCTACAATGCCAAAGTGACCACTGCACGCTTCTACTTCAAGAAAATCCTGCCACGCGTTCGTTCACATGTTGACGTGATCGCAACAGGTGTAGAGCCATTGATGAACCTGGATGCAGAACATTTCGCATTCTAAGTTAGAATCAGACTAATCGCATCACAGAAAAAGGACGGTCAATGAACAGACAGTCCTTTTTCTTTATAACGAGTTACAGAATTAACCTTTAGTCGTCTAACATTCAGATTTTGAGTGTTTTAGACTGATTAAAACTTATTTAATCAAACAATAAACAGGTGACACACCATGCCAATTTATAACGCGCCACTTGCCGATATGAAATTCATCCTCAACGATGTCTTTAATGCAGAACAATTCTGGCAAGCCAATGAAAATTTAGCGCACCTCGATGCTGCAACAGCAGAAGCTATTCTGGAAGAAATGGCGAAATTTGCGCAAAACGTGACCCTGCCACTCAACCGTAGCGGTGATGAAGAAGGCGCAAAATATGAAAATGGCAATGTGACTACCCCTGCTGGCTTTAAAGAAGCCTTTAAACAATATGCCGAAGGCGGCTGGATCGGGTTGGGCGCAGATACCGAATGGGGCGGCCAGGAAATGCCGAAAATGCTAACGGTACTTTCTGATGAAATGCTGTTTGCCACCAACCCGTCTTTCATGCTGTATCCGCTGCTGTCTGTCGGTGCAGGTATGGCCTTAAACAGCTATGCTTCACAAGCGCAAAAAGAAACCTATTTACCTAAAATTTATTCGGGTGAATGGTCGGGCACCATGTGCTTAACTGAACCACATGCCGGTACTGATCTGGGGATTATCAAGACTAAAGCTGAACGCAATGAGGATGGTAGCTATAGCATCACCGGCACCAAGATTTTCATCACTGGTGGTGACCACGACCTGGCGGAAAACATCATTCATTTAGTTCTGGCCAAAACACCAGATGCACCTGCGGGTTCACGTGGTATTTCCCTGTTCATCGTACCGAAATTCCTGGTCAATGAAGATGGTTCTGTTGGCGAACGCAATCCTGTAGGGCCAGGTTCTATCGAACACAAAATGGGCATTAAAGCTTCTGCGACCTGTGTCATGAATTTTGATGGCGCTAAAGGTTATCTGGTGGGTAAAGAAAACGAAGGTCTGGCTGCGATGTTCGTGATGATGAACTACGAACGCCTGTCCATGGGAATTCAGGGCTTAGGTGCTTCTGAATTTGCTTATCAAAATGCTGCACAATACGCGACCGATCGTTTACAGGGTCGCAGTGCGGCTGGTGTTCAATCACCAAGCAAACCGGCAGACAGTATTCTGGTGCATGGTGATGTACGACGTATGCTCCTGAATGTACGTGCCAATAATGAAGCTTCACGTGCATTCGCGGTATATGTAGGTCAACAGCTAGATATCACCAAATTCTCTACCGATCCAGAAGCGGTGAAAAAAGCCAATGACCGTGTTGCGCTATTAACACCAATCGCGAAAGCGTATTTAACGGATACCGCATTCCAGGCGACATTAGATGCACAAATGGTCTTCGGTGGTCATGGCTATATCCGTGAATGGGGCTTGGAGCAATGTATCCGTGACCTGCGTATTTCCCAGATCTATGAAGGCACCAACGGCGTACAGTCACAAGACTTGATCGGCCGTAAAACTATTAAATGTGGCGGTGAATATATCTCTGAATATATCTCTGAAATCCGTGACTTTGCCAATAGTCTGGATGCAGACCTGAACTTCATTAAAGATGCCACACTGGATGCAGCGACTGAAGTTGAATCAGTGACTCAATACATTCTGGAAGCAGCAAGAGAAAGCCATGACTTCCCGAATGCGACCGCAGTGGACTATCTGCACGCTGTAGGTCTGTTGAGCTTCTCTTATATGTTCGCGCGCATTGCCAATGCAGCGAAAAATAAAGAAGGTGAGTTCTATCAGAACAAACTCGCTCTGGCACGTTATTTTGTGCAACGCATTCTGCCTGAACTGGCATTACGCATTACTAAAGTGAAATCAGGTTCTGACGTCATCATGAACTTCTCTGAAGATTATTTCACGACTCAAGCTTAAGCTGAAACAGCCATAAACAAAAACGCCTGCTTGATGCAGGCGTTTTTATTACAATTCGAAACTTAAACTTTCTGAATCATTAAAGAATCCGGTTGATTATTGCTTTTCGGATTCAGATGTTTATTCACAATTTTGATATTCCCCTCTGACTCTAAAGACTCGCAGAGTTCCACCACCTTTTGCATATCTTCAGCCTTAATGCCTACGCCGAGGATTAATTTTTTTCCGGCTTCTAATTGGTCAATTTTTGTTTGAATTTTATCTAACACTTTTTTCTCCTATTTATTCAATGTACCACCCATACAATATAGCAATTTAGTCTAAAAAAAGCGCAAAAGTTCAAATAATTTAATCTTTATTTTTCATCCAATCATTCTGTGCATAATTTTTGCAGGTTATTCTCTAAGTATTGTTTATATCATATAAAAATCAGGAGGATCTTATGCCGAAACCCCATCCCAAAGTTGAAAAACTTGAAGCCCTCCTCGACCGTTTTGGTAATCTTGCTGTAGAAAGTTTTCATTATATTGCGCTGTTTATTATTGGCTGTATGGTGATCTGGTCCGCCGGTCATACCGTCATCGATATTCTGACTGTTAAACAGTTCGCCACCATTGACGATATTCTTTTACTGTTCATCTATCTCGAACTCGGTGCCATGGTGGGGATCTATTTTAAAACCAATCATATGCCGGTACGCTTCCTGATTTATATTGCCATTACCGCACTGACCCGCTTGCTCATTGCGGACATTCAGCACACGCATAAAGCCAGTATGGATCTGGTGATTATTACCGGTTCGATCCTGATTATGGCATTTGCCATTTTAGTGGTGCGCTATGCGTCATGGACCTATCCATCGGTGATTCGTGACAAACACAGCGAGAAACCAGTGCCACAAGGCAAAACGCCTCGTCCGGAAGATGATGAGTTGGCTTGATATAAAAAATCCCCCTTGAATAAAGGGGGATTTTTAACTTAACGATTCGGCACCAGCACATAACGTCCATTTTCATAAATCCAGTAACTGCCACGCGGTGGTGCAGGTAAGCCCAGACGCTGCCAGTCACTGATAACGCTATATCTTGAACTTTCAATTCGAGCCACATTCGGATCGCCATTCACCCAGCTATAGCTATTGGAATTTTGATAAATCGTGGTCGGTGCCTGATACTGGATATTGAGACCACTTTGACTTTGAGCAGGCGGATAACCCCAATGGGTCGGTCGTTGCGGGTAATGTGGTCTAGGTGGCATCGGACGCTGCGGATAAGAGTGCCGTGGTGGATCATAAGAGCGTGATGGTGCAGCGCGGTAATTCGGTTTAGAACGTTCAACCCCTGTATATCCACCCCAAGCGTTTCCGGCCATCGTCTGTGCAGAAGCCCCCAATAGCAATGCAGCAAATATTGCACTCAATAACACTATTTTCATTTGAGCTTCCTCTCAATCACTCGTTTATATTTTAAACAAAATAAATGCAGAAAATATGAATACGCTTACTGACCCTGCAATTTTTTGTAATGTGCCTGCGTATTTTCAATCTAGCAGGCCCATCGGCAGGCGACTGCTTTATGCTAAAATCACTTTTTTAATGTTTCGAGTTGAATACTGTGTCTGATTTAAATTTCGATCGTTTACATGAATATTTTTCTAAAGTGCCGAGTGTTCAAAAAGAACGGATTGATAGCTATGGTTCAGATGGCAAACAGGCATGGTGGTTTAAATTTCAGATCAATGTAGATCATCCGTTGGCTTGGCAGACCGTACAGGAACTAGGTCATGTCCTGAATTATATTTCTAAAAATGAACGTCTTCCGACTCAGTTCCTGCCAGTATCGCCACCACCGTATATGAATGGTGTCGCCAAAGATTTCTTGTCTTGGGTGATTCAATGTAATCATGCCGACTTCCCGCCAGATGTAGTCTGTGACTGGCTAGAAGCACGTTTACCCAATCCGGTCGACCATGAAGAGCAATGGAAAATTAAAACGGATCTTGCTGAACTTGAAGCATTGTCCGATAAAGAACTGGATGAACTGGTTCCACCGAATCCGGGGCCTTAAAAAATCCCTCCTACCCTCCCTTTAAAAAAGGGAGGTAAAGTCCCTCTTTTCAAAAGAGGGATTTAGGGAGATTATTAGAGATGCTAAAACGTCGACCAGCCGCTCCATTCCATAAAGCGATACAGCCAATATTTAGACCATGAATTGTCTTCATATTGTCTATAGTCCACACTCATCACACGGCCATTCAGATTTGACCATGCACCATCAAAATATTGTTGGGCATCTTTAAACACTTCTGCCTGAGGCTGACCCAGCACGCGCATATTGGTTTCCAGATTATAGTTTTTCAGATTGCGTGCGGTGAAATTGGCCGAGCCTAAAATCATTTCAGCCTGCTGAGCATTACGCTTCATCAATATTTTGCTATGACATTGCTCACCCTGGGTATTGCACCAGCGTACATCAATGCCTGCCTTGTGCAGTTCCGAAGCCACCTGTCGGTTTGGAATCCCGTTTTTCTCACGGCCAAAAGCATCTTTATTGGGATCGAGTAAAACCCGAACCTTAACCCCGCGTTCATGCGCCACGATCAGACTTTTAATAATCTTGCGCTCGGACAGATAAAACATGGCCAGATCAATCTGTTCATTTTCTTTCGCCGTCTGAATCAGATTTAAAGTCGCATCATAAATGGCTTTTTCCGTCAGTACCTGAACTTGTGGCTGGGTATTTTCTGCCTGAAAATCGCCCGCGATAATGGCCGGCATATTGGCCTGTGACATGATACCAACCGATTGTTCTGTTCTCAGAATATCCACGGCTGTGGTTCCCCAGACCAATAAACCGATATTGGAATGCCGCGAACTCCCATCATGCGGATTCATGGAGGTGACCAGCGCTTTCCAGCCCTGATCAGTATCCACCACCAAGGTTTTACGATGATTGGCTTTAAAGTTAAATAAATCAAAATAACTGCGCAGGGTAATTTTTTCTGGGCCAAATGGATTCGGTAACCAGCCTTTTTCCGGATTATTACCAATGCCCTGACAACATAAATACCAGAACCCCGACCAGCTCGGATTGGACGCCCGCAAAGGGATCAGATTGGTTTCAATCACATCGATACCGTGCTGACGTAACTTACGATACTGCTCGGACTGAATTCCGCCATAAACCGAATTGATCGGATCGGTAATGAACTTGATTTCAACTTGCGGTTGCAGCAGACGTTTACTGATTAAGGCATCGCTCAACTGTTGACTCAATGCCTGATGTTCCTGTGTCGAGGCACCGGTTTGCTGATTAAATAAAAATAGATCCAATACAATCAGTGATTTGGCCTCTTCAATCATCTTCAACATTTCATTAAAAATACGATGATCTAAGTGCTGTTTTCCTTCGGCATCCAGATAAGTCTGGTCGGCCAGAAACTTGACTTCGGCATGGCGCAGCTTGCCAGTGTAATTCAGACCTTCTGGTAAAGGCTTATAAGTATGATAAACAGCAGATGCCAGATAACTGACCGCCAGTAGACTGATAATCAATGCCGCATAACGGCGATTTGACCAGTTCAGTTTATTGTGAATTCGTTGAAAGATACGCATAAGAAAAAACCTAACCCAATATGCTCAGGCTAGGTTTTATCAGATGATTTTTCAAGTCAATTTCAGTGACATCTCTTTGATTTGGTCAGTTATTTCATCACTGCTTTAGAAATCATACTGCACACCGACGCTAAAGTTACGACCCACCTGCGGAATATTCGACAGGAAGGAAGTATGTGAATAAACTTGATCATCAAGCAGGTTGTTGGCCTTGAAATAAACTCGATAAGCATTGTTATCTGCAAGGCTATTGGCATAACTTAAGCCAACATTCACCATATTGTAGCCTTGGGTTTCATCTTCATAGCTGGCGATTTTGTCCTGATTAAAGACATGATAATACTCAGCCAAACCTGACCAGCCATCGGCAAAGTCTGCTTCGACTTTGCTGCCTAAGCGACCTGCAGGAATACGTGGTGCATTCTCAGCTTCAATTTTGCCACGCACGTAATCGCCAAAGACACTCAGCTTGTACATATCATTGATCTGATAACCGGCTTGAGCCTCAGTGCCATAGAATCTGGCCTGGTCTTGGGTATATTGCACGCCGCGCAAATTACCTTTCTGCGCTACCGTTTCGCCATAAATATAATCATCAAACCAGTTGTGATAGACATGCACATGGTAATCCAGTTTATCCCCTGCATAGTGCAGACCTAATTCAAGATTATTTGACCTTTCTTTATCAAGATCAGGATTCCCCAATTCATAGGTATTGGTCGCAAAATGCAGACCATCAGCATACAGCTCTTGCGCTAGAGGCAAACGCTGTTGATGTGATCCCACTACAGACAGTTTGTAATTCGGTGCAAACTCCCAATTCGCAGCCGCAGATGCAGAAACACCCGTACCTGAATAATCTTTCTGCTCCGAATCTACTTTTACTTTTTGATGATCGACACGTGCTCCAAGTTCAACATGAACATCGCCGAACTGCTTATGTTCTAAAGCAAAAAGGCTGTATTTTTGGGTTTTGGTATCTGCCATTAACACATCATGATTATGATCCGCATGCTCACTATGATCGTGCTCATGTCCTTCATGATCGTGTTCTGCATGACTATGCGATTCTGGAGCCGATAAATTAATTTTCTGCTGTGAAAGCTGGGTGCCAATGACACCTTCCCAACCTACAACAGGAACATGCACCAGCTCTAAACGTGCATCATAACCCTTACTTTTAAAGTTGCTGATGACTGCATTTTCTTCCAGTTCATCATGTTCATAATCGGTAAAGCTGGCATGCGCACGCAACTTGTCAAAACCGGCAAAAGGTTGTTCTAGCTCGGTACGAACATCATAACGCTCAGAGTTTAAATCTACCCACGGCCCTGCTGTTTCTTCATGATCATGCTCATCTTCGCCCGGTTTTGGACAGTGAAAATGATCGCCATGAATTTCACAGCCATGATATTCATGGCTGTGTCCTGGCAGACCATACTGATCCTGACGGTTGCTATAAGACAAACCAACAAAACCACGGTCATGGATCCATGAACCGCCAATATTCACCGTTTGCCCTTCGGCAAAGGTATTGTCTACACGGCGCTGTTTATGAAAATGTGAGTGATCTCCATGAGACTCTTCAACGACATAATCTGGTGCAATATAATCATTGGTCTTACGTTTTGAGCCTTCTACACGCAAAGCAAAATTTTCACCAATTCCAGCCGTAATTCCTGCACTCGCCAGTTTCTCATCACTGCCCGTGTTATAGCGCAGACCGACTGTACCTTCCAGACCATCTTCAGGCATTTGCGTTGGAATTTTCTGATCGGTGACATTGACCAGACCACCCACTGTTCCTGCTGCATAGAGCAACGTCGATGGCCCACGAATCACTTCGACCTGTTTCGCCAAAATCGGATCGACGGTGACGGCGTGATCTGGAGATAACGTGGAAACATCGGCTGTCTCTGAAGCATGCTGCAAGACTTTGACACGTGGCCCATCTTGCCCACGAATCACCGGACGGCTGGCCCCCGTACCAAACTGGTTAGAATATACGCCCAGTTCATCTGCCAATGCATCTCCAATGGTGGTTGCACGTTCAGACAAGGCTTTCTGATCTACAACATGATCCGCTACCGCAAAGTCCGCTGCAGTCTGCACCAGTGGATGAGCTTGCACCTGAATGGTGTCCATGGTCTGCACGGGAATGGAAGATGAGGTCTGTTCTGCAAAAACTGTAGGGGCAGCTACAGCAAAAATTGAAAGTGTTATTAGATTCTTAGGGAAGGACATGACTGAAGCTCAAATTCACCATTTTGGATGAGTGTTATAATATAACATTTCATTATTTTTGCAATCCTTTACGATAATGCTTCGCATATTTTATTAGAATGTGTTTTCTGGTTATTTTCATCTTTAAAAAAACTTTTATGCCCTTTACCCTGTCTCATGCTGTACTTGCGCCACCTCTTTCACGTTTAAGCGGAAACCGGCTTCCGATTGCTGCATTGGCGATTGGCTGTATGGTGCCCGATTTACATCGTCTGTTTAGTTCCAGCAATTCGAATGTTACGCATTTATGGTCCTCGCTGATTCATCCGGATCTGTGGATCGGATTGGGCTTTTGTACAATCTGGTATGCTCTATATCGGCCAGCCATTTACCGCTTTGTCGGAATTCAGCATGATCTAAATATTCACACTCTCATTTCAGCATTCAAGTTTTTTCTGGCAGTTTGTCTGGCGGTGATCATCGGTACTGCCACGCATTTAATCTGGGATGGTTTGACCCATGTGGACTTTCGCACCTTTGCTTTTCATGATTTTCTAGCACGACCATTTCAGCTTTTTGGACACAGTTATCCGCTGCATCGAATTTTACAAATCGGCACTTCCTTTCTGGCCTTACCGTTTATACTGTGGATGAGCGTGCATTACTATAAAAAGCATCAGCAATATCTGGCAGTGAACCTGAAAATCAAAGCTTATGCCTGCGGATTATTGCTGTTTTCGATATTCACTGGTCTATTTTCAGTCTGGGATTATGCACGTTATATCTCTACAGAAGTCTGGCAATCCGATCTGTACTATTTTACCGGCCGTTCCATCAATCAATTCAGTCAGGGTTTTCTGATCACCTTTAGTCTGGGCTGTTTGCTGTTTTTATTTTTGGATCGCGACCGCCGGATGGGCTAAGCAAAGTGCTGGCTTTTATCTCATTCACTTTAAAATGATATTGTTTTTGACCCAAGTTCTTGTGACAACATGCCCAAAGAGGCATAATCCTACCTTTACTCAAAGCGGTACGCTGTTTACGTATTCGCTGACCTTAACCCATATAGTTGGATTTCTAACGCTATGATGCGAACTCATTACTGCGGTTCTTTAACCGAAACTCAAATTGACCAGACTGTAACATTATGCGGTTGGGTTCACCGTCGCCGTGACCACGGTGGTGTGATTTTCCTTGATATGCGTGACCGTGACGGTCTTGTTCAAGTGGTTATTGACCCGGATACCCCTGAAGCATTCGCAACTGCGGACAAAGTACGTTCAGAATTCGTATTAAAAATTACAGGCCGTGTACGTCGCCGTTATGAAGGCACAGAAAATGCCAATATGGTGAGCGGTCAGATCGAAGTCTTGGGTAAAGAAATTGAAGTTCTTGCTCAGTCAGACACTCCGCCATTCCCTTTGAATGACGAAAACACCAATATTTCTGAAGAAATTCGTTTGAAATACCGTTTCTTGGACATCCGTCGTCCAGAGATGTTAGATCGCCTACGTTTCCGTTCTAAATTGACCAACCTGATTCGTAACTACTTCGAAGACAATGGTTTCCTGGATGTTGAAACGCCGATCTTGACCCGTGCAACCCCAGAAGGCGCGCGTGACTATTTGGTACCAAGCCGTGTATCAAACGGTAGCTTCTACGCACTGCCACAATCTCCACAGCTATTCAAACAGTTGTTGATGGTCGGCGGTATCGATCGTTACTACCAAATCGCAAAATGTTTCCGTGACGAAGACCTGCGTGCAGATCGTCAGCCAGAATTTACCCAGATTGACGTTGAAACATCGTTCATGAGTGACGATGACATTATGGATTTGATGGAAACCTTGACAGTTAAAATGTTCAAAGAACTTTTAAATGTTGAATTCGACAAATTCCCACGTATGACTTATGCCGATGCAATGCGTGACTATGCATCTGATAAACCGGATATGCGTATTCCTTTGAAACTGGTTGACGTTGCAGACATGATGCAAGACGTTGAATTCAAAGTATTCGCAGGTCCTGCTAAAGACCCTAAAGGCCGTATCGTTGCGCTTCGCGTACCGGGCGCAGGTTCATTGCCACGTAGCCAGATTGATGAATACACCAAATTTGTCGGTATCTACGGTGCAAAAGGTTTGGCTTATATCAAAGTCAACGAACTTGAAAAAGGTATCGAAGGTCTTCAGTCTCCAATCGTGAAATTCATCGAGCCAATCGTGCTGGATCTGTTGCAACGTGTGGGTGCTGAAAATGGCGACATCGTATTCTTTGGTGCGGACAAAGCCAAAATCGTAAACGATGCGATGGGTGCTTTACGTATTAAAGTCGGCCATGACATGAAATTGGCAACATGTGAGTGGGCACCGCTTTGGGTCGTTGACTTCCCGATGTTCGAAGAAACTGACGATGGCAAATGGACCTCTGTGCATCACCCATTCACGCTACCGAAATCAAGCGTTGAAGAGGTGAAAAACAACCCGGGTGCTGCACTTTCTGTTGCTTACGATATGGTATTGAACGGTACTGAAGTGGGTGGTGGTTCGCTGCGTATTCATAACCTTGAAATGCAAAAAGCGATTTTTGAAGCTTTAGGCATTGATGAAGAAGAAGCGGAAGAGAAGTTCAGCTTCTTGCTCAATGCTTTACGTTATGGCGCGCCTCCACATGGTGGCTTGGCATTCGGTCTTGACCGTCTGGTAATGTTGATGACTGGTGCATCTTCAATCCGTGACGTGATCGCATTCCCGAAAACCAAAACTGCGGAATGTCCATTGACGCAAGCACCGGCACCAGTTGAATCAAACCAACTGCGTGACCTTGGTATTCGCTTACGTGAAAAACCAAAAGCTGAATCTCAAGAATAATTCTTGACGATTTAAGTGAAAAGCCCTGCCTTGCGCGGGGCTTTTTTTGTGTGATTGAGTCGACTCTGGAACAGTGGCATAATAGCGATAGTTTTTAATCTAAGGTAATTCGCAATGGCTATGCGTCCTGCAGTTCGTAATCGCAGCATTATGCTTATTGTATTTTCAGTGGTTCAATGGCTGTTCATGCGTTATATCCTTGCCAACAACCTGTTCAACCTCGATACCAATGAACGTATTGTGTATTTTTGCCTGAGCAGTATTTTAGGTGCCTTACTGATTTTCGTCGGTTTGATTTATATGGTGCTGAAGGGCAATCCAGATAAAGACCTATAATCTGACGCTCTGGATAGCATGTACACCTTACTCAAAAATTTCTCCAAATTTCCATTAAGATTGATTCAAAATCTTGCGCAACTGGCTGGATCTCTTTTGTATCTCAGCCATTCTTCTGCACGCCGAGTAACTGAGATTAATCTGGCCTCTGCCTATCCTGAACTTTCGGAATCTGAACGCGCTGATTTAAGCAAACGCAGCCTGAAAAGTCAGTGTATGACCTATGCGGAATCGGTCAAGATTTGGGGTTCATCACCAGATTATGCATTGTCTTTAATTCGAGATGTGCATGGTGCAGATTTATTTATTCAGGCTTTAAAAAACCCGCATGGCTGCTTGGCGGTGGTTCCCCATTTTGGTACTTGGGAGCTGTTGAATGTCTGGGTCAATCAACATACCTCTCCTGTGATTATGTATAAGCCCAGCAAAAATGAAGATGTCGATCGCTTTATGCTGGAAGCTCGGCAACGTCTGAATGCAACACTGGTTCCGACTGATGACTCTGGTGTACGCGCTTTATTTAAGCATCTCAAACAGGGTGGTTTTTCTGCGATTTTACCGGATCATGTCCCGAAAGAATCTGGTGGAATCTATTCTTATTTTTATGGTCAAAATGCGCTATCTTCCACGCTTCTTTCCAAACTTGCGGCTAAAACACAATGCTCTGTGGTTGGACTCAGTTGTTTAAGACGTGATGATTTATCGGGTTATGATATTTACGTGACTGAATTATCAAATGATATTTTATCTAAGGATTTACAGCTTTCTGTAGATACTTTAAATAAAGAAATGGAGCGAATGATTAATGTCGCTCCAGAACAGTATTTGTGGGGGTATAAAAGGTTTAGGAAGGTAAAAAAATAAAAAATAGACCTCTTGCGAAAGTATGCTTTTACCTAATTTTTGAATCAGCTAAAACCTTATAAAATATAGCTTGCGGCTATTTAAATTTTGACCAACCAAAAAGGTCTAACATTTATATACAACTTACCTAGTTTAACAATCTGCTTTTTAAACCTTTATGAAAAATTATTAAAATTTAAAAAGCAGATCTATATAATATTCTTATTTAAAATTTATTATGAGATTGATTTGAATTATCAGTTAATCCAATTCAAAAAATATTCGAATATTCCAAATGATATAATTCCCAATAAAAAACCATATAAGCTATACCTTATTTTTATTTTATTCTTAATTTTTAATAATTTAAAATCTTCAGATGTTTTAATATGGTGCCCCCAACCCATATGTTCAACTGCACTGTTTTCTAAGATAGCAGCAGACATTCCCATTTGATGATACTGTTTTGAAATATTTGCCTCTGTAATCGAAGAATCAATATTCCGATAATAAGGTTGTATTATCATATAGTCTTTCTTTCTTCTAAGCCCAGGATTAAAACTAAAACCTTTCCATGTATCATCATTGCTTCCCAATATAAAGTAAGAAAAATCATCAAGGGAATATTTATCTCCTAAATAATGAAATGGGTAACGTTTATGTACATCATTCTGAAAGTTTCTTAACCAAACTTGTAAGATTTTAGAGTTATTTTCCAACACTCTTTTAGACTCTTCGATAAAATTAATACGATAAAAACTCCAATCATCTTCACAATGGAAAATATAAGGTGTATTTACAAAACTATAAGCTAAATCAATAGACTTTATTTGTCCTAATTTAGGTTCATTAATAATCACCCTAGTAAAATCTTTCCAGTGTTGAGGTATTGCCTCCCAGACTCTTTCATCACCAGAATCTTCAGTTATAATTACCTCTCTAACTGGATAAGTATTAAATCTATCGATTGATTCTAAAGTTTTTTTTAGTAATTTAAAGCGCTTACAACTTGTTAAAACAATAGTTACATCACTTTCTTTATCAAACTTCATTTCATTACCTTATTTAATTTGATTAATTTTTCCCAGAAACTCAAATCCAGATTTAACTGTGGAAGATCTTTTACTTCAAAGACCCTTTTGATAACATCATACAAACATTCATCCAGCCTATGTTTTTTGGGATCAAATTCAATAAAATCAGCCCGATTTAATTTCCAGTTATAATTAATACCTTTATAATGTGCATAATAAAAATTTTTACTTAATTGAAGTTTTTTTGATTTCACAGTGTGCACTTTCCACTGTACATCATTTTCAATTTTTTGAGGATTTATACACCATTTATAGTCACTTTCCCATTGACTCTTGTCATAGTAAAAAAAATTATTAAATCTTCTTAAATCTGTTTTATATAAAGGGATAGATTCTATCCATCTTCCCGAAATTTGTACTCCTGGTACTTTTTCTAATTCCTCAAAAACGGATTTTTTATTCTCATTGAGAATTAGCTCATCTACATCTACGTTAATTACACCTGAAGCATATTTTAAAAAACGTTCCTTAGCATGTTCCATCATACCATATTGACAAAAATCAGAATCCCATGGTGCATTTTTAACCTCTGCTGATGTACCACCTTGTGGGCCATATTTAAAATTCCAAGGAACGATAATAATATCTACTTCCAGTTTTTCTTTAATCAAGTACTCTTTTAATTCTTCCACACTATAATAATCAGAGTTATTGTCATAAAATAACACTGCATCAATTAAATGAATTTTTTTATAAAATTTTATCCAATCAGAAATCCATTCTAATTTATTATTCTTAGATAATGTAAACAGAACTTTTTTATTTTTAAAAACATGATGAAAATTTTCATTAACTACAATATCAAACTCTAGCCCAGTCCCCCCCCATTGAAATAATTTAATTTTACTATCACTATAAAACCAATTTCTTTGTGTACGATCAAGCATAGTAATATGTAGGTCAGATTGTGTACATCTCCCATCTAAAATGAAATTTTTTTTATTGTATAAATTTTCTAATCCATATGAAGGAGGACCTGAAAAAACAAGCTTATCATCCGACATAAAAACATCAAAAGCTAAAGTATAAAAATCAAATTTTTCATTATAATCACTTGATTTACAACTATCACTTCTTGGAGATTGTCTTTTCAATATGCTGTTGGTGGGCAATATACAAGGAGCTACTTCAATGATTTTCACAAAATTAACAGACATAACAAAAAACCTTAGCCACTTAAATTTACTTTAAAAATATATTTAACAGAGTTATTAATAATATTAATTTTGAAAATCCCAAAACCTGGAGAGTCAACATTCTTAATAACCACATACAATAAGATATAAAATACTATTTTCCCTAATAACCCTATAACCAACGAAAACAATACTTAAAAAAATTCTAGGAGAACTTTATTTAAAAAATAAAAATGGGGAAGCTTGGTTAATTAAAACCGTGACGAATCTACCACAATCTCTCTTTTTACACTAATACCTAAATATTTCAATTGACGAAGACCTAAATTAATTTGGGTCTTTATTCTTCTCATTTTAAACTCCGATTTTTCACTCGCAGTTAAATCAAAATTTAATTTATTCTTTACCTGTGCAATTACAGATTCATGTATATATTTACATGGAACGGAATATTCAGGGCACTTATCACTTTGTAATAATGCAGCAGGCTCAATTTGATATGCTTTTAACTCATAACAACTATGAATAAATTCATCAGACAAACCAATCGCTCGTTTATTCATAAAGTCTAATAAAATTTTAGCGCCAGTTGGATATAGCGCATATCCGCCCGTGCCACTTCGATCAATGTAAATTTCAAAAAGATTGTAATCATTGTCTGCTATAGAACATGTCGATTGCTTGGCAACAGTTTTCTTTCTGCCATGTACCTCAAAATTTATATAGTCAATATCAGTGAATTTTTTTAAATCATTTAATATTTTTTTAAAGTCTTTAACTAAAATCGCATCATCTTCTAAAACAACACAGGGTTCATTGTGTTCAACAATATAATCCCATGCTTTTTTATGACTTAAGAAACATGCGAGTTCTGATTGCTTCATTGGACGCTGACCACCAAATGCCATACGTTTGTAGTCATCTTCTGAAAAATCATGAATTGATACAGCTGATAAACGTTCAAACTCCAATTCAAGGTCTTTAAATTGAGCTTGTTGTTGCGCCAAACGATCTTTAGACTGATCTAAATTAATTAATAAAACTTTCATTATTTACTCAATCTTTAAGCCGAGCAGATTTTATTTTTTAGAGCTTTCAACTTATTGCCCCACATTCTTTTTTGACGTGGCCAACGTTTACCCACACGCTGACGTGCGGCTGTTGGATTAACTTTTACAGCATCAATATCGCTTTCAGCACCATTCGGTTGAACCAATGGCGGATAAATAGAGAATCCTCGACTTGAATGTGTTAACCAACTTTGAAGAGCGACATCAATGGGTGCATTAATCTGAGCTAGATCATTTTGAAAAGCTTCTGCACCTTCACGCGACCAAACTAGACCTAAGGTGAGTACAGGGAAATAATATGCTTTTAAAAGATGATGCTGATCAATCTGACGCAACTTTTTACTCAATTTACGTTTAGTACTACCAATATTGATTAAGTACCAACCTTTTTGGTTTTCCTCTAACCACTGTACAGTTTTTTCAACTGTAGCGACCAAATCAGAAATCACCTCAAGGTCATCTTCAACAACAATAATAAAGTCAAAATCTGATGCTAAAAATTCGGCTACACATCGCTTGTGACTTAAGTAACATCCTATTTCAGCACCTAATAAATCACGCCCCATAAGCGTATTGGCTTGTTGGCTATTATAAGACTCATAAGTTTGAACATCTAACTTACGACCATCTACAGCTGAAATTCTTTCAAATTTAATATTATGTTTTTTTAACTCAGCAGAAGCTTGGGCTAAACGATCTGTACTTGAATCTAAATTAATTAAATAGACACCTAATTTCATATTTTAAATTCCAGCTTACTGCCAAGCATCCTTAATCCACTGCGATGGCAGCACATAACGGTACCACTTTCCACCACCACCATTCACTGCATCAGGTGGATTAATTTCACCATGAAACACAATAATTTTGGCGCCTTCAGGCTTCACTGGGGGCTTGAAATAAGCCATCGGAATTTTTTGCAGGCAATGATATTTATAACTCTTACACCAGCTTTCTGGCCAATAAGTCTGCTTGCCCTCTTTATCTACATACCAAGACAAATAAGCCTGCTCATTACGGAATTTCTGACGGATTTCATCAAAATTTTCACGGAAATACGGTAAAAGTTCCGGAAATGCACCCAGTTTAAAACGATACACCGAACTGTTGCCGGTAATCCGCCAAGGACGTTTCCAGTCATGGATAATCAGAAAATCACCCGGATAGCTAAAGAACTCATCGATGTTATCGACAATCACCACATCAAGATCGAGAAATAGCGCATTGCCTTCTAAACCATATAAATCCGGTTCAAAAGTAGATAGCTTATTCCAGCCACGTTCAGGCGCACCTTCAGGCAATGCCAAAGGTGGAATTGGGAAACATTGTACTTCAGGATTAATTCCTTCAGTACAATCCGTCAGACAGACCATTTTGAAATCGACTGTCGTATGTCGTTTAACCATGTTGTATAAACGATTGACGTATTCAGAACCGTATTTGGTTCCCCATTTCATACAAATAACGATGTTACTCATTGCGTATGCCTAAGCTCATCTTAAAATCTTCTGGATATCGAATATGATGACATAAGTTCGGCAGAATAAGTATATCCCTTAAAAAAAACCTCTCAAATGAGAGGTTTTTTCAATCAGTAAATTATTACTTATTTCACGTAAGTTAACCAATGTGCATATTTAGGATCTTTACCCTGAACTGCATCAAAATAAGCTTTCTGGATTTGCGTCGTGATTGGACCACGCACACCTTCACCAATTTGACGGTCATCATATTCACGGATTGGTGTCACTTCCGCAGCAGTACCAGTAAAGAACGCTTCATCGGCAATATAGAATTCATCACGGGTAATACGGCGTTCAACCACGTCATAACCCAGATCTTTGGCAATGGTAATAATGGTTTGACGGGTAATACCATCCAGCGCACCACCGGCAATATCAGGGGTATGAATTACACCGTCAGTCACCAGGAATACGTTTTCGCCTGACCCCTGGCATACATAGCCTTGTGGATCAAGTAACATGGCTTCGTCATAACCCGAATGCGCGACTTCCTGATGCGCCAGAATCGACAGCGTGTAGTTACCAGACGCTTTGGCTTTACACATGGTCACGTTTGGATGATGGTGAGTAAATGATGAAGTTTTCACGCGAATACCCTTCGCCATGGCTTCTTCACCCAAGTAAGCACCCCAGCTCCATGCCGCAACCACAGCATGAATCGTGTTATCAGTTGCAGCAATACCCAGTTTTTCAGAACCAATAAAAAGGATTGGACGTAAATAGCAAGATGCCAGTTTATTTTCACGCACCACATCAATTTGCGCTTGTTCTAATGTTGCATGATCAAATGGAACTTTCATTTGATAAATTTTTGCAGAATTCAACAAACGCTTGGTATGTTCTTTTAGACGGAAAATAGCCGTTCCATTCGGAGTTTCATAAGCTCGGACGCCTTCAAACACACCCATGCTGTAATGCAAAGTATGGGTTAATACGTGAGTTTTCGCCTCACGCCAGTCAACCAGTTGTCCATCTTGCCAAATAAAACCATCACGATCAGCCAAATTCATGCCACAAACTCCAATTTTTCACAATTATTCACTATCCAGCGCAAAGCTTGCACTTGGATCAATTAGTCTTTGCCATAACTTGCAAACGGTCATTCGGGTATCGTGCCAGTCGCTTGCAGACACTTGCATGGATTGATTTGCAAGGGCTAAGCGGTGGCTCTCGGCGCGTTCACTGAGATAAGCTTGAATCAGAGCAGTCGCATCGTCGCTGGATAAGCAACCTGATTTTGCGGTATCCTCAAGAATTCTTACATTGTCGGAGAAATGGGCGAGATCTTTATTCGTCCCACTCCAGGCCAACACCGCATACTGTGCCATAAATTCGATGTCTACGATACCACCTGTATCTTGTTTTAAATGAAAAATTCCATCTTTTTTCTGCGCTTTGGAGGAGCCCAGATGATCCTTCATTTTCTGACGCATTTTCAGCACTTCTGCCCGCACATAATTTTCATCACGAGGCTGAATCAAAATATTACGGCGTAAGATTTCAAATTTTTGTCTTAGGCTTAACTCACCTGCAATTGGACGCGCGCGCACCAAGGCTTGATGCTCCCATAACCAGGCACTCTTAAGCTGATATTGCTCAAAGGCTTTCAGACTGGTGACCAAGAGTCCTGCTTCACCAGAGGGACGTAAACGGGTATCCACTTCATAGACCCGCCCATCCAGGGTTTGCGTGGTCATCAATGACATGAATTTTTGTGCTACACGCATGGCAAACTCAAAACCACTAATCGGCTTGAGTCCATCTGTATCGGCCTGTTCTCCCATAAAATGAATAAATACTAAATCCAAGTCCGAGCCATAACCCAGTTCAATGCCACCGACCTTGCCATAACCAATGACCGCAAAAGCAGTATGCTCGATTGAACAGCGCTTGCCTTCGGCATCCAGTGGAAAACCATGCCTTTTGGCCACCATCTGATAGGCCAAATGCAGAGCTGCATTAACGGATACTTCGGCAATATCGGTTAAGGCATCAGAAACTTTCATCAAAGGACTTTCAGCCAGAACATCACTGGCTGCGACGGCCAAGACATTGGATTTTTTAAACAGGCGCAATACCCGCATCTGATCTTCAACCTGATCAATCTCAATACGGAGTAATTGCTGGCGTAAAGAATCTTCCAGATCCTGTCGTTTCGGTAACTCAAAATCCATCGACAGAAACTCATCCAGCAATACCGGATATTGTGAGAGTTCTTCACAAATCCAGGGACTCACCGTGGCCATTTTCACCAGTCGTTGCAGTGCGCCTTTACTTTCAATCAGCATGACCAGATAGACAGTACGGCGCATCACCGACTCAACCAAGGGCATGAGACGCAACAACGCCATTTGCGGCTTGGCAGACTCCAGAATCGCTTCAATCAGATAAGGCCAAAAGGTTTTTAAACGTTGAATCGCCTTGGCCGGCAACTTTTTCAATGCATGACCATGCCAGAATTCATGAACCAGATTCTTGGCGGCATCATCCAGAACATCGTTGAGCTTCTTTTCCAGCTGGACAAAACTTTCGACCTGGGTTTCCGGTTCATTTTCCTTAATCAGATGCTCAAACTGATAAATGACTTTGGCTCGCTTCTGGTTCAGGACAGTCATAAAATCTGACCAGTCTGCAAAACCTAAGGTTTCCACCATTCGCTGACGTAAATCAGGCTCAGTCGGTAAAGATTGGGTTTGTTGATCGTTTAAGGCCTGAATCGCATGTTCCACCCGGCGCAGGAACAAATAGGCATCTTCCAGATCTTGGACTGCCTGTTCATCCAAGAGTTCAGCATCATCGAGATGGTTCAGATTGACCAGACATTGGCGATCCTGCAATTCAAGTTTGGCTCCACCATAAATCAGCTGAAAGACCTGCACGATAAATTCAACTTCGCGAATACCGCCAGCACCGAGCTTGATATCATCTTCAATATTACGCCGCTGGACTTCACGCTCGATCATGGTTTTCATTTCGCGCATGGCTTCAAAAGCACTGTAATCCACGTATTTACGAAAGACAAAAGGACGGGTCATGTCAAGCAGAGCATCACCTTCCGGACTTGGATTGACAACACGCGCCTTGATCCAAGCGTAGCGCTCCCATTCCCGGCCATGCTGACTTAAGTATTTCTCTAAGGCCACATGACTAATGGCCAGGGCTGAACCATCACCCCAAGGACGCAGACGCATATCGACCCGAAACACAAAACCATCCGCCGTGATCTGATCCAGCAGGTGAATCAGTTTTTGTCCCCATAGGATGCAAAACTGCTGCACATCGATACATTTGCGTCCATCGGTTTCACCCTGTTCATCGAAGGCAAAAATCAGGTCAATATCACTGGAAAGATTAAGTTCTTGCGCGCCGAGTTTGCCCATAGCGATGACAATAAGATCCTGAACTTTACCGTTATAAGCAATCGGCTGGCCATACTTGGCAGCAATCGGCATACGGGCAAAATCTTTGGCTGCACAAATACAGGCATCGGCAAAATCGGAGAGTTCTCGGGTGAGGGTGATGACATCGGTCAGTTGATTGGCATCCTGCCAGATCCAGCGAAACATCAGGCGGGCCCGCAGAATACGCATGGCGCGCATCCAGGCGGCTTCATCTATAATATTCAGGATACAGTGCTGCACCAGCTGATCAATATATTCCCGACTGAGTGCAGCCTGAAACTGGTCAATTGCATAATCCTGTTCCAGGAGGCTCTGGTGATTGGCCAATACCTGTTCAGCATATTGGCTTGCTCTTAAGGTTTTTTGCAATTGTGCCGCATTCATCACTCAACTCTTCCCCCGAAACGTTCTGCCTAGTTATAGCAGGAGTTTTGTCTCAGGGGGAGGGTTTTAGTTTGAAATTTATCAAATGAAGCGTCAAACTCTGTCCTTCAGAGCAGAGATATAAGCGACACGACATAAAATGTCGTTTTAAGAATTGCCCAACATAGGGTATAGAGAAAAAATTGTTAATATAACCACATGAAAACACTTAAATTACGCATAAAAGACAAACATTGCAAGGTGCTAGACCAATTAGCATCTGAGGTGAACTTTGTCTGGAATTATGTCAATGATTTAGGGTTTAAACATCTAAAAAGAAAAGGTGAATTTCTATCAGCCTATGATGTTGCCAAATACACCAAAGGCGCATCGAAAGAATGCAATCTACATAGCCAAACCATTCAGGCTGTTACAGAAGAATTAATCACTCGAAGAAAACAGTTCAAGAAAGCAAAGCTGAAATGGC
>NZ_VOYD01000015.1:0-75752 GCF_013420435.1 Acinetobacter sp. YH01008
TTGTGCTGGCGACAATAGCAAGAGTGAACCACCTGATCCCTTCCCGAACTCAGAAGTGAAACCTCTTTGCGCTGATGGTAGTGTGGGGTTACCCATGTGAGAGTAAGTCATCGCCAGCTCATTATTCCTAAACACCCCCTGTCATTTGATAGGGGGTGTTTTTTTATGTGCAAAAATTATAAATAAAACTTCAAAATTAACTCGTTTTCTAGCTTTTAAAATGTATCTATTTACCTTTCTCTGCTGAATTCACATTAGAAATTCTGTATCTTGATGTTAATTTGAACAATAAATCAGTATGGAGAAGAGGATGTTGTCGAAATTTAGAATAAAAATTTTACTCAGTTGTTGTGCTTTGGTATTTACTGCCTGTCATGCAGAGAATTCATCCTCTAGAAGTACTCAAGAGGCCTCTACATCAGCTGCCAAATCGGATGCAGTCTCTTCTAACTTGCAAAAATATAAAGCTGAACAGATCGCTCAATTTAATGAGCCGTGGGCGATTACTACTTTAAATGATGGCCGACTATTGATTACTGAGCGCAAAGGAAAATTGCAGCTCTTTGATCCAAAAACCAAGAAAAAAATTGAAGTTAAAGGCATACCTCAAGTTGCCTATGGTGGCCAAGGAGGCTTGGGTGAAGTCGCTTTACATCCGGATTTTGCAAACAATCAGTGGGTCTATCTCAGCTATGCTGAACAAGGTCAGGGTGGCTATGGCGCAGTGGTGATCCGTGGCAAACTGGATTTAAACCAGACTGCCCCTCAATTGACTCAAATTGAACGGATCTGGACTCAAGTCCCTAAATTTTCAGGGCAGGGACATTATGCACACCGGATTGTATTTGGACCGTATGGTAAGCTCTGGATCAGTTCAGGGGAACGGCAGCAATTTACTCCAGCACAGGATATGCAGTCCAATGCCGGTAAAATTATTCGTTTAAATGATGACGGTTCAATTCCTGCTGATAATCCTTTTATGAATCAGGGTAAAATTGCCCAGCAGATCTGGAGTCTTGGACACCGTAATCCTTTAGGCATGGCTTTTGATCCACAGGGGCAGTTCTGGGTGATTGAAATGGGTCCCAAAGGTGGGGATGAGCTGAATAAGATCATCAAAGCTAAAAATTATGGTTATCCAGTGGTGTCAAATGGTGATCATTATGATGGCAAGCCCATTCCCGACCATGCTACTCGCCCGGAATTTGAAGCGCCAGCACTGGATTGGACGCCGGTCATTTCTCCTTCAGATCTGTTGTTTTATACAGGAAATGTATTTCCACAATGGAAAAATAAAGCGATCACGACTGGTTTGTCTTCCAAGGCGCTTGTGATTGTGGATACGACACAGAATCCGGTCAAAGAAGTCCAGCGTGTGGATATGAAGGAGCGGATTCGTGGCGCGATTCAGGCCAGTGATGGTACGCTTTGGATAATTCAGGATGGCACGCAAGCCAAGTTATTAAAAATGACCGCACCTTAATCCTTTGTTTGAAAGGCTGCATTTGAACATGAAATATCGAGCGAGGCAGAATGCTCATGATCTGCTGACGATCTGAATAAATTTTTTTTAAAGATGATCCTGATATGAAAGAACAAGGCCTCGACATTCTGTGAAGGCCTTTTCATATTCTGGCAAAGGTATAATGTCTGTTACACCGATCAGCATCCTGCTTGGTGAATATTTTTATTTTTCTGATAAGACTGCCTGTCTTGGTATGACTCGAATATAGCCCGAAGTAGTGTAGCCCAATAGGGCATTTAACTGCATCGATTATAGGTCAAAGCTGACAGGTGAATTTCAAAAATAGCAGTGAAAGAATGATTATTATTTTTATTCAATGAATCATTGAATACAACCTGAATATTTCTCTTGATCAGGATAAATTTTTGACTAGCCAGATCCTGAATACTAAGCCTACTCTGTATCAGCAGATTATAAAAAGTCTAGGGGAAATAACTAACCTGAGTTCGATGAAATATTTTAGCTTTTTAGCAAGTTTTGGAAAGTTGGCTTATTTGGATTTAAGCAATAAGCCACTATAGCAGCCATAATATTCACCATAAAGTTATTCACCGAACGATGACGTGAATGGTCAATTTGATGTAAGTTTTTTAACTGATCATTCACTGTTTCGATCAATCCTCTTCTGCAAAGCAATTGTTTTTCTTCTTCAGTTTGGATGGGTTTATTTTTCATATTCTTGCGTGACGGGGTTAATAGTCTGAGCCCCCTTGCTGCTAAAGCTTCAGTTTTTGCTTTACTCAGATAGCCTTTATCGCCCAGTAAAATACCTTTTAACTCTTGGGTTAAAGATTCAAGTACAGCAACATCATGAACACTTCCCGATGTAATCTTGAGATTAATAATTTCACCCAAGTTGTTGATAACAATATGGACTTTAAATCCATAAAACCAACCTGTGCTACTTTTACCACGACCAGCTAAGCCTTTAAATACACGGTGTCTTTTAATTCTAAGATTATGGCAAACGACCAATTTAGTCGAATCAATAATACAAATTCCGGTATCTTCTCCTTTAACTTGATGGAAGAAACTACTCAAAGCTTGCAAACAACGCGGCATTATTTCAATGAAACGATTGTAGCTAAGAAGCTTGGGAAAAGCTGATTTCCAAAATGGAACGAGCATTTGGCAATAAAAATATTTGAAAAATCTAAATCCAGATTTATGAAATAAAATGACAATAGTCATAACTTCAGACAGGCTTAAAGCTGACTTTTTCATTGTTGTTTTTTGATCAGAAATTAGAGCTTTCTCTAAAGATTCATTAAACTTTTTGCAGAAATCATCCAAGATACAAAATAATTCGGTAATATAGTCCATGAAAAAGCCTTGCTCTGAAATGTTTTGTCTTCGTAACCAAGATATTACAGATGCTAAGGCTTTTTTTTATTTATTTTTTATGTCGAACTCAGGTTAACTATTCTTGCAAATCATATTTTGATGCATACAGATCACGATCTAAGCTTAAAAACAAAAAAGCCTCAACATCCTGTTGAGGCTTTTCTGGATTTGCTTCTCAGATCTGACTCCTGTCTAATCTGTCAACGTCCTGTTGATTTGCGCTTGTTATTGTTGTCGTATCGCTTTGCAGACGTCCTGTCTGTCTATGTAGTGACTATAGTCCTAACTAAGCGTAGTACATAGCCGCTATATGCAGCGGTCGCTGTAGGCGAAAACCTACGATGCTGTCGGCTAAAGTCTCAAGCACTGACATACTGAATTAATTTATCTACTACTACTTTTAGATTTTTAGTATCAAATTCATTGCCCTGGAACGAATAATCCTTATTTCTTGCGAAGATGTCACGGATTTCAATCACGGCATTGGTATCGATCAGTCCAAGTTGAGTCCCGACCTGACGAATCTGGTCTATTGAACGTGAACCGTTGGTGACACCATAACCAATATAGGCTGCCGGTTTGCCTTGCCATTCCTTGGCAAGGTAATCCAGCGCATTTTTTAGCGCAGGGCTGTAGCCATGATTATATTCAGGTGTGATAAAAATAAAGGCATCGCCGCGCGCAATTTTGTCTGCCCAGTCTTGCTGTTTGGGCTGATCATAGATCCCGGTCAGTGGCGGATGAGCACCGCTAAAGAGTGGAAGAGCCCATTCTTTTAAATCGACAATTTCAATTTCAAGCGTACTAAAACCATAGCTTTTAATTTCCTGTAGTACCCAGTGCGCCACTTTAAGCGCGGTACGCCCCTCACGTACACTGCCGACCACAATATAAATTTTCATACCTATTCCTTTCTGGGTTTCTTATCATCCAATTAAATTAATCAGATTTCAGAGAGGTGACTAGAGATGATTTGTATCCTGAGTATAAAAAAGCTCCCGAAGGAGCTTTTAAAAATCATGCGATTAGCAGATGTTTTACATCAACTTTAGGCCTTGCTGACCGGCAGGGGTTACTTTAAAGATTTCCACTTCAAAGGTGATGTTCTTGCCTGCCAGTGGATGGTTAAAGTCCACTTCGGTGATGTCATCATTGACTGAACGAACCACACCATACAAGGTTGCTTTGGCTTTATCTTCAAACTCGATCATGTGACCCTCGATCGGACGTTCTCCAAACTTCACCGTATCGAACTTCTGGATGTTTTCCGGATTCCACGGACCAAAAGCATCTTCCGGAGGCAGACTTACAGTACGACGGTCACCGGCACGTAAACCAAACAGTGCTTTTTCAAAGCCTGGCAATAAATTACCATCGCCAATCGTGAGGCTGACCGGGGCTTCACGGCTACGGGTATTGTCAATTTCTACGCCATTTTCGATCGCGACAGAAAAATGCAGCTCGACCTTAGAGCCGTCTGCAACCCGGGTTTCTTCATTAGGATGAATAAAATCAGTCATGTTGTGCTTGCGCCCGTTGAATTCGATGTTTTTCTAAGAAAAAGGTATCAATTAGCATCAGAATAGTGCCAAGCGTGATGGCACTGTCTGCGATATTGAAAGCAGGGAAGTGGCTGTTCTGGTAATACACATGAATAAAATCGACCACATAGCCGAGACTGACCCGGTCGATTAAATTACCGATTGCACCACCCAAAATCAGGGCAATTGCTAGCGGTAAAACCTTCATGTTTTTTGGCATACGCATCAGCCAAAAAACAAAGATCACAGACACAATCCCTGCCAGTGAAGTAAAGAAATAACGTTGCCAACCACCCGCATCGGACAGAAAACTAAAGGCAGCGCCATAGTTATGCAATAGTGTCCAATTTAAAAAGGGCAGCACAGGGATAGGATCTGCATAGTTCAGATTCGTCACTGCAATCCATTTGGTCCATTGATCCAGAATGATCGCCACAATGGCCAGCCCAATCCACCATAAATTATGTGGATAGAACTGGAATAAGCCCTTTTTAGTCTGGGTATTAGGCATATTTTCTCTCTTCGCCTTGGCCTGTAGGAAGGTTAATAATACAACGGCCACAGAGTCCTGGATGTGAGCTATGTGTATTTACATCCGGAAGCACATGCCAGCAGCGTACACATTTCTCGCCATCTGCCGCAGAGACTTTCACGTTAAGCCCTTCAAGATCTGAGGCTTCACCTTGTGTAGCCTCAAACTCGTTCACGATCACTTGCGAGGTAATCAGAACGAAGCGTAATTCATCATCGAGACGGTCAAGTACGGTTTTCAGTTCTGCTGTTGCCCACAGTTCAACTTTCGCCGACAGGTTCGAGCCGACTGTTTTGGCACCACGTGCAGTTTCAATAAACTTGTTCACGGCCGACTTCACCGCAATCAGGGTTTGCCATTCTGCTTCTGAAATCACGTTGGCTGTAGACGCGACCGGAATGTCATACCATTCAGTGGTGAATACATATTTCTCTGATTGCTCAGGAATCAGTGGCCATGCTTCTTGTGCAGTAAAGCTCAGGATCGGTGCCATCCAGCGCACAAAGGCCTGTACCAGATGATACAACGCAGTTTGTGCAGAATGACGCGCTTTTGAGTCCGCTTTGGTGGTGTATTGACGGTCTTTGATGATGTCGAGGTAGAAACCACCGAGGTCGTTGATACAGAAGTTAGTTAATGCGCTAGTCACGATATGGAAGTTCATATCTTCATAAGCTTGCTGAACGGTTTTCTGAACTTCCGCTGCACGTTGCAGGATGTATTGATCCAGTGCAATCAACTGATCGACTGGTAATGCATCTGTTGAAGGTTTGAAGCCATTCAAGTTCGCTAACAAGAAACGTAGCGTGTTACGGATACGACGATAACCATCGGATGCACGGCTGAAGATTTCTTTACCCGCGGTCATTTCATAACGGTAATCCGCAGAGGCGATCCAGAAACGCAAGCCGTCTGCCCCCATATCTTTAATGATGTCTTGCGGTGTGATTACATTACCGATTGATTTCGACATCTTGCGGCCTTTTTCATCGACCACGAAACCGTGAGTCAGCAAGCCTTTATACGGTGCGCGTTCATTGATGGCAATCGAGGTCAATAACGATGACTGGAACCAGCCACGGTGCTGGTCTGAACCTTCAAGATACAAATCAGCAGGATCAGTTAAGTCTTCACGTTCACGCAGTACCGCATAATGGGTGGTACCAGAGTCGAACCAAACGTCTAGCGTATCGCGTACAGCATTGTATTGCTCCGCGTCCGCACCGATGAATTCAGATGCATCACGGTTGTACCAACCATCAATGCCTTCTTGTTCAATCAGTTTTGCTACGATTTCGATTAATTCAGGTGTACGTGGGTGCAATTCATTGGTGTCTTTATGTACGAAGAACGGAATTGGCACGCCCCAAGTACGTTGACGTGAAATACACCAGTCCGGACGACCTTCGATCATGGCCTGAATTCGGTTTTTACCCCAATCTGGAACGAATTGGATGTCATTTTCAATCGCATTCAACGCGCCCTGACGCAGGCCTTTGGCATCCATGCTGATAAACCATTGTGGTGTGGCACGGAAGATAATCGGGGTTTTATGACGCCAGCAATGTGGGTAGCTATGCTTGATTGGCTTATGTGCCCACAGCTTATTGGCTTCACCCAGCGCCGCAATAATTTGTGGATTGGCTTTATAAATGTGCTCACCCGCAAACAGTGGCGAAGTCGGTAAATACACCCCATTTCCGCCGACTGGATTGTCAACTTTCAAGTTGTACAATAAGCCCACTTTATAGTCGTCCACACCATGACCCGGAGCCGTATGTACTGCACCAGTACCACTGGTGGCAATCACGTGCTCGCCCAAAATGACCGGTACCTGACGATCGCTAATTAAAGGATGTTGCAGAACAAGGTGTTCAAGTTTGCTACCGCTAAAGCCTGCAATTACTTCGAATGAAGTAAAACCATAACGCTCAGTTGCAGATTCCACCAGATCTTTGGCCAGGATAAAGTTTTGCACCGGCTTTTCTTCGCCACGCGCTTTAACCAGTTGATACTCAATTTCGGCATGTACAGCAACTGCCTGGTTGGCAGGTAGTGTCCAAGGCGTGGTGGTCCAGATGACAATGTCTGTTGAATCACTAACAGTTACACCCAAACGTGCAGATAAATCCGCTAAATCAACCACCGTAAAACCGACATCAATGGCATCTGATTTTTTATCTTCATATTCAACTTCAGCTTCAGCGAGCGACGAACCACAGTCCAGACACCAGTTCACCGGTTTCAGACCCGGCTCGATATGACCGGCTTTGGCAATCGCACCCAATGAACGTACGATGTCGGCTTCCTGTTTGAAGTTCATGGTCAGGTAAGGGTTGTCCCAATCACCGAATACACCCATACGCACGAAGTCTTTCTTTTGCAGTTCAACTTGGGTGTAGGCATATTCACGGCAGGCTTTACGGAAGGTAGAAGCATCTACCTTGACGCCGACTTTACCGACTTTTTCTTCAACTTTGAGTTCGATTGGCAGACCGTGACAGTCCCAGCCCGGTACATAGGGTGCATCAAAACCATCCATCACGCGGCTTTTGATGATGATGTCTTTTAATACTTTATTGACCGCATGACCCAAATGGATTTGACCATTTGCATAGGGAGGGCCGTCATGAAGTACATATTTTTTCTTGCCAATACGCGACGCACGAATCTGCTGATAAATGTTGTCGGCATACCACTCTTCTAACCATTTCGCTTCACGTACTGCCAAATTTGCTTTCATTGCAAATTCAGTACCTGGGAGGTTTAGCGTGGCTTTATAGTCCACTGCATTTTCAGGAGTTTGCTTATCGCTCATGCAAGTCGTCTTCCAATCTAATCAGTTATGTTACTGACACGTTTTACAATAAAAATATGGGATATTAAAAGGGAAATGTAGGATGATTTCGACGAAACTCCAGCAGTTTCTCGACATCATCATCAATTCCGGCTTTTAGCGCTTCAAGCGAAGGATAGTCCTTTTCGCCATGTAAATAGTTTAAGAACGTCACCCGCATTAACAGGCCATACAGATTAGCAGAAACATCTGGAAAATGTACTTCTAATCGCCATTCTGGATGGGCTTGTTTGATGGCTGGGCGTGTTCCCACATGACCCGCACCAAACAGGGCAGTGGGGTCATAACCCGCAATGCCTGTTTTAGTAGTATGATCATGTTTTACTTTATCCCTGAGGGATTCAGTTTCACAGATGACTTCAACCCCATAAATGCCATTCAGACAGGGCTTATGCCGGTTTAGTCGTACATTAATGGTTGGGAAATCAATGGTTCGGCCAATCTGGTCGCCGTATTGCACCCGTCCGGTAATACTATAGGGCCGGCCGAGTAATTTGGCAGCAAGGGCTAAATCGCCTGCTTGTAAAGTTTGACGAATCCGGGTTGAACTGACCCGTTCACCCTCTAAAGCAATGGTGCTTAAATTGGTGACTTGGAAACCATAATTGCGCAGGAATTCGCTATTGCCCTGACGGTTTTTACCGAAGTGAAAGTCATCACCTAAAACCAGATGCTGTGCATTGAGTTTTTCTTTTAAAATATCGGCAAAGGCTTCTGCAGTCAGGCTGCGAAAAGTATGATCGAATTTCGCCACCGCAATATAGTCCACACCGAGTTCAGTCAGGTATTCGACTTTTTCACGTAAGGAAGAAATCCGCGGTGGGGCTTCATAACCCTTAAAATATTCAAGCGGTTGCGGCTCAAAAATCATTACAACAGATTTTAAACCCTGTGCTTCAGCCACCTGTTGCAGCTGACGGATCATCGCCTGATGACCTAAATGCACGCCGTCAAAATTGCCGATCGTCAAGGCCGTTTTGGGTAGTTCAGAATGAGATGCTAAAGCATTTAGACGGAGCAGCTGCATGGGCAAATCAAGTGCTTTGAAATATCGAGAGGCTATATATTGCCATAATCTCGCCGTTTCGTCTTGTTGTTGTGTTTTTATGCAATATTTTTCTTGAAAATTCATTTTCCTGAATATCAAATCAGATTGTTTTTCGACGCTTTAAATGGATCCGATCAGCGCATTCCTGCTTTTCATTCAGCGAATTTTGCTTTCTAATGTCAGCGCTTTTCTTTGTATTTTTCTTTGTATCAGGTATTTCAAATGTCCAATCTGGCACTCATCATGGCGCTACCCAATGAATCAAAAGGCTTGTTTGAAGCTCAAGGCATAAATGTGCATTACAGCGGAATTGGTAAAGTGAACGCAGCCTTTAAAGCCTTCGAGGTGATTCAAAAAACGGGCTGCAAAACCTTGCTGAATTTGGGTACAGCCGGCAGCTCGCATTTTAATGCTCATGACCTGATTGAAGTCAGTCAGTTTGTACAGCGTGATATGGATGTTTCACCACTCGGTTTTGAAGTCGGCGTAACACCCATGGATCAGGATTATCCTGCCGCGATTGAACTGGAGGCTTTCTTTGAACATTTACCCAAAGGAATTTGCGGGACAGGCGACAGTTTTGAAACCGGTAGTGCGAAAGTGCCATGTCATCTGGTCGATATGGAAGGTTATGCCTTGGCAAAAGTGTGTAAGAAGCTCGGTGTTCGCCTGATTTCAGTCAAGTATATTACGGATGGGGCCAATGAGACTGCGCATCTGGACTGGGAAGAAAACCTGTTACTGGGTGCGAAAAAGTTATTAGATTTATATCGAATGGTAAAATAAGAGAGAAGGGTAAGTTTGCTCGGCGACCATAGCAGCTATGGTCGTATGCCAATCAGAAGCGCTTGCTTATTTATCCGTACGTGGAATCACGCCGTATAACATCATATTGACCGTATGCTGGATAATGCGTTGCTGCATACTGCGGTTACGCAAGGTTTTCCCTGTCACCATTTCCATCTGGGTCGAAAAGTCTGCATAGTTCTGGGTAAGGGCCCAAATATTCAGAATCAGCAATTCAGGATCGATATCTGCTGAAATCTTGCCCTGTTCCTGCCAGTTAGAAATGACTTTGGCTTTACGCTTCACCAGTTTCTTTAGTGGGCCTTTTAAAATTTCCAGTATATGCGGTGCGCCTTGGATCACCTCTAAAGCAAACAAACGAGATGCTTTAGGCTGGGTACGCGATACTTCAATTTTTTGCATTAAATAGTTGGTAATCGCTTCTTCAGGCTCAAGTTCGGCCTCAAGGGTTTGTAAAGGTGCCAGCCATTTTTGTAGAACGGTGGTCAATACCTCTACATAGAGGGCTTCTTTATTTTCATAATAATAGAAAATATTCGACTTATGCATTTCTGCAATCTGTGCAATTTCATCTAGACTCGCCCCATTAAAACCGTACAGGGAAAATACATCTAGTGCAGCATTCAGCAGCTGGTTGCGTTTTTGAGTACTCTTTTTTTGTTCCATTAGCAAATATAAAAAACAATGAAAAAATGGGAATCCTCAATTGTACGGCAAATCATCAGATTTGTGCACACAGTCCATGGCTAATTTTTTGAATAATGATGATTTATTCTCTAGATCAATATTTAAAATGGCTTAAATGCATCAAGCCAGAGCAAAAAATGCAAGTTTATGAAAATACTTAAATTATTGAAATATTTTTATTTTGAAATAGAGTCAGAAAATGAATGCTTTTATGATTAAGATTAGCCTGCAGTTTTAAATTCAGCTCAGGACTTGGCTTGAAGATGAAACCCAAAACTCGCCTATTCTGGGCTTCATCGGATATTTAGGTGGCCAAAACTGCCTGTAAGACTTGCTGTTCCAGTTCTGCAAATTTCAGACTTTTTTGCCGTGGACGTGGCAAGCCAACCCGAAACTCTTTGGCAATATGACCCTTATCCAGCAGGATAATCCGGTCTGCCAGTTGCACTGCCTCACTGACATCATGAGTCACCAGAATCGCGGTAAAGCCTTGCTCGGTCCATAAGCGTTCGATCAGGTTTTGCATCTCCAGACGTGTCAGGGCATCCAGGGCGCCGAGTGGTTCATCCAGCAGCAGAATACGGGGCTGATGCGATAATGCACGTGCTAGGGCAGTCCGTTGACGTTGACCGCCAGACAACTGTGATGGCCACAGCCCGGCTTTTTCTTTTAAGCCCACTTTTTCCAGCATGTGTGAAGCTTTGGCATGTTGCTCTTTGCCGAGGCCTAATTGTACATTCTGTTCGATGCTACGCCATGGCAGCAGGCGCGGGTCTTGAAACATCACCCGAATATCATCTGCAGTAATTCCTTCACGGATATGCCGTGCGGATTTAAACTTGATTTCGCCATAACTCTGTTTTTCCAGATCAGCAATCAGGCGCAAAAGGGTACTTTTACCACAACCACTACGACCGACAATCGCTAGAAATTCGCCCGGTTGAATATGCAGATCCAGATCTTCCAGAACTTTGACTGAACCATAAAATTTGTGCAATTGTTCAATAATGATTTCGGCACCAAGGGCTGCATTCGGATTGATATCTTTCGCAGGTTGCTCGGGTGGTGCAATCGGGTCATTGACATGACGCCCTAAACTCAGATCAGTCATTACATGCTCCTCATTTCAATTTATTTTTGATAGCCGGCATGCCAACGCAGCAGGAATCGTTCTAAGGCGACTGCCAGCACGTCGGCCAGTTTACCGAGCAGGGCATAGAGTAAAATACCGACCAGGACGATATCCGTTTGCAGGAATTCGCGTGCATTCATGGTCATATAGCCAATACCGGACTGGGCAGAAATCGTTTCAGCAACAATCAAAAGCACCCAGACCAGCCCTAGAGAAAAACGTAGTCCCACTAAAATGGAAGGCATTGCTCCCGGGAGAATAATCTCTTTATACAGCTGCCAACGCGTGAGGCCATAGCTTTTACCCATCTCGATCAATTGTGGATCGACTGAGCGAATTCCGTGATAGGTATTGATATAAATCGGGAAAAATACCCCGATCGCGACTAAAAACAGTTTGGCGGATTCATCAATCCCGAACCAGAGAATCACCAATGGAATCAGCGCAAGCGCCGGAATGTTGCGGATCATCTGCAAGGTGGTGTCGAGCAGGGTAGAAGCAATTTTGGATGAACCATTTAACAGACCCAATAACAGGCCCAAACCACCACCGACCAATAAGCCGCTGATGGCACGTCCTGCGCTGACTTGTACATGGGTCTGGAGCTCGCCGCTGAGCAATAAATTCCAGAAGGCCAAAATCACTGCACTGGGTGCAGGCAAAATCCGGCTTTCCAGTAGACCTGTGCTGGAAGCAATTTGCCAAATGGCAATCAATACAACTGGAACCAGCCAGGGCAGCAAATGCCGCCCCAGAATTGTTCCACGTGAAACCTGCTTTTCTAAGAGGGTTTCAACGGAAACGACTTTCGACATTAAGCAGACTCCTGAATTTTCTCAGCCTGCTTGTTCTCATCCGGTGTGTAGTTATTCGCTACGATTTCACCGAATGGACCCGTCAAGTTTGGTTGAGCCAATTTTTTCTGGGTTTCCAGTGGAAGGAATGGGAACACCAGTTCGGCAAAACGGATGGATTCTTCCAGATGCGGGTAACCAGAAAAAATGAAAGTATCAATTCCTAAGTCCGCATATTCCTGAATACGTGCTGCGACAGTTTCCGGGTCACCGACCAATGCAGTCCCTGCGCCACCACGCACCAGTCCTACACCGGCCCAGAGGTTTGGCGATACTTCCAGCTTGCTACGGTCGCCGTTGTGCAATTCAGCCATACGACGCTGACCGACCGAATCCATAGATTTGAACTTGGCTTGGGCCGCAGCGATGGTGGCATCATCGACATATTGAATCAGTTCTTCCGCTGCCGCCCAAGCCTGTTCATTGGTTTCACGCACAATCACGTGCAGACGGATACCGTAGCTCAGTTCACGACCCTTAGCGGCTGCCTTGGCACGGACATTTTCAATTTTTTCTTTGACTGCTGCTGGTGGTTCACCCCAGGTCAGGTAAGTGTCCACCTGATCGGTGGCCAGTTCAATCGCATCATCTGATGAACCGCCGAACCACAGTGGAGGATGTGGTTCCTGTACCGGTGGATACAGCAATTTTGCATCATCAACACTTAGGCGTTCGCCATGGAAAGTGAAGCTTTCACCGGTATGAGAGCGTTTCAGGATTTCACGCCAGATGGTGGTGTATTCGGTGGCAGTCTTGTAGCGAGTGGCATGATCTTCATAGACACCGTCGCCTTTCAGTTCCTGTTCATCACCACCGGTGACCAGATTCAGCAAGACACGGCCACCTGATAAACGGTCAAAGGTTGCTGCCATACGTGCAGCCAGTGCCGGCGTGGTTACCCCCGGACGTAGCGCAACGAGGAATTTTAATTTTTTAGTGGCATCAATCAGGCTGGCTGCAGTTAACCAAGGATCTTCACATGAACGACCTGTTGGAATCAGCACCCCTTCATAGCCCAGGTTATCGACTGCTACAGCAATCTGCTTCATGTAGGCATGATCAACCTGACGGGCACCTTTGCTGGTACCTAGGTAGCGGCTGTCGCCATGAGTCGGGATAAACCAGAAAATTTTCATGTCTTGTGTCCTTAATTTAAAAAAGATTGAGCTCGGTCATCAATGTGAAGTTGCTGTCCATACCACGGGTTGGACATTAATTTTGTTTGGAATCAATCCCAGTTGATGGAACTGATCTGCAATCGTTTGTTGCGACTGGATCGTTTCTGCGGTCAGAGGCTGCACAGGAGATGGCTTGATGCGGCGATCAAACGCATTTTGTGCAACCTCTACTGGCAGGCCGGTATTCTTTTGATAAATCTGCAACGCCTGAGTCTGATTTTTGACAATCCATTGATCTGCCTGATTCAACGCCTTGAGTACACCTTCGGTGGCTTGAGGATAGGTATTTACAAATTTTGGATTGGCCACATAGTAGGTATAGGTTTTATCGAAATCACCGGTTCTGGTGATGCTACGTGCCTGGCCTTGTAATTCAGCAGCCGACAAGAAGGGATCCCAGATCGCCCAGGCATCGATAGATTGCTTGTCAAATGCAGCACGGGCATCCGCAGGGGGTAACCAGATGGGTTGAATATCCGTCCAGCTCAGACCGGCTTTTAGCAGAATCTTGGACAGGAATTCATGTGCACTAGAACCTTTTTGCAGGGCAACACGTTTGCCTTTCAGATCGGTAATGTTCTGAATTTTACTGTGCTGAGGTACCACGAGGGCTAAAGAGTGATCTGAATAAACTTCATAGCCGACATAATTCAGGTCTTTACCTGCTGACTGGGCAAAGATGGGTGGGGTATTGCCGACATAACCATAATCGACCGCACCCACTGCTAGAGCTTCCAGCATTTGCGGACCGGCAGGAAATTCCTTCCATTCAATTTTGGTATTTGGAAACTGCTGTTCCATCAGTTTTTCATCACGCGCAACCAGCAGATTTAAAGCCGATTTTTGAAAACCAATGGCAATAGTTTGAACCTGTGGTGGTACTGCAGTTTCTGCAGCAGTGTTTTGCTGTGGCTCCTGTTTTTGGCAACCGATCAAAGCAAAGCCCAATAACGCTAAACTGATAGAGGAAACCGTTTTTAAATTACTCATCTTTATTCTCGAATTATTCTGGCGTTATTTAATAATCGCTGCATCAATATTCAGCTTCTGTGGAATCAGTTGCTGACCATAAAAAGCATCTGCCACCTGTTGTTGTTTTTGGATGACATCGTTAGATAAAGGTTTGACTCCAAAGCCCATACGGGAAATCGAAGTTTTCAGGACATCAAAAGCCAGACCTGTCGGTTTTTCCAGAAGTTTGGCTGCTTCATCCTGATTTTGTGCTACCCACTCTGTGGTCAAGTTAAGTTCATTCACCACCGCTTCCACGACCTGAGGATGGCTTTCTGCAAACTTGCGATCTGCCAGATAGAACTGGTGATTGCTGACGATGTTCTCACCTGTGGCAATCACACGCGCGCCAATTTGGTGTTCAGCAGCAGCAAAGAACGGATCCCAGATCACCCAGGCATCGACTGCACCGCGTTCAAAGGCAGCACGTGCATCAGAGGGTGGCAGGTAAATCACTTCAATATCGCTGAGTTTCAGATTGTTGGCTTCAAGAACTTTCAACAGTAAATAATGCACGTTGGAACCTTTGTTCAAGACCACACGTTTGCCTTTCAGATCCTGAATCGATTGAATCGGGGAGTCTTTCGGTACAATTAGGGCTTCGGCTTTAGGCGCTGGTGGCTGGTTTGCGACATAGACCAGATTTGAGTTCGCTGCCTGGGCAAAAATGGGGGGTGCTTCACCTGCTTCACCAAAAGACACGCTGCCGACATTCAGGCCTTCAAGTAACTGTGGGCCAGCCGGAAACTCCACCCATTTCACATTTACGCCTTGTTTTTTTAATGAGGCTTCTAGCGTGCCGCGTTCTTTTAAAATTGGCAGTACGCCGTATTTTTGGAAACCAATGTTTAGGGTGGTGGTATCTTCCTGTTTTGAACAGCCAGAAAGCATCATGACGCCAGCCATTGCAGTACCGAGTACTGCAGTTTTTGCTAAAAACTGAACATTAGATTGGCGCATGAAGCAAAACTCCCGAAAGTGAAAACTAGCGAATAAAACCTAGACACACGCTAATCGTTTTTGTTTTTCTAAAAAAATAACTATTCAGGAATTTCTAATGAAGAAAAAAGATAAATAAAAAAACGCAAAACTTATGCGAAAAAGTGATTTATATGACAATGAAGATCTGCCAATAAAATTAATCAAGCTTATGAAATATATATTTATTTTTATAAATTCAATCTGCTGATATATTTAGCTAAAAAGCAGCAATGGCATTTTAAAATTTAAATTGGAATTGTCAGATATCTTTATCTGAAATTAAGCTAAGGCACTCAAAGAAAAAGTCACCTTAAAGTGACTTTTTACAAACGATTGAATTGCGTTGATAATTATAAAATGCCTGACGCGCATCCGGCAGGTCATCGACTGAAGTTGGTTCAAAGCCCTGTTCCAGAAACCAGTGCGCGGTACGCGTGGTTAAAATAAACAGCTGCTGAATCTGCATGCTTTTGGCTTTTTCTTCAAGATAATGCAAGATCTGGCTACCGCGATTGGACTGGCGATAACTTGGATGCACTGCGACACAGGCAATTTCTGCAGAACGTAATTCATCGCCCGTGGTCGGAATCGGGTAAAGGGCTGCACAGGCCAGAATCATGCCATCCCGTTCAATCACGGCAAACTGGTTAATTTCATTTTCCAGACGTTCACGGGAACGATAGACCAGAATCCCTTCTTCTTCTAATGGACGCAGCAAGCCGATCAGGCCACCGACATCCTGAATATCTGCCATTCGCACTTCTTCATAATGCGCGTCAGTGACCAAGGTGCCGGAACCATCTCGGGTAAACAGTTCTTCCAGCAGGGCACCATCATAGGTATAAGAAATCAGATGCACCCGATGTACGCCGTTCATGGAGGCTTCCTGTGCGGCTTTTAACTGTAGTCCTCTTTCCAGTGCATCTTGCTCGACCGGAATAAAATTATCCAGTTGTTGCGGTGTCACTTCACGTTTGAGCTGACCGTTACTGTCCATCAGACCATGCTGCTTGCCCAGGAAAATCAGTTTATCTGCCTTGAGGCGAATCGCAGTTTTGGTCGCGACTTCTTCAGCCAGCAGATTAAAGACTTCTCCGGTAGTGGAATAACCGGTCGGACCAAGCACCACAATATTATGACTGTCCAGATGGCGCTGAATGGCGTCAGTATCGACCGCACGGACTTCGCCGGTGAGCTGAAAATCAACCCCATCACGAATGCCATAAGGTTTTGCAGTGATAAAATTCCCTGAAACGGTATCAATCCTGGCACCATACATCGGCGAGTTGGCCAGTCCCATAGACAGCAGTGCTTCAATTTGCAGGCGGATTGAGCCGACGGCATTCATCACACAGCTTAAAGATTCACGTGTGGTCACCCGGCGCTGCTGGTAAAAAGGCGTCGTAATCTGGCTTTGAGCCAGATTCTGGTTAATTTGCGGACGTGCACCATGTACCAGAATCAGCCGAATGCCCAAAGAATGCAATAAGGCGATATCGTGAATAATATGCTGAAAGTTGTCATTTAATACGGCTTCACCATCAAACATGATGACAAAGGTTTTGTTGCGGTGCGCATTGATATAAGGCGCAGAATGGCGAAACCAGTGCACATATTGCAAGGTTGTGCTTTGTGACGTTTCTGCTGAAGTCATGCTGTGCCTATTTCAATGATTGGAGATCCAGCTTTGATTCTAATGAAAAAAAACGCAAGTGGAAGTGCAGATATAAAAAAACACCTGAAGGGGACTTCAGGTGTCTGCAAGACGAGCAGTAATGGAGAAAGCTTAGTTCATGATGCGTACAATTTTATTGGTACGATCATTGACCAGAACGTAGTCATTGTTGACTTTGTACCATTGCTGGAAACGGCCGGTATTTGGTAAACGGCGTGCTTCGCGATCACTCACTTTAAAACGTTTGTTATCGTATTGACCCGGCAGAACTTGTCCTGAGCGCCAGTCACGGCTTGGATTGACCTCACGGTTGTTATGACGACGGTCATCATTCCATTTTTTACTATCTTTGGCATTCCAGTGCGGTGCCGGTTTATGCGGATTATGGTTATAGCGTGGATCATGCTGTGGCGCTGCCATGGCAGAAGTAGCCAACAAAGCACTTAGGGATAACGCAATTGTAGTTAGGACTTTTTTCATGGCTCTCACCTAAAATGTAGATCTGTATTTGATGAGACTAAATTAGCCAATAAGTAGATAGAAAGCGTGGGGGCTATTTAGTTAAATTGTTAAATTTATGAAGAAATTTAGAAGATGCATCACTTCAATTAAAAACTGGAATAGCAGCCAGCGCTGCACTTGGCGAATTTTTGATGATTTAAATAAAAAAGACTCAACCAGGGTTGAGTCTATCAGGGCTTCAGGTCGGTAAAGAGGCGGACAAATTAATCGCCGACAATGCGGATAATACTATTGGTTTCAGAATTAACCAGAATATAGTCATTATTGACTTTATACCATTGCTGTTTGCGGTCAGGTCGAGGCAGGCTATGTTCTTTGTATTCGACTTTATAGCCATTACCCCGATAATGCTGCGGCATCACATAGCCCGGCTGCCATCTGAGCTGTTGCAGGCGCTTCACTCCACGTTCCTCACGCATACGGCGATTATCGTGTTGGTCCTGATCCTTTTCGCGGAACTCACGGCCTTTCTTGCCATGTCCCTGACGGCTATCCATTTGTGATTCATCATGGAAATAAGGGGCCGCGATTGCAACCTGACTCAGCATGAATGTACTGCAGGAGATCGCCAATGCCACCAAAACCTTTTTCATGTTGAACCCTCATTAAATTGTTCAATTTCTACTGTATCCAATATACGGAAAGATTACAGAGAAACTGTGAAGAACAGGCACAATTTTTATAACAAATGCAGAGATATTATGATTATGTCATGATTTTACATGACCTTAGACTATGCATGTACCTTATGGCCCGGCATGCCGAGCTTGGTTCTTATCTCATCAAAGTGAGGCTCAACATGCAAGCTAAAATCGATGATATCGCTCAAAAAAGCAGCATTGAGACCGCCAGCAAAATATGGATGCCCCGCTTAAAGCGCAGACCATGTTAAAGAGCTTTTAAGCTTAATTCCATTGTTCGGTCAAACCTTGCAAGGACTGGATTGCTGCCGCCACAGATTCGGCTTGAACTGCATCATCTAGCGCCACAATCAAGGCTTCGGACAATTGCAAATGCTCAATCCGGCGAATGGTGTCAATTTTACGTTTATGGTCAGCCATGCTGTGCTCCTGATCTTGGTGTATGGGAATCAGCACAGCATAGTGCAAAACAAGTTATTTAAAAAACCGAATAATTTTATAATTTTGATAAGTAAATCCGATTTGAGATTCTGTCAAGAGCACACGGCTCAAAAGGGCACCTGTTAACATGTGCCCTAAAGATCTCCATAGCCCGGCTATTAATAAGCGTAATTCAGATCGGTATAATCATTCAGGGCTTTCTGTACATGTGCCTGGATAAAGTTACGCACGTCTTCGGTAGTCATGGCTTTGCCCTGATTACTGATGATATGTTCGATTTCCGGTTGTCCTTCGATTTTAATGCGATAAACAAAATGCTTGGCCAGGCGGTAGCTATCGTCCAGTTTTTCAATGCCGGTCACATAATAATAGGCATGTTCAAAATTCAGATCCGTATGTGAAAAAACGAACTGCTCGAATAATTTGAGTTTATGACCATTTTCGAGTGCCTTGAGGTCTTCCACAATGCTGGCTTCAAACTTGGTACCGTATTTTTCTGAAATCGGCTGCTGATCGATCAGCAGTGACACCATGCCATCGTCTAAGTTGGTCACCGTAATATTGTTTAATTCAGTCATGATGCACTCGAGTGAAATTTGTTGGGGCTTAGTATGCGGTAATTTGGGTGAAATTCAATGTGATCTGGCCAGCATTACTCCAGATTGAGGCGCTGTTTAAGACGTACATGCATAGAAAAAGGGAGCTATCGCTCCCTTAGTTCAACCTGAATAAGCTTAATCCTGGGCATCGATACTCTGACCATTCATATGCAGGCTGTCATCGCCCATCAGATACAGATAGGCCGGCATAATCGAATCTGGTGTTGGCAGGGTCTTGGGATCTTCATTGGGATAGGCCCTGGCACGCATGGCAGTCCGTGTTGCCCCGGGATTGATGCAGTTATAGCGGATATTCGGATGTACCTGTTCCTTGGCAAATAACTGGTTTACGGCTTCAATCGCGATTTTAGATACCGAATATGCACCCCAGCGTTCCCGGGCTTCGCGGCCTACACCCGAGCTGGCAAATACCACCGAAGCATGTTCAGATTTGGATAAGAGCGGTAATAGCGCCTGGGTCATGACAAAAGGCGCCCGCAGATTGACTGCCATGACATCATCCCAGACCTCAGGCGAATAATGCGCCAGTTCTGTACGCTCACCAAGGATGCCGGCATTGTGCAAGATCCCATCCAGACGGCCAAACTGACGGTCCAGGGTGTCGAGCAGAAGCTCATAATCCTGTTCCGAAGCACTGGAGAGCTGTAGCGGCAAGATGGCAGGTTGCGGTGCACCTAAACTTTCAATTTCATCATAGATGACTTCCAGTTTATTCAGGGTACGTCCATGCAGCACCACGGTTGCACCATGCAAGGCATAACTGATTGCTGCCGCACGTCCAATGCCATCGCCCGCACCTGTGATCAGGATAATACGATCCTTGAGCAGATCGGGGCGAGGTTGATAGGCTGAATATTTCATTATCTACCTCCTTATTTGTTATTGTTCAGTTTTAAGCGTTCAAGATACTGCAGTCTGCTGTTTGCGTAGTAAGGTCTGAATCAGCTGTTGTAATTCTGCCACCGTGTTCACTATATAGTCGGCTTGCCAGGCTGTTAAGTCATCTTTGTATTGCAGTGGTAAATAACCGTAAGCTGCCAGAATGGTAGGCATTTTGGCATGGCGCCCCGCATCAATATCGCGCGGATGATCGCCGATATAAATACAGTCTTCAGCCGCAAGATTCAGTTGCTTGGCAGCCAGATACATCGGTTCAGGATCAGGCTTGGTTCGGGTGACATCTTCCGGACAGACCAGCACGGCACAGCGTTCACTTAAATTCAGTGCTTTCAGTAAAGCCTCACTGAGCCAGCGTGGTTTATTGGTGACGATACCCCAGGGAATATCCTGTGCTTCCAGTTGTTCCAGTAAAGGATACATGCCGTCAAACAGATCGGTATCGACTGCAATATCTGCGCCGTACCTGTCCAGAAAGCGCTGACGATGTTGCAGAAATACCGGATCTTCCAGTTCCAGTTCCGGATAGACCAGTTTCACCATGGCGCGCGCGCCTTCGGAGACCTGCGTCCGGATCAGCTCGGGTTCGACCGGCATCCGGCCTTCTTCACGGCACATCTGCTGGATAATCCGGATAAAATCGGCTGCGGTATCAATCAGGGTACCATCGAGGTCAAACAGAACGGCCTTCATGCTGTGGTCTCTGCTGCGCTATCTTTCACGGTATAGACCATATAGTTGACATCGACATTCGGTGCCAGCCAGTAGCGTTTGGTCAGCGGATTGTAGTGCAGACCGGTCATGTCTTTGAGTTTCAAGCCGGCATTGCGAATATCGTGCGCCAGCTCGGAGGGCTTGATAAATTTGCTGTAATCATGGGTGCCTTTGGCCAGCATCCGCAGCACATATTCTGCACCAATAATGGCAAATAAATACGATTTTGGATTGCGGTTAATGGTCGAGAAGAACACATGGCCGCCTGGCTTGACCAGCTTGTGACAGGCCTGAATGATCGAGGCCGGATCGGGTACGTGCTCCAGCATTTCCATACAGGTCACGATGTCGTATTGGCCAGCCTGTTCATCGGCCAGTTGTTCAACCGGGATCTGACGATATTCGATATTGGTCACGCCTTCCTGTTCGGCATGAATCCGCGCCACATTCAGCGGCGCAGCACCCATATCAATCCCCAGTACATCGGCACCGCGACGCGCCATGCTTTCGGCCAGAATGCCACCGCCACAACCAACATCGAGGATTTTCTTGCCGCTCAGGCCACCCGCATGTTCATCAATCCAGTTTAAACGTAGTGGATTAATCATGTGCAAGGGGCGGAACTCGGAATGCTGATCCCACCATATAGCTGCAAATGCTTCAAACTTGGCAATTTCTTGTGGATCAACATTCAATTGCGACATCGTGGTCACCTCAATCAGTTGTGATTAGCTAAAAATATAGAGGCCAAATGGCCAGAGAAACTGATTTAACCTTGAAAATCAGTCCGATGCTTTAGTGTAGCGTTTCTGGCAGAAAAAGCGATAAAAGCAGCAAAAAAGTTCACAGAATGAAAACGAAATCGGCATAATTGATTTATAGTGAACCCATACACTAAACATAATGATTTAGAGGACGATAATCCCAATGAAAAAATTCCTTTTAGGCGCTGTTGCCGCATCTGTTTTGGCCTTTTCTGGCAGTGCGATGGCCAATTTTGTGGCAGGTCAGGACTATCAGGTGGTCGCAAAACCAGTCAAAGTCGAAAAACCGGGCAAAATTGAAGTACGTGAATTCTTCTGGTATGGCTGTGGCCACTGTTTCACGCTTGAGCCACATATGCAAAGCTGGTTGAAAAAATTACCAAAAGATGTGCGTTTTGTGCGTACGCCTGCTGCAATGAATCCACTCTGGGAACAGGCAGCGCGTGCTTATTATGTGTCTGAAGCCTTGGGTGTGCGTCAAAAAGCCCATTTGCAGTTATTCCATGATATTCATGACAAGCAGCGTCCAATTTTAGAACAGGCACAACTGGCCAAGTTCTATACCCGTTATGGTATTTCTGAAGCAAAATTTAACACGACTTATAAATCATTCCCGATTTCGTCAAAAATTGCGCAGGCCAAAAATCTGGCTGCTCAATATCAGTTAAGCGGCGTACCGGCGGTGACTGTCAATGGTAAATATATTGTGCAGGGCAATGATGCCAAAGTAATTCAGGTGGTGAATTACCTGATTGAAAAAGAGCGTAAAGCCAAATAAGAAATAACCGAGTATCCGTAAAAAACCTGCATCAATAATGCAGGTTTTTTTATTCAGATGGGGGGAGTACTTGTTTCTGTATTGATTGACGGATCTGCTGTTTTTGTCGGAATTCGATGCCAGTGCAAAATCCCTCGCAATAAAAGCTGCATCTGTAGCACGCTTTGGGTTTTAAAGACATTGGATTGGGTGCGGCGTAGCTCTGGATCAGCCTGATGTTGCAGATGAATCCAGCCCATGGCCCAGTTCAGCGACAGATCAATCAGCATCTGTGCCAGTGCCTGCAAATCTTGTGAGGACTGGATATGCTGGGCGGCTTGCATTTTTTCCAGTTCATGCATGACATCTTCAGTCAAAAAACGAATTTCCCGTTCTATTCCGGCACGTAACACTGCCGAGCCCCCCCAGCGTTCTGCAACAAAAAAAATCCAGGGTTCAGGATGGTATTCGACTGCCTGAAAAAATAGCTCAATTCCGGTTTTAGTCCGGGTGTTGGGCTGATACAGATAGGCCTGTCCCAGTTGATTCAGCACTCCCTTGAGATGAATCGCGACCTGATCCAGCAGCTCTAGTCCCAACTGCTCCATATCCTGAAAATGCCGATAAAATGCCGTGGGCACCAGTCCAACGGCATGCGCGACTTCACGCAGACTGATGGTGCTAAAAGCGCGACCCTGACTGCTCAAGGCCAGTGTGGCATCCAGTAGCGCCTGATGGCTTTGTTGCTTGCGATCTTCACGTAAGGACATAAACGGGTTTCCTCAAGGGGAGATTTAGTCTAGCAAAAATTAAGGCAAATCGTAGCGCCACAGGTCGGCAGAATTTCGACATTTAACCGCACTCTGATGCATCGATTTTGTAAATCAATCATCCGGCTGACCAATCTTGGCAAAGGCTTCTGTTATACTGAGCCGCAATTATTTTTAGCCTATACAGGACTTATCATGCGTATCGACCAACGAGCATTAGATCAATTACGTGAAGTGAAAATTACCCGTAACTATACACGTTATGCGGAAGGCTCGGTATTGGTTGAGTTTGGTCATACCAAAGTACTGTGCACTGCCAGTGTAGAGAGTTCTGTTCCACGTTTCCTGAAAGGTCAGGGCCAGGGCTGGGTGACGGCTGAATATGGCATGTTGCCACGTTCAACCCATACCCGTAGCGACCGCGAAGCGGCACGTGGCAAACAGAGTGGCCGTACCCAGGAAATCCAGCGTCTGATCGGTCGTAGCTTGCGCTCAATGGTTGACCTGAAAAAGCTGGGTGAAAATACCATTACCATTGACTGTGATGTGATTCAGGCTGATGGCGGTACCCGTACTGCAGCGATTACCGGTGCTGCGGTGGCGCTGGTTGATGCCATGAATGTTTTGCTGGAAAGAAAGAAAATCAAACATGACCCATTAAAAGGTTTGGTGGCTGCGGTTTCTGTTGGTATTTTCAAAGATGAAGTATTACTGGATCTTTGCTATGAAGAAGATTCGAACTGTCAAACCGATTTGAACGTGGTGATGACACAGGCCGGTGAATTTATTGAAATTCAGGGCACTGCGGAAGACAAGCCATTTACCCGTGCCCAATCGGATGCCATGCTGGAAATGGCCGAGAAAGGCATTCAGGAGCTGGTAAAAAAACAGCAACAAGCTTTGGGCTGGTAATTCATTCCTGCCAAATATAAAACGCATCTCAGGATGCGTTTTTTTATGCCGGAAATTTCAGAATACAGCTCCATTGAAAATGCAGCACAAAACTTCCTGACAAAATTCCGACATGAATCGGCTAGATCCAGAGCTATTTTACCCCGATATTCAAACGATATCACCATGAGGAATGCGAGATGAAACAGTGGATTTGTGCAATGTCTTTGCTGGGAATGTTTGGACTAAGCGCCTGTGACTGGGGCAATAATCGTGAAGATGACGAGCGTTCAGTGTTAAATCGGGATCGTGATGAGGATAATGGGAGATATAACGACCGTGATGGTGACGATGATGACCGCGATCGTCGAGGTAATCGGGACGACGATGATGATTAAGGTCTAAAATAGAAAATTGAGCAAAATATATGCAAAAAAAATTTCTAAAAATCAGAAAAGGGTGCTTCGCACCCTCAATGGTCATCTATCGAATTTAGGCTTCAGCATTAAATCGCATCGATAAATCCACAGCTTTGACATCTTTGGTCAAAACACCCATCGAAATATAATCGACACCGCTACTGGCAACTTCACGTAAATTTTCGATCGTGATATTGCCAGATGCTTCCAGTTTGCAACGTCCGGCCACATGCTGTACTGCCTCAATCATTTGCTGCTGGCTGAAATTATCCAGCATCACGATATCCGCATTGGCCTCTAAGGCCTGATTGAGTTCATCCCAGGTTTCCACTTCCACTTCGACCGGTTTGCCCGGCGCAATCTGGTGTGCCTTGGCAATCGCCTGAACAATTCCGCCAGCGGCCATAATATGATTTTCTTTAATCAAAAAGGCATCGAATAAACCCAGACGATGATTCTGCCCACCACCAATGGCAACGGCATATTTTTGTGCAATACGCAGGCCAGGAAGGGTTTTACGGGTATCCAGCAGCTTGGTATTTAAGCCATCCAATTGTTTGACATAATGCGCTGTTTTGGTCGCAACGGCAGACAGTGTCTGGACAAAATTCAGCGCAGGACGTTCCACAGTCAATAAACTGCGTGCAGAACCGGCCAGTTTCAGGAAAGTTTCATTGGCTTGAACCTGATCCCCCTCATTTTTTAGCCAGATCACTTCAACACTTGGATCATAGGCCTGAATCAAGGCATTCACCCAAGGTTGCCCGGCCAGTACCATATCTTCACGGCTGATGATCGTGGCAGTGGCCTGTTCATCTTCAGGGGTCAGCAGGGCAGTAATATCACCGTCACCAATATCTTCTGAAAGTGCCTGTTGGATATTGATCTGAATCGACTGGTCTAGCAACGCTTGAGATATGCGCATGAGTATTTCCGTATCTTTTAAGCCGTGAAAATTGCGCATTATCTTAGCACTGTTACATAAAAAATGAGCGATTTTTCCTACAGTCTGCCGGGATGAATTGAGATTTGTGCCTGAAAGTTTTAGCATGAAGCCGGCTGCAACCCTGATCGTGCAGATTTTATTTTTGGAGAGAATGGTTTTATGCAACAGGCAGCCGAGTTTCAGGTTAAGAATGGACAACTGATGGGCGCACGTCACATTCCCTCTCCCAATTTTAACCAGCGTCCGGACAATACCGAGATTCAGCTCATTGTGGTGCATAACATCAGTCTGCCACCCTCACAGTTTGGCGGCGGTTATATTGAACAGTTTTTTCAGAATCAACTTGATTGGTCAGTCCATCCCTATTTTCAAAGCATTGAAGGGATGCAGGTTTCGACCCATCTGCTGATTTTACGTTCTGGTGAGGTACTGCAATTCGTCAATTTTAATGACCGTGCCTGGCATGCTGGACGTTCGACCTATTTGGGTAAAAAAGAATGTAATGATTATTCGATTGGCATCGAGCTGGAAGGCAGTGACGACTTGCCTTTTGAACCGGTACAGTATGCAGCCTTGATCAAAGTCACTGCCTGTTTGCAAGATTATTATCCTAAAATTCAGCAGCATATTGCCGGACATTCGGATATTGCCCCGGGCCGTAAGACCGATCCGGGACCGTATTTTAACTGGGCTGATTTTCGTTGCCAGTTACAGCATTATAAAAATACCTCAACCTCGCTTGAGGGATGCAATTAAGCAATGAACTTCTGACAGAGGTTTCATTACAATAGCCACAAATTTATACATTAGGTGAATAGGATGGCGCTTTGGCGTTCGACCGTCATTGTCAGTGCGATGACCATGTTGTCACGTGTACTGGGATTGGTTCGAGATATTGTTTTACTGAATGTCTTTGGTGCGGGTAAGGACTTCGATACCTTCGTGGTCGCATTTCGTATTCCAAACTTTTTCAGGCGATTATTTGCCGAAGGGGCATTCTCACAGGCCTTTATTCCGGTTTTGACCGAATACAAAACCAGTCGTACCCATGCCGAAGTGCAGATTCTGATTAGCCGGGTCTTTGGCTGTCTGGCAACGGTAATGAGTCTGCTGACCATGTTCGCAGTGATTGCTGCACCGTTGATCATGTATATCTATGCGCCCGGTTTCCATAGCGATCCTGAGAAATTCGCCTTGGCGACTGACATGTTCCGCCTGACCATTCCTTATTTACTGTTCATGTCACTGACGGCTTTTGCCAGCAGTATTCTGAACAGTTATGGTTCTTTTAGTACACCGGCCTTTGCACCGGTCTTGCTCAATGTCGCCATGATTGCTGGTGCGCTCTGGCTGACTCCGCATATGGCAGAGCCGATTATGGCACTGGGCTGGGCAGTCATCATTGCCGGTATTTTACAGCTGGCGATTCAGATTCCTGAACTGTGGCGTAAAAACCTGCTGATCCCACCTAAAATTGACTTCAAGCATGAAGGCGTGGATCGCATCATGAAGTTGATGCTGCCGGCTTTATTTGGTGTATCCGTCACGCAAATTAACCTGCTGCTGAATACCATCTGGGCTTCATTTATGCAGGATGGTTCGGTGTCCTGGCTGTATAGTGCTGAGCGCATGACCGAGTTGCCGCTTGGCCTGATTGGTGTAGCAATTGGTACTGTCATTTTGCCATCTTTATCGGCACGACATACCGAGCAGAATCCGGAAAAATTCCGCGGCATGATGGACTGGGCCGCTAAAGTGATTGTAATGGCAGGTTTACCGGCCAGTATTGCCTTGTTTATGCTGTCGACCCCGATCATTCAGGCCCTGTTTGAACGTGGTCAGTTCAGCTTTGAAGATACCCAAATGACGGCTCTGGCGCTGCAATGTATGAGCGGTGGTGTGATTGCCTTTATGTTGATTAAAGTCTTTGCCCCGGGTTTCTATGCACAGCAGGATACCAAAACACCGGTGCGTGTCGGTCTGATGGCTGTGGCTGCCAATGCAATCCTGAACGTGATTTTTATCGGTATCTTCAAGTTGATTGACTGGGAAGCAGAACATATGGCACTGGCACTGGCATCGACCGGTTCAGCCATGGTGAATGCCGGCCTGCTTTATTACTATCTGCATAAGCGTCATATTTTCCGCTTTGGCCCGCACTGGAAAAAAATCTTCCTGCAATTCATGTTTGCCAATGTGGTGATGATCGCAGCTTTGGCTTATGCCTTAAGTTGGTATAATGCCGATGTGTCGCAATGGATGCGTGTCGCAGAAGTACTCATCTTGTGTGTCATTGGTGTGGTGGCCTATCTGGCGGCCTTGCTGGTGGCAGGTTTTAGACCGCATCATTTAAAACCTTAAGTGAATATTGAACTTGATATTCGCTTAATAAAGCCATAAAAAAACAAGAGCCAGAAGGCTCTTGTTTTTTTCGAAGGATCATACTTGCTTCGACTCAATCTAAACTGAATCTAGACCTTACCGCGGGAAAGAAATCCAACGATCGCAAGAATCACCGCAATTACTAACAAGATAATTGCAAAATCCTTAGATAAGCCTGCTACTCCACCGAAACCAAGTAGACTCGCAATTAATGCAATAACAGCAAAAATAATAGCCCAGCGAAACATATATATTCTCCATGTGTTTTTATTTTCAAATTTAGTATAGAAATAAACGATTCCAGCGACTGTTAGTGTTTTGTTGACGAACTGTCTATGATTTAACAATAGTTTACGTGATGGTAATAAGAATTTGAGCGGTAGGTCTGCGCGGTTTGGGCTGCTATAATCAGCTGATTTTTGAGTGCGCCGACCTGATCATGACCGATACTTTACGTCCCGAATTTTGGAAAAACTATGGCCTTGCCGAACTCACGCAAGCCGAGTGGGAAGCCTTGTGTGATGGTTGCGGACTCTGTTGCCTGATTAAACTGGAAGATGAAGATACCCAGGAAGTCGCTTATACCAAAGTGGCCTGCAAACTGCTGGATTGTACGACTGCGCGTTGCTCCAATTATCCAGAGCGTTTGCACTATGTGCCAGACTGTATTCAGCTCACGCCAGAAAAATTGGAAACGATTCACTGGTTGCCTTCAAGCTGTGCTTATCGCCGGGTCGAGCAGGGCAAAAGCCTGCCATCCTGGCATTATCTGATCAGCGGTTCACGGGAAAGTGTGATTCAGGCACGCAAGTCGGCAGCAGGGCGCTGCCTGAGTGAAGCCGACATTCCTGAAGACGACATCGAAGACTATATCGTGCGTTGGGTGCGTTAATTTGCCGCGATAAGTAGCTATTGATTTGCCGGCTGCAGTAGGGCCTGAGCCGAAGCACCGGCCATCGGACGATAGAAATAAAAGCCTTGTCCAATCTGACAGTCACAATGGATCAGGGTATCGAGTTGTTCGGTATTTTCGATGCCTTCGACCAGAACATCCAAAGCAATACTGGAACCAATCTGGGTAATGGCTTTGACAATCGCCAAGGCGGACGGGTCACTGTTCATACGCTCGACGAAGTTGCGGTCAATTTTGATGCAATCTACCGGATAGTCTTGTAAACGGGTTAGTGAAGAATGCCCGGTGCCGAAATCATCCAGTGAGATCTGGATTCCGGCCTGTTTCAGCAGGTTCAGGGCCCGGATCACATAATTGGCACCATGCTCGGACAGACTCTGTTCGGTAATTTCCAGTTCCACCTTATGCGCAGGAATATCAAAATTGGACAGGCGGGCCAACATTTTTTCAGCATAGTCATCGCGCAAAAATTCAACCGGTGCGGCATTGATTGAAATCGGCAACAGATCCAGTCCTTGGGCCTGCCAGCGACTCATATCGGCAAAGACTTTCAGCTGCATGGTTTCACTGATACGTGAGGCCAGCTCATAGTCCTGAAAGGCACCAAAAATCTCGGAAGGCAGTTGCACCTGCTGATCCTGATCTTGCCAGCGTAACAGCGCTTCAAAACCAATCACCACACCATCAGACAGACGAACTTTGGGTTGATAGTAGGGAATGATCTGATCGGCCAGAATAATCTTACGTGCCAGGGTCAGCTGCCTGGTCATATTTTCCAGTGAGCCGCACATGTCCTGACTAAACATGCGAATGCCACCACGTCCACTATTTTTCAGATCATTTAAGGCAATGTCGGCACATTTCAACAGGTTCGAAGTATTTAATGCATCACGTGGATAGATAGCACAGCCAATACTCATGGCACTGCTGATACTGTCGCCAATATAATTGATCGGTTGATCCAGCTGGCTATAGGCCAGTTGCGCCGTGGCCAGCAGCTGTTCTTCACTTTCCAGATTTTTCACCAGAACAGCAAATTCATCTCCACCCAAACGGGCCACAATGGTATTCGGGCCGAAACAGGCCTGGAAACGCTGACCCAGAACATGGAGTAGATGATCGCCAGCAATATGGCCCAAGGTGTCATTGATGTGCCGGAAATAATCCAGATCAATCAGCAGTAGACCCGCCTTGGTCTGCTGTTGTTGCGCTTTTAATAGCACCTGTTTAAAGGTTTTATAGAAGGTACTGCGATTATACAGACCAGTCAGTTCATCTCGTTTAATGGCTTCTTTTAAGCGGGTTTCTGCAATTTTTTGCTGACTGATATTGCGTGAGACACAGAGGATGCTTTGGGTAATATTGTGCTGATCCAGAATTGGGGTCAGCAGATGATCCCAATATTGGATTGGCTGGTCTTTGCTCTGAGTTTTACTAGAAAAACGGCTATTTAAGCCTAGGGCTGCCTGTTTCAGTGCGCGTTGTCCGGATTTTCGGGCTTCAGGTGCTAAACGGTTCAACCAGGACAATGAGCTTTCCTGAGCCTGCGCGACGGTTTCGGTTTCCGCAATCAGGCCACAGCACTGGTTACTATGCCGAATTTGACCTTCAGAACTGACAATATGGATGCAGTCTGCGCTGGCATCCAGCATATTTTCCTGGGTTGAAACGATTTGAGACAGTTGTTGCTGGATTTCAAAATAATCATGTACATCGGTCAGTGAAACCGCCCACTGCAACACATCTTCCGGATCATGATGAAATTTTACCGCCAGCGTACACATGCGATAATGAGTATCGCTGCGTTTAATCCGGCACTGGGTTTCAAAATTCTGATGCTGATCCAGTGCCGCATGCCACAGCTTCGAAAACAGCTGTAAGTCCTCGGTATGAATGAAACTCTGCCACGATATATTGCCCGGTTCATTCAGGTTCACACCAAGATAATCGGTCATGGCGGCGTTAAAATAGTGCAGATGTGTTTTGCTACTGACCCAGAGAGGTTGGGGTAAGGCATCAATCAGTTTTTGAAGCTGAATTAATTCAGACAGATGAACAGGGGTTGAACTCAGTGATGTTGCCAGCAGAGGTTCCGACTGACTCACAGCTCCCTGTTCAAATTTATCATGCTTCATGCATTCACCAATACAACCCAAAAATGCCCAAGGGGGCGACATAAGTTTCTTTTAATTAAAATAAACAATATGAAAATTACACTGTAATTAATTCACAATTAATCATGTTCAAATTACTTGCTTTTATGAAGATTAATTCATTCAGAATTAAAAAAATAGAGGATTTCTACATAAATTAATTTTTTATGCTTTATGTTTGCAATCTTGGAATCAAAACTGCTGGTGTTAGAATGAGATCAGAATTTAGTTTGAGCCAATAATAACATGTCAGATAGTCATATCCCGCTTCCAGAACGCTTAAGACCACGTGACCTTGCAGAGATTATCGGGCAGGAACATTTGCTGGGGGAACAGGCACCCTTACGCCAGATGATTGATCAGGGTCATCTACCGTCGATTATTTTCTGGGGACCACCCGGCGTTGGAAAAACCACCATTGCCTTACTGTTGGCACAAGCGGTAGATCGGCCTTTTATCAGTCTGTCTGCCCTGAATACCGGAGTGAAAGAGCTGCGTGAAGTGATTGCCGATGGTGGTGATCTGCTGACGCCAGTGGTGTTTATTGATGAAATTCACCGCTTTAATAAATCCCAGCAGGATGCACTGTTAAATGCGGTCGAAAAAGGGAAAATTACCTTAATTGGTGCCACTACCGAAAACCCGTCTTTTGAAGTGAATAGTGCCTTATTGTCACGTTGTCAGGTGTATAGCCTGAATGCGTTGAGTGCGGAATCGATTCAGACTCTGCTCACACAAGCCTTGCAAAATGACCGTTTTTTGCAGGAACGACATATCCTGATTGAAGAATTTGATGCCTTGGTGCAGTTCGCAGCAGGTGATGCCCGTAAAGCATTGAATTTACTTGATCTGATTGCCAGTACTTTTGAACCGGATATGGAAAATATCATCACCAATGCAGGGGTGGTGAAAGTGGCACAGCAAAATATTGCCCGTTATGACAAGTCCGGTGAACAGCATTATGATCTGGTCTCGGCTTTTATAAAATCAATTCGCGGCAGTGATCCCGATGCAGCGCTGTACTGGATGGCACGCATGCTCAAAGGCGGTGAAGATCCGGTATTTATTGCCCGCCGTATGCTGATTGCAGCTTCTGAAGATATCGGTAATTCCAATCCGAATGCCTTATTGCTGGCGGGTGAATGTTTCCGTTCGGTGCAGGCCGTCGGCATGCCGGAATGCCGGATTATTTTAGGACAATGTGCGGTGTATTTAGCCACCAGTGCCAAAAGTAACAGCACCTATCTGGCAATTAACAAGGCAATGGAGCTTGCAGATAAAACCTCGAATTTGCCGGTGCCTTTGCATTTGAGAAATGCACCGACCAAGCTGATGAAAGAACAGGGCTACGGGGTGGATTATCTGTATCCGCATCATTATCCTGAGCATTTTGTGCTGCAAGACTATATGCCGCCAGAACTGAAAGATACCAAACTGTATGAGTCGGCACGCAATAAACGTGAAGTTGAAGGAGAGCGCTTACAGCAACGCCGCTGGCAACAACAGCAACAGCAACAGCAGCAATAATATCAGTACACAAATAGATTAAACTCAAGCAAAAAAAAGCCCAATTCAAGGCGAATTGGGCAGAAATTAGGATGTTTTTTAAGGGAGAGAACATCCTAGAGGGTAGCCGATCAATCTGGTCGGCAAACCTTGAGTTAAATCAATCAGCTCACTGATTTGCCTGGTATGTGATGATATTAAGCCATAGGCTTTCCAATGTAAAAACGATCATTTTCATCTGTAATATTTGTTTTTTCGATTAAAGCTTAAAAGGTCAATCTGGCCCAGCCACAAAAAATCAGGGATAAAAAACCGAGCTGTTGAGCTCGGTTTTTTTGAAGCAATGGACTATGCCATTAGATATTGTCGAGGTTAATACCTAAACGGCCCGCAACTTCTTCATAGGCTTCAACCACACCGCCTAAACCTTGACGGAAACGATCTTTGTCCAGTTTTTTCTTGGTGTCTTTGTCCCATAGACGGCAACCGTCTGGAGAGAATTCATCACCCAAAACGATACGGTCATGGAATACACCGAATTCAAGTTTGAAGTCGACCAGAATCATGTTGCCGGCATCAAACAATGCTTTTAGCACATCATTGACTTGGTAAGTCAATTCTTTCATTTTTTCCAGTTGCTCAGCAGTCGCCCAACCTAAAGCAATCGCTTGCGATTCATTGACCATTGGATCGCCAAGCGCATCGTCTTTAAAGAACAATTCGAATGTAGATGGAGTCAGTTCTTTACCTTCTTCAACACCTAAACGGCGGCATAAAGAACCTGCTGCATAGTTACGAATCACACATTCAACCGGGATCATATCCAGTTTTTTCACCAGCACTTCATTTGGAGTCAGCAGCTTTTCAAAGTGAGTTTCAATACCCGCTTCTGCCAGCTTTTCCATGATGAAGGCGTTAAAACGGTTGTTCACCTTGCCTTTACGATCTAGTTGCTCGATTTTTTCGCCATTGAATGCAGAGGCATCATCTCGAAAGACTAAAATCAGATGGTCTGAACTGTCTGTGGTGTAGACAGATTTCGCTTTACCAGTATAGAGCAAGGTTTGTTTTAACATGAGGGAACCTTTTACAAAAAAAAATGCCTAGAAATGTCTAGGCTGGCCAATTTTGGTAAATCTGGTTGAGCAGTTCTGCGGCTTTTTCACGGTCGGCAAAACTGTTATCGGCATTGAACACAGCGAGGTTATTACTTGAACCGACAGAAGATAATCTTAATAGATAGGTTTGCTGGTCGACCCGAATCGTGACTTCGTAACGATTTTTGTTCTGCGCAACGATGCTATGATTCAGGCTGCTGAGGGTGGCAAGCGTATATTGCCAAATTGTAGCAGAATTTCCGTCAATTTTAAGCAGCGGATTAAGATTTCCGTCTGTGACCAACTGTGGTTTACCAACAGCATTGCTTTCAGTCAGCTCAGCTTGAGCGGTGTTTTCAGTCTGGGCCTGAGGGCGTGGCAAGGCAAAACGGTTGCCACGCTGGTTTTCAAGCTTCGGTGCATTTTCAATTGCAAGCGGATCGACTGTTGGAGCAGGATACAATGGCGTTGCAGGACGTACCATGGCGCCTTCAGGATATTGTAAAGCGTCCAGAGTTGTAGTTTCTTTATAGTCTAAAGTGCCGTTATTAAAGGCCATTGAACTACAACCTGCCAAACTGAATACTGAAAGTGTAAGGCTAAGTCCTAAACGTAATTGCATAATCTTGTGCTCTTTTATTTAATAACGCCCGCTTCGACCAGTGCTTCATGAAGCGGAGCGCGATATTGTTCTGCAAGTGGTGTTAATGGAAGGCGAATGCCAGTACCAATTAAGCCCATGTCATGGAGTGCCCATTTCACAGGAATTGGGTTTGATTCGCAAAATAAAATATTGTGTAAATTTGCAACCTGAGCATTTAACTGTTCAGCGTCTGTAGCATTACCTGTAATGGCAGCGGCACACACTTCACTCATGGCTTTCGGAGCCACATTCGCTGTGACCGAGATATTGCCTTTGGCGCCATGACCCATCAGCTGATATGCCGTTGCATCATCACCTGAGTAGACCACCATGTCTTTGTCTTTCAGACCTTGCAAGAGTTCAGCACCACGCGGTACATCACCCGTCGCATCTTTAATCCCGACGATTTGTGGAATATCGGCCAGACGAATCACGGTTTCATTCAGCATGTCGACACCGGTACGGCCAGGGACATTATACAGAATCTGCGGAAGATCAACCGCTTCAGCCACAGCTTTATAATGCTGGTACAGGCCTTCCTGGGTCGGTTTGTTATAATAAGGCGTCACCAGAAGAGCAGCATCGGCGCCGAGTTCTTTGGCTTCACGGGTAAGTTGGATGGCTTCACGGGTCGAGTTTGCGCCTGTGCCGGCAATAATAGGAATACGTTTGTTGGCCACACGAATGATTTCTTTGATCACCTGGGTGTGTTCACTCATGCTCAGGGTCGAGGCTTCGCCTGTCGTTCCAACGGCAACAATACTGTTGGTGCCCTCTGCAATATGCCATTCAACCAGCTTCTCGAGACCCTTCCAATCTACGCTGCCATCTTCAAACATAGGGGTGACGATTGCGACTATGGAACCTTGAATGGTCTGTGCTTGCTGAGTCATTTTAAAAAACTATCCTATTTGTCCATCCGAAAGGAATGAGAAAACATAAATTGGGATGGATTTGTATTTTGATTTATAGCAAATTCAATGGACTTGCGCTGAATTGAAGATTGCTTATGCAAATTATGACTGATCAAACGCATAAGAACAATATGCTTTAGTCAAAGCCACTCAATTCTTTATACAAAGCCTTTTGAAAACAATCAAGTAATAAATTAGATGATTTATCCGGCGAAATACTGTGGTCAAACTGCGACTTAAGTCCCGGCTCAGCAAGATATTATGGAATTTTGTCTGCAAAATTAGCTCGATTTGAGTAAAAATCTCGGCCAAGTCGTGAATTTCGTTGTCTTTAGCTGCTGAATTAATATTTTTATTGGATGGACCTATATGTAAAACATCTTTGTCTGGGGGCTAAGCTGATGTAAACAGATTGAAAAATTGAATCGATTAATCTTTTTTTAATATCAATGAATTGCATGATATTTTTCTAATCGGTTGGTTTTTTAACTTGATGTATAAGTCTTAAAGTATAAATTTTGAATTTTAAAACTTTTTGATTAATTGCTTTTGCGACTTTATCGCAAGGTCTGTTAGATGGAGCTGCTTCAGCTGCTGTGGGGATATCCAAGTAAAACGTTCAACTTATTGATAGTTATTTCTGCGCTCAGGCTCATAGATGATGGTCTTTCTTTTGTAACGCTGATTGAACAAGGATAATCCAATGGAAAAATCAGACAATAAGCATGCTATCGTCACGGTCGCGATCTGTTTTCTGATAGCGGTGATTGAAGGCTTGGATATTCAGGCTGCTGGTATTGCTGCAGCCGGTGTGCGTGAGCACTTCGGTCTCGATAGTTCCCAGTTGGGTGTGTTTTTTAGTGCAGGGATTCTGGGTTTATTACCCGGTGCACTGATCGGCGGTCGATTTGCAGACCGTATCGGCCGTAAGAAAGTGTTGATCTGGTCGACAGCAACATTTGCCATATTCACTTTATGTACAGTCTGGGTCAATAGCTTTAACAGTCTGCTGGCAGTACGTTTTCTGGCCGGAGCAGGTCTGGGCGGTGCGATGCCGATTCTCATCACACTCGCTTCTGAAGCGGTATCGCCGCAAAATCGTGGTCGTGCAGTCGGCTTGATGTATTGCGGTATGCCTGTGGGTGCTGCGATTTTATCTTTAATTGCTGCGACTGAATTTGGTGCCAACTGGAAAAATGTTTTCTATCTGGGCGGCTTGTTACCGATTTTTGCAATTCCATTGATGATGCTATTTTTGCCTGAATCGAAGGAATACCTGAAAACACAGAACAAAACTGCAGCAGAACTTGCCGTTGCACCACAAGGTTCATTTAAGGACCTGTTTAATTCGGACAACCTGTTACGTACCATGTGCATCTGGATCAGCTACTTCTTTACGCTGATGGTGGTTTACATCATGTTGAGCTGGTTACCCTCATTGTTTATGGAACTTGGCTTTAGCCGTAAGGATGGTTCAACCGCACAGTTCTACTTCATGGTCACGGCGACGATTGGTACAATTATCCTGGGTATGCTGACCGATCGCTGGAAAAAAGCGTATGTGATCCTGTTGATGTACGGCGGTATTCTTGCAGGTCTATTGGCACTAAATGGTGCAAGCTCACTGAACCAGATGTATATGGCAGCAGCATTGGCAGGTGCCTTCGTAATTGGCTGTCAGGGTGTACTTTATGCCTTCGGTAGTATCGTGTATCCAACAGAAGTGCGCGGTACCGGTGTCGGTGTTGCTTCTGCAGTCGGTCGTATTGGTGCCATGCTAGGCCCAGTCATCGCAGGTCAGCTCCTGGTGGCAGGTTTTGGTGCCGCAGGGGTAATTACAGCCGCAATCCCATGTATCATCATTTCTGCACTGTGTATGCTATTCCTGGTGAACCGTACCAAAGTGTAATAGGCCAAGATTTGAAAAAGCCTGCTTTTGCAGGCTTTTTTGTGTTTAAAATTCAAGGAATCAAATCCGCAGTGCGGTTAAAAACAGGCAGAATCAGAATATGCAGTCACAGGGTTTTTAGCAGTCGCTCTAAAAATCCGATAACAATTTGCGCTATGCTTGGACATAAATCGAGATTTCAATGGATGAAAATACATGCAAAATAATATCGCTTTGCTGGTCGTAGATGTACAAAGAGGATTTACCCCAGGGGGTAATCTGGCAGTGGCCAATGCTGACCAGATTATCCCCAATATCAATTTATTGGGGCAGTATTTTCAAAATATTATCCTGACGCAGGACTGGCATCCAGAAAACCATATTTCTTTTGCAGACAATCACCCCGCTAAAGCGGCTTATGACAGCATTCAGCTGGATTATGGCACTCAGGTTTTATGGCCAAAGCATTGTGTGCAGGGGACAGTAGATGCCGAGTTGCATCCGGATTTAAATTTACCGCAAGCGCAACTGATTATCCGCAAGGGTTTTGATTCCCGGATTGACAGTTATTCCGCCTTTATGGAAGCAGATCAGAAAACCACAACCGGTTTGGCCGGCTATCTGCGTGAACGTGGTATTGATACGGTATTTGTGGTTGGGATTGCTACCGATTTCTGTGTGGCTTGGACCGCCATCGATGCCTGCAAACTGGGCTTTAAGACCTATGTCATTGCCGATGCCAGCAAGGGCATTGATCTGAATGGTTCCTTGCAACATGCCTGGCAAGATATGCTGGCGCATGGGGTAAAACGCATCTATACCAAAGATATCGTTCAGCCGGTTTAAAATTTTATCATGATGCGCTTCGGATATTTATTTGATCTTCGGCGCATTTAAATCTTCAGATTTCTGGTATTGAGAGATGCCTGTTTTATCTTGTTATTATTCTCCCTTTGTACCCCTGGATGAACCCCATGTCAGCCTTGCTCCAGTTTAGCCAATTTGTCCAAAAAACCTTTGCTTTATGGGTGCTGCTGTTTTCCGGCATTGCCTTAATGCTGCCCGAGGGCTTTGTCTGGTTACGCGCTTATATTCCATGGATGCTGGGCATCATCATGTTTGGTATGGGCATGACCATGACCGTAGGCGATTTTAAAAGTGTGCTACAAAGTCCGAAAGCTGTCGGGATTGGGGTCGTGGCCCAGTTTGTAGTGATGCCGGGTCTGGCTTTTCTCTTGTGTCAATTGTTCCAGTTGCCGCCGGAAATTGCGATCGGGGTGATACTGGTCGGTTGCTGTCCGGGTGGTACTGCCTCCAATGTCATTACCTATATGGCCAAAGGCAATACTGCTCTGTCTGTGGCCTGTACTTCCGTCTCAACCTTATTGGCTCCGATTCTGACCCCTGCGATTTTTTATCTCTTGGCCAGCCAATGGATCGAGATCAATGCCTTATCCATGCTGGTGTCGATTCTACAAGTGGTGCTATTTCCAATTCTTCTGGGCTTGATTGTACGGAGTCTGCTCAAGCAAAAAGTAAATGCCTATATTCAGGTGATGCCGCTGATTTCTGTGATTGCCATTGTCGCGATTGTGGCAGCAATTATTGCCGGCAGCAAAGCTCAGATTTTGCAATCTGGACTACTGATCTTGGGGATTGTGGTCTTGCATAATGGTCTCGGTTATTTGCTGGGTTATTGGGCCAGTCGTATCTTTAAGCTGGCGGAAATAGACTGTCGTGCGGTATCGATTGAGGTGGGAATGCAGAATTCGGGTCTGGGTGTGGCTTTGGCTGCGACCCATTTTGCAGCTTCTCCACTTACGGCTTTGCCCAGTGCAATCTTTAGCTTATGGCACAATATTTCAGGGCCAGCTCTGGCCACCTATTGGGCAGCCAAAAGCAGGGTAACGACATTAGAGCCAAAGCAAAATCTGGATACAGACAGCTAGAGTTTTAAAATGCGGCAGTGATTTTAATTGCTGCAAGGCGCTGAATAATAGAACTTGACGAGTAACAGCTTAAAAATTCTGCGCATAAAAAAGCCCGATTTAAAGTCGGGCTTTGTACTGTACAACCTTTATGAGGCTTTGGACTGTTTGGATTTTAAAATCTCGGTTCTAAAAGTCTGTGCCAGTTCAGCCGTTTCTGCATCCATGCCATTTACCACAAAGGCATGACGGGTCAGGACATTGGTTGGATTCGGCATACTGACCAGCTGGAAATGTTCGCTCACATCTTTCAGCAAGCTATTCGGGACATGTAAGGCACTTTCTTTTGCGACCAGGTGCTGGCTAAGACGCTCAGAGGCCTGCACCGAGCTGAGCTGCATCTCCTCGACTTTAGACGCAATTGCACTACGGGTTTGCAGTACAAAACGTTTTTCTTCACGATAGCGTTTATACAGTACCTCCGAGAGTAACTGGAATACCGCACTGATCATGGTCAGGCAGGCCAAGGCATTTGGCTTGTCTGCCGCAATGCTGATAGTGGCACCTTTTTCATCAAATTTATGCACAGTACTAATATCACTGCCATTCAGTTTGTAGCGCTGCACACAGAGTTCAGTGGCTTTATTCAGGAAAATCTGACACAGGTTGAAATAAGGCACCGATACGGTTTTATTCACGCTATCGAGTAACTGTTTTGGATCATAGAACTGGATATTCAAGCTCAGGCTATCGCTTTCCAGTACAGCTGGCTTATGTTCTTTTTCTTTGGCTTTATTTTTTACTGCCTGCTGGGCTTGGGCAATGGCCAGCGCAGCATTGTGCTTTTCCTGTTCCAGAGCTTGGGTCAGGGTCTGAATCTCGAATTTTAAACGGGATTCATTGTTAATGCGTGCCAGATATTCGGTTCGGCTAGGACGCGCGATCGCGCGGTATGCCACCCAAATCAAAGCATGAATAATGAAAGAGAACAGAATCGCCAGCCATTGCGTCCGCAGAATTTCACCCATACTTGGCTCAATCAGGGTGATTTCAATCAGACCAACTTTTTTCTCGTTTTGCAGTGCATCACGGACAAAAACTTCACCATCGCGAGTTTTGGTCAGTCCGCCGGTTGCTAAAACCTGACCTTTCGCATCCAGAATTCGAATCGAAGCCACACTCGGGTTGGTCGCATAACGATTTGCCAGCAAAGCCAGAGAAACACGATTGGCCGGTTCCAGCTCAGACAGGCTGTCTGTCACCAGTTGACTGGTGATCAGCTGCCCCTGACTGGTGCGGTTTTCATTCAGTTGGTGAGTGGTTGCCAATACCAGTAAAAAGGTATGCAGAGCAAAACTTACAATCAATAGGCTAGCAAATAGCCCTTGTCTAGGCGCATTCAACGTAAACTTCCAAGGCAATTCTGTTCAATTTCGATTATGATTCTAACAATAGTTGTAGCTCAGACCCGAGTCAATTCATGCGAGAAATCATTCTTATATCATTTTTAGGACCTGACCAGCCTAATCAATTTACACGATTAATGCAGGTTTTGTCCGCCCATTCCCTACAGATTTTAGATGTGGGGCAAGCGGTTATTCATAATCAGTTAACCTTAGGTATTGTTGTAGCGTCTGATGACCAGACGGCGACAGCATTAGCCATGAAGGAAATCCTGATTCTAGCACATGATATCGGGTTAACTGTGCGCTTTAAACCGATCTCTGCGACTGAATATGATCAGTGGGTCAAAGAGGGTGGGCGCACACGTTATATCGTAACGGCATTGGCCCCTGAATTAAATGCCTCTCATTTGCAGGCCGTGACCCAGATTGTCTCGGCTCAGGGTTTTAATATTGAAACCGTAACCCGTCTGTCTGGCCGTCCGGCCCTGGATGGCAGCAGTACCGGTCCGAAACGTGCCTGTATCGAATTTGGTTTAAAAGGACAAATGCTGGATGCCGCAGCCATGCGTGCTGCCTGTTTGCGTTTGTCCAGTGAACTGAATGTCGATGTTGCGGTTCAGGAAGACAATGCCTATCGCCGTAACCGCCGTCTGGTCTGTTTTGATATGGACTCGACCCTGATCGAACAGGAAGTGATTGATGAACTGGCGATTGAAGCAGGAGTCGGTGCGCAGGTTGCTGAAATCACCGAACGCGCCATGCAAGGTGAACTTGATTTTCAGGCCAGTTTCCGTGCCCGTGTGGCTTTATTGAAAGGCATGGATGCATCGGTACTGCCGAAAATTGCCGAGCGCCTGACCATTACCGAGGGTGCTGAACGCCTGATTTCGACTTTAAAAGCATTGGGTTACCGTACTGCAATTCTGTCGGGTGGTTTTCAGTACTTTGCCGAATATCTGCAAGGCAAACTGGATATTGATGAAGTACATGCCAATGCGCTTGATGTTCAGGATGGCGTAGTCACGGGTGAAGTCAAAGGTCATATTGTTGATGGCGCGCGTAAAGCTTTATTGCTTGGCGAAATTGCCAAAGAGATGGGAATTTCCCTGGAACAGACCATTGCAGTCGGTGATGGTGCCAATGACTTGCCAATGTTATCGATTGCAGGACTCGGTGTGGCTTTCCGTGCCAAGCCACTGGTGCGTCAAAATGCCACTCAGGCGATTTCCAGTGTGGGACTGGACGGGGTACTGTATCTGCTCGGGGTACACGATAAAGACCTGAATCAGGCATAAACACTCTTTTTGATAGAATAAACGCGACCTCAGGGTCGCGTTTTTTGATTGCCTTTGGACCAAGGTGACCAAGCCAGCAGATAAGGTTGACTATAAAAACATCGATCATCTTAAACGGAAAAATAATTTTTTCAGTCAATAACAGCCCTGATAATTTTGTAATGACACGCCAACATTGACGCAGTCATTGATCCACAAAAATGCCAAAAGCAAAAAATGTAATGACAATATAATATCGCGACAAAGTATGTCGTGAGACCAGATCACAGGACTTTTTTTATGCAAAAAACTCAGCATAATGCAGGCATAGAGATACAAATCAACAGATTCCATTTTATTGATTGAACGAAATTCAATAGATAGAACCGTTGCAATATCAAACAGGCAAACTATCTATTTGGATGGAGGGGTTTATATGGTAACAGCGAATTTAGCAACGATCGTGGGCTTCAGTTTAGTCGCTGCAGCTGTAGTTGCTGTGTTCTTCTCGCCTTATCGTCGCTGGTTGAGTTTTATGGCAGCCGGGATGTTGGTCTGGGGCTTGATTGAGATGATTCGTGTAGGCACACAAGCCTGGTTTGATCTGCCAATGACCTATAGTTATCTGAGTGCATTGACAGCAGTCATGATGGTGGTCACTTTCTTATTATTGCGTGAAGACCGTCGTGCAGAGCGTGCCTTGGCAAAACGCCGTTGTATCGAACATACGCCAGTCTATGAAGATGACCAGCAGCAGCTTTCGAGCCGTTAAGTCTACAAATCGCAAAGAAAAAATGCACCCACGGGTGCATTTTTTAGCTTAGAAATATGATACAAACTGCTTAATCAACCTAGCCAAGAATTATGCTAGGATATTTATCAATTTTCGTACAATTAGAATAGGCATCCTCCATGAAACTGTCGTCCATTCCTGTGTTAAAACTTCCTTTAGTCGATATGAGCACTGATCCACTGGACTTGCTGGTTGCAGGTTTAGCTTTACGTATGAAGCAGTTGGCACGTACCAGCCCGAAATTTATTGAACTGGTACATGAGCGTCAATTCCGGATCCAGATTGGCACAGATGAGGGTATGGCGCGTCAGATCATTGTCAATAATGGCCAGATTGATACGGTTTCAGGCGATGCGGAAAAGGCAGATTTTGTGTTGCAGTTTGCCGACAGTGAGCAGGGCGTAAAGACCCTGGTTAAAGGCGACCCGACTGCGTTTATGACCGGTATGCAAAGCGGTACTATCAAAATGGAAGGTGACTTTGGTTTGCTGGTCTGGTTTAACCAGGTGGCGAAAATGATTCCACCAAAACTGCCAAAGCCGGTCAAAGAAAAATTTAAAATGGCACGCCAGTTTATTAAAGAGAAAACAGGCAAATAAAACGCTGCTCCTGACTCGCCCGCCTTTTTCAAGGAGGGCTGAGGGCAGATTCAGCCGGTTTCAATCTGGGTAATGCCAGCCAGTTAGGGAGTTTAGATCTAAGCTCCTTAATTTTTTAAATCTTTTGCAGAAACAGTTATTTTCTAATCTTGCGGTGCAATACAGCTGATGCCCCAGACCGTTATGGTTGAGGTTTCCAGCTACCCCATATCATTATGAATAACAATAATAAAAAACCAGACAGTTTCCTGTCTGATCTGCATTACTCAATCTGAGGGTTTTTTAATGTGGAAAATAGTGTCGCTATTCAACTTCTAAATTAAAAGTCACCGGCCCATCATTGACTAGATGCACTTTCATATCTGCTGCAAAAATACCGGTTTGTACATGCTCAAACTGGCTTTGGGCGTATTCTACCAGCTGTTCATACAAGGCTTTTGCTTCAGCCGGCGGCATGGCCGGGCCAAAATCTGGACGTAGGCCTTTTTGAGTCTGCGCCATCAGGGTAAATTGCGAAACCAGTAACAACCCGCCGTTGGCCTGACTGACATTCCAGCCCATCTTGCCTTGTTCATCATCAAAGAATCGGTATTTCAAGATCTTATCAATCAGTTTTTTGCCTTTTTCCAGGTCATCACCTTTGCCAAGACCTAAAAAAACCAGAATGCCTTTTTCGATTTCACCGCTGACTGCACCGTCTACCACGACTTTAGCTTCTAAAACTCTTTGTAATAACGCACGCATTTCACATATTTACTGATGACTATGGAAGGGCGTAATTGTAGCAAGAATACAATCTGTTAAAGGAATAAATGCTGATTTTTTGGACTACAAACACCTGAAAAATAATTGATTAATTTTTATATATTCAATAAAACGATTAAAGTAATGAGAATAATCCGTTTTAACAATATTTGGTTTTTCTATATCTTAGCCCATGCAGGAAAGGTAATAAATTGAGAGATTTAGAAATGTTTAAGCGTTCATTACTGGTTGCAATGCTTGCAACGGTTACAGCTGCACAAGCGGCTCCTTTGACTAAAGACAATGGCGCACCAGTCGGTGACAACCAAAACTCGATCACTGCTGGTCCAAATGGTTCTGTTTTACTTCAGGACGTTCAGCTGGTACAAAAATTACAACGTTTTGGTCGTGAGCGTATTCCAGAGCGTGTGGTACATGCGCGTGGTACAGGGGCTTATGGTGAATTCGTTACCACCAAAGATCTGTCGGATCTGACCATTGCTTCATTGTTCAAAGCGGGAACCAAAACCCCGGTCTTTGTGCGTATGTCGACAGTTATTCACGGTAAAGGTTCTCCAGAAACCTTGCGTGATCCGCATGGCTTCGCCATCAAATTCTATACCCAAGAAGGCAACTGGGACTTAGTTGGTAACCAGACCCCTGTATTCTTTATCCGTGACGCGATCAAGTTCCCGGACTTTATTCACGCGATGAAACCAAGTCCGGTCAACAACGTTCAAGATGCCAACCGTGTGTTTGATTTCCTGTCTAGTCAACCATGGGCAACTAACATGTTGACTTATGTGTATGGCAAGCAAGGTGTACCAACCAGCTACCGCGAACAGGATGGTTTTGGTGTTCATGCCTACAAACTGTATAACGACAAAGGCGAATATAAATACGTTAAATTTAACTTCCGCTCTCAACAGGGTGTCAAAGGTCTGAACGTTAAAGAAGCAGCGGAACAGCAAGGTAAAGATTTCAATCACCTCACCAATGATCTTTACAACAACATCAACAAAGGCAACTTCCCGAAATGGGATCTTTATATCCAGGTATTGGACCCTCAAGACCTTGGCAAGTTTGATTTCGATCCACTGGATCCAACCAAAATCTGGCCAAACGATTTAGTTCCAGAAACCAAAGTCGGTACCTTGACCTTGAACCGTATGCCGAAGAACTTCTTCAATGAAACCGAGCAAGCTGCATTTGCACCGGGTAACCTGGTGCCGGGCATCGAACCATCTGAAGACCGTTTGCTGCAGGGCCGTATCTTCTCTTATTCAGATACACAAATGTACCGTTTAGGTGTGAATCACCAGCAAATTCCTGTAAACCGTCCAATCGTTGCCGTGAACAACAACAACCAGGAAGGTTATATGAATGTGAGCGAGCGTGATTCTGATGTGAACTACGAACCAAGCCGTAAAGAGCCAAAAGCTGCAACTGAAAAAGCGCGTGCAGTTCAGACCCCACTTGCCGGCACAGTTCAGCAAATTGGTGTGAAAGAGCAAAACTTCAAGCAGGCGGGTGAGCTTTACCGTTCATATACGGCCAAAGAAAAAGACGATTTAATCATGAACCTGGCGGCAGATCTTGGCAATGTCAAAGATTCTGAAACCAAGCACATCATGTTGTCTTACTTCTACAAGGCAGATGCGGATTATGGTACGCGTATGACCAAAGCAGTGAAGGGCAATCTTGCGACTGTGAAAGCCAAAGCAGCGCAATTGAAAGACTAATTTGGATTAGTCCGACAAATTGGTGACTAGGGTCTAGCACGTCACCTCAAGAAAGTCCTGTAAAACTCCAAACCTTTCCTGCACCCTAGGGGGAGTTTTACAGGCACCCGGTTTTACTCATTTTCTCTCATTTGAACTGAATCAGACTCGATTCATGTCTCTACTCGATTTCTGTTGGAGTCCATCATGAAAGTTATGCAGCATGCAGTTTTAGCCAGTATTTTTGCCTTGGGTGCCATGTTTGCAAACCTGAGCAGCGCACAAGATCTGTCTTCCGTTAAAAGTGTTGCAACTACACCGATGAACTCGCAACAGGAATTGGTTGCATTGTTCTTTGCCGCGGCCAAAACCGGCAATGACGAAGTGATCAATGAATTTTTAAAGCACGGTTTTCCAGCCGATGTGCGTAATAGTGATGGCTATACACCACTGATGATGGCGACCTATTATGGACATCAGAGTATTGTAACGAGCTTGCTTAAACACGGCGCTGACCGCTGCGCCCGAGACAATAAGGGCAATACCGCATTGATGGGGGCACTGTTTAAAATGGAATTTGCCATTGCCAGACAGCTGCATCAGGTCGACTGTGATGCTCAGGCCGAGAAAAGCGGACAAAAGACCACAGCCGAGTTTGCCCGGGTGATTGGTCAGGAAAAACAGCTCCAGAAAATCATTCAGGGACAGGACACAACCCAGGCCCAGCCTCAGAAATAAAACGGTTTATGGCCTGATACTTTTGTCGCAGTTTCAGCCGGCTGTACGTAAATCCTGCAATATTGCATGAATTTTTATGCTTTAATGCAGAGATAAGCACAGCGATATTTCCTTAATTATGGCTCCAATTATCCGTTCTCTGTTAGATACTGACTTGTACAAATTCACCATGTTGCAAGTGGTATTACACAAGTTTCCGCAAACGCATAGTGTCTATCATTTCCGTTGTCGTAATCTGGAAGACACGGTCTATCCGCTGACGGATATTCTGGATGATCTCAATCATCAACTTGATCTGCTGTGTCAGCTCAACTTCAAAGAAGACGAGTTGCAATACTTAAGAAGCCTGCGTTTTATCAAGAGTGATTTCGTCGACTATCTGGAACTGTTTCAGCTCAAACGCCGTTTCATTCAGGCCAGTATCGATAGCGAAGGCCGTTTAGACATTAAAGTGGAAGGCCCGATGGTTCAGGCGATGATGTTTGAAATCTTCGTACTGGCAATTGTCAATGAACTGTATTTTAGCCGGATTCGTAGCCCTGAAGTCATGGCTGAAGGTGAGCGCCGTTTACAGGCAAAAACGCAATTACTGAAACAATATGATGCATCGCAAAATCCACAGGATCCGCCATTTCTGGTGTCGGACTTTGGGACGCGTCGCCGTTATAGTTTCGAATGGCAAAAGCATGTGGTGGAAGAATTCAACAAAGCTGCACCGCATGTATTCCGCGGTACCAGTAATGTGCTGTTGGCCAAGGAACTGGGCATTACCCCGATTGGCACCATGGCGCATGAATTCCTGCAAGCATTTCAGGCGCTTGATGTACGTCTGCGTAATTTCCAGAAATCTGCGCTGGAAACCTGGGTACAAGAATATCGTGGTGATTTAGGCATTGCCCTGACCGATGTGGTCGGTATGGATGCTTTCCTGCGTGATTTCGACCTGTATTTTGCCAAACTGTTTGATGGCCTGCGTCATGACAGTGGCGATCCCTATGTTTGGGGCGACAAGGCCTATGCACATTATAAAAAACTGAAAATTGACAGCAAAACCAAAATGCTGACCTTCAGTGATGGCCTGAATCTGGAAAAAGCCTGGAAACTGCATCAATACTTTAAAGACCGTTTTCAGGTCAGTTTCGGGATTGGCACCAACCTGACCAACGACATGGGCCAAACCCCCTTAAATATCGTATTGAAACTGGTGGAATGTAACCGTCAGTCGGTGGCAAAAATTTCAGACAGCCCGGGCAAAACCATGACCGATAATGATACTTTCCTGGCTTATCTGCGTCAGGTTTTCGAGATTACTGAACCTGCCTAAGTCTATTTCAGACATGCGCAATTTTAGAACCGCTTCTCTGTAGAGGCGGTTTTTTTATTCCGGACGGTTTTTGTGGGCTAGCTTATCTAAATTCTTGCTAATCATCTTAAAAGAAACCGCATAAAGCTAAAAATGAGCTGTGCTAAGATCAAGGTAATTTGACCAAGAATAGCCATGATACCGATGACCGCTTCAGCCTTTAATTTTGGCCTGCTGATTGAGGCAGAAGATTTAGTTCCCTATCTGGGCCATGAAAAGCTTCGTATTGTTGACCTCAGCCGGGCTTCGGTATACGAGCAACTGCATATTCCGCATGCCCTGCATCTGCAACCCAAGCTGCTGGTTCGTCAGGAAGAACATAGCATGGGCTTATTGCCGGACATCGACGGCTTGCAGGCCCTCATTGCTTATCTGAATATTTCGCCTGAGCATCATGTGGTGGCCTATGATGATGAGGGCGGGGCGTGGGCCGGGCGTTTACTCTGGAATCTGCATTGTCTGGGTTTTGAAAATACCAGCCTATTGAATGGCGGGATTCATGCTTGGCTAGGTGCAGGTTTGCCAACCTCGTCCGATCAGGAAATATTTAGCCCGGTGAGTCATTTAGTTCCTGTCAATCTCGAGCAAAAATCAGAGTTTCAGATTGGCTATGATGAATTACACCAGCTCATTGAAAATGAACAAGTTCAACTGTGGGATTGCCGCACTGAAGATGAATATACTGGCCTGCGTCTGGCAGCGCGCCGCGGCGGTCATATTCCGGGAGCACGTCATTTTGAATGGAGTACTGCACTTAACCGGCAAAATCATTTAAAATTGCAGCCTTTACCACGTACTCAGCAGCGTCTGGAACAACTGGGCTTTGATTTGACTCAGCCGGTTGTGGTGTACTGCCAGTCCCATCATCGCTCAGGTTTGGCCTATATTCTGGGCCGTTTACTGGGCTGGAAAATTCGAGCCTATGATGGTGCGTGGAGTGAATGGGGCAATCGCCTCAATAGTCCAATCGCTACAGGGGAGGTGCCATCTTGAGCATCACATCACGTTTAAAACAACAGTTTTTTATTAAAGCTCAACGATTAGTACCGCAACATCGCCTGTCTCGTGTGGTCGGCAAAATTGCTGCCAGCGAAAACCCGATTATCAAAACGGCTGTAATTACTGCCTTTAAGGCACAGTACGGCATTGATATGTCGATTGCTGAACAGGCCAATGCCTTGAAATTCAAATCATTTAATGAATTCTTTACCCGTGCCCTGAAACAAGGGATTCGTGCAGTTGATCCAGATGCCAGCAGCATTGTTTCACCTGCAGATGGGGCGATTTCCCAGCTGGGTAAAATTGAAAATGGCGATGTGTTTCAGGCCAAAGGTCAAAAATTTACTGTAGAAGCGCTGATTGCTGACCCGCAACTGGCTGAACCCTTCAAGAATGGTGAATTTGCGACAGTATATTTGTCACCACGTGATTATCACCGTGTGCATATGCCATTTGCAGGGACTTTGACTGAAACTTTGTATGTACCAGGGGAACTGTTCTCGGTCAATCAGGTCACGGCAGAAAACATTCCGGGTCTGTTTGCCCGCAATGAACGCATGGTCTGCCTGTTTGATACTGAAATTGGCCGTATGGCCGTGGTCTTGGTTGGTGCGATGATTGTGGCCGGTATCGAAACGGTGGCTACTGGCAAGGTTAAACCTTCTGGTCGGATCGAGTTAAACCAGCATGATCTGTTCCTGGAAAAAGGTGCGGAACTGGGCCGGTTCTACCTCGGTTCAACTGCAGTGATTTTATTTGAAGAACATAAAATGCAGTGGGATGCCGCTTTCAAGGCCAATTCTTTGGTGAATATGGGTGAAGCATTGGGGCATAGGGTTTAAAGATTTTAGCCTCTTGTATCCTCCCCCTTTTTCAAAGGGGGATCGAGGGGGATTAATCCTGAATGATATAAATCCTCCCTTGCGGAGCAATGCTCCTCACCCTTTTCCAAAGGGGGAAGGATACAAAAAAAGCGCCATAAGGCGCTTTTTCTCATTTAAATCTTTAGCGTTTCACCACAATCGAATCAATGCCACTGTGTTGCAAGGTCTGCTGGGCAATCAGTGCCGCATCAGCCGAGTCATAAGGGCCTGAGACCACGCGATACCAGACTTTGCCATTTTCTACGCTTCTGATCACATCAGCAGACAGGCCATTCAGAATAATTTCCGCACGGCGGGCATCGGCCTGATCCGGATCATCAAAACTGCGTACTTGCAGAATATAGCTGACCGAAGCTGCAACCGGTGCTTCGCTGACTTCTAAGCCAGGTTCAGTGCTTGCTGCAGCTTCAGGAACTTCAGGTCGAGGTGCTTCTACAATCACCACAGTATCCTGTCTTTTAGCTTCAGGTACCGCCTGTTCAGGAATCGGAGTTACTTGTTGTTGTGGCAACAAATCGTAAAAACGGTAATCCTTATTGGTGTCTTCTTCCTGGACAGATGCTGCAGTCGTTTGAGTTTTAGGCTTAACCGGTTCCCATGGCTTCCACAACATCAGTGCCATTAAAAAACTCAACACGATTAAAATGATCACGAGTGTGCCGAGCCAGGTCGGAATCAGTGGCTTTTTAGGCTTATTCGGTCTTTCAGATACACCGCGTTGCGTTTTTCCAAACACTTGGGATTTCCTCTATATGGGGTTGCCTCATAGAAAAGGCATAACAGTGGTTATGCCTGACTATTATTTCATCCTATGTGATTAAGATCCAAATGTCATTATTTAGATCAAACTGCACACCAGATTTATACTTGAGCTATTTTTTCAAATAGCTGGCAGAATCTAGCCAGGTATTTTTTGAACAGCTAAAACAACAGTTTTCGTTGTGGCCTCGAGTAGAGCTTTTGTCTTGCGAGCATGCAAAACAATCTATACATGCTTACTCAAGCGAAGCTTTCGCCTTGCGAGCATGCAAAGCGGTGCTTTGCTTACATGCTCTCAGGCGCAGACACACCTAAAAGTTCTAAGCCATTACGCAATACCTGACGTACGTTCACTGATAACAGTAAGCGCGCCTGAGTCAGTTCAGCATCATCACCGAGTACTTTATTGTCGTTGTACCAGCCGTGGAACAAGGCTGCCAGCTCTTTCAGGTAGTTGCCGATTTGATGTGGCTCATGGCTGTTTGCAGCACGCACCAGAATTTCTGGATAGGCAGCCAGTTTAGCCAGAACTTCAGTTTCAGCATCCAGCTCGAGTCGGGCCGCCAGAGTACGCGCTGCCGCAGCGTCAAAATTCACGCCTGTAGAGGCCGCTTTTTCTAACATACGGCAGATTCGGGCATGCGCATACTGGATGTAATATACAGCGTTGTCTTTGCTTTGCGACACCGCTAAGTCTAGATCGAAATCGATGTGTTGTTCAGATTTACGCATCACATAGTAGAAACGTGCAGCATCGTTGCCGACTTCTTTGCGCAGATCACGCAAGGTCACGAACTGACCTGAACGAGATGACATTTGTACCATCTCGCCACCGCGCCACAGGCTGACAAACTGAACCAGAAGCACCGTTAATTTCTTCGAGTCATAGCCCATCGCATCAATCGCTGCTTTTACACGTGCGATATAACCGTGGTGGTCTGAACCCCAGATATCAATAATATCGGTATAGCCACGTTGTAATTTATTCAGGTGATAGGCAATGTCAGAGGCAAAGTAGGTGGTCTGGCCATTACGGCGTTTCACCACACGGTCTTTTTCATCACCAAATTCAGTCGACTTGAACCAGATATTGCCATCTTTTTCGTACAGGAAACCACGTTGATCTAAGGTCTGTAAGGCTTCTTCAATTTTGTCGGTTAATGATTCTTCGCTGAACCATTGGTTGAAAGTGACACCAAATTCGCCCAGGTCATCTTTAATATCATCCAGAATCGCTTTGAGTGCTGCCTGTAGGAAGACACGGTAGCCTGTACCAATCAACGCCTGAGAATTAAAGATCAAACCATCAATGTGCTTTTCTTTGTCGCCAGACACCACCACTTTGTTACCATCTGCATCCAGTTCAGCTGCAAACTGTACATCTTCCGGTACATCTTTATACACATCCGCAACCGGGCGGACATAAGCATCGCCATCCTGGTCAATAATGCTTTGCGCGATTTCTTTGACATAGTCGCCTTGGTAAGCATTTTTCGGGAAGACCAATTCCTGACCATTTAACTCTAAATAACGCAGGTAAGTTGAAGTGGCCAGAATGTCCATTTGACGGCCAGCATCATTGACATAGTATTCGCGATCTACTTTGGCACCAGTTGCCTCTAAAAGATTGGCAACGGTCATGCCATACGCGGCACCACGACCATGACCCACGTGCAGGCTAGAGGTCGGATTGGCAGAGACAAATTCAACCTGAATGCGTTTGTCCGCATTGACCTGGGTGCGACCATAAGCATCTTGTTGTGCTTGAATTTGATCGAGTACCACAAAGCGCTGGTCTGCATTGAGGAAGAAGTTAATAAAACCAGGACCTGCGATTTCCGCTTTGCTGATATCCGCCACTTCAGGAAGAACAGCAAGCATTTTTTCTGCTAAATCACGCGGCTTCATACCCGCAGCTTTAGAGGCAATCATCGCGATATTTGAGGCGAAATCACCGTGTGTTCGGTCTTTGGTACGCGTCAAACTACTGCTGTTTTTCCAGTCAGATGGGAGGACACCTTCAGCTTGAAGGGATTGCACTGCATGTTCTAGAGCTGCTTGGATTGCCGTGTTCATAATCAGTCGAAAATAAATGTCGCAGAAAAACAGCAAATATAGCAAATTTCATGCTCTTTAGGTAAAAGCATTTCTAGGGAATAAAATTTATACGATCACCCCACAGATTTTTTACAATCTGGTCTTTGGGAGAATGTGATCAATCGGGTGAAAATAACATCAATTTTAATAAAAATGCACCTTCAGAAGTATAAAATTTGGCTTATATTAGTGATCTTAAAATATAGAAAAAGAGCAGTCCGTGGATTCGCAACAACATCCGACCATTATTGGCAATATTCCTAAACTTCCGGCGAAATGGGCACTGATTATTGTGCCGTTTATCTTGTCTGGTCTGATGAGTGGTATCATTTCCATGATCAATATGCTGCGCAATTTAGGCTGGATTGATGGATTCATGCCACTTTGGTTTCACAACTGGATGATTTCCTGGGCAATTGCCTTTCCAATCGTGGTGACCTTATTACCTTTTGTCCGCAAATTTACCGGACTATTGGTGGATATGTCCGGCCCTCAAGCACCGAAGTGATTGATTAAAACAACTCTGACAATAGTAAGGGTTTCAGCCTTTTAAAAACGCCGATGTAAAAATAGGGCAGGCAAGTTTTATTTTTAAGGTTGGGCTGATTTTATTCTGTCCCCAAACAGCCTGAATCTGTTGAAGAGCCAAGCTGTATCAAAGAGAAAAGGGTTTTTAAATCAGATGCTCCACCGCCGCCCGGATAATCCCGAGCACCAGACCGATACAGGCACCGACCACGACACCATTGACCCGGATCATATGCAGGTCACCACCGACTTCATTTTCAATCTTGTCGATCATTTCGGTCGAATCCCATTCGTGAATGCGCTCGCTAATAAAACGAATCACTTTTTCACTGTACTGATCACTCAGATCCACCGCGATCCCGCTAAGACGTTTATTCAGCAGCTCACGTACTGAAGCATTCGAGATAATATTTTCTCCGACCTGCTGAATCGCAATTCTGAGATTCTCGGCAATACCGGAATCCGGTTTTTGCAAATCCTCTTTAATGGCATCACATAAAATCACCACGGCACCACTGATAAAATTCAGCACTTGCGGACTATCGAGCAAGGCATCCTTGGTTTCATTCAGGCGCTGGCTGGCGTCACTGTCATTATCGGCCAGTTGCAACATCCAGTGATGTCCAGTTTCCTCAATTTTAAGCCGCCAAGGATGATCCGGGTCGGCCAGCATGGCTTCAACGCGCCCGATCACGGAATCAATACTGCGTTGCTGCACGTCAATCCCGATCCAGCTAGCACCTTTGGCCAATTTCCACACGCCCATTTCCTTAAACAGGTTACGGGTCAGCTCGCGGGTTTGTTCAGGATGTAAGGTCATCCAGGCATGTACCACGTCTAGGCCGCGTTGCAGTACATCCTGATGGAAATCATTTTCGAGTACGGCGCGCAGCATCTCGCTGGCCAGGGTATTGATCTGGGTGTTCTTGACCCATTGCACGCTATTATTCTGGATAAATCCGGCAATCTGTTCCTGCCCGACAAATTCAAAAACTTTAGGCACGGTTTGCTGGATCACCTGGGTGACCTGGGCATTATTCTGTGGATTGGCCAGCCAGCGCCCCGCGGCCAGACTCAGGTCGGTACTGGCCAGACTGCGCTGTACAATTTGCGGAGAGAGAAAATTTTCCTGCACAAAACGGCCCATCGACTCTGCAATACGGGCCTTGTTGCGGGGAATGATTTCGGTATGGTCACGTAAAAATTTCGGGATCGGCAAGCGGCCAAAAGGATTACGGAACAGTACGGTAATCGCATACCAGTCAGCCAGACCACCGACCACACCGGCTTCTGCAGAGAGCATCAGGATATGAATCAGCCAGACATATTCGGGCAGCAGCTTGGCAGCAAGCATGAGTGCCAACCAGATCAGTACCGCGACCACCAGCGCGATGGTCGCAAAACGTTTACTGCGTTGTAAGCTCGGGGAGATAGGCTCTGTCTGCATAGATCATCCTGTCAAGAGGGATTGGCCGGTTGCGGTTGCAGCAGTGCGCCGGATGGACTTAGACCATATTTAGCCCCAAGTGACTGTAAAATCAAGCGCGCATCGAAAGCATCACTGGGTGCCTGACCGGCTTTAAAGCATTCAATGGTATAGGCCACCTGAGCAGGATCCAGGGTGACAGTATAAGGCCGATCAAAGAATGGATCTGGCCAGAATCCCGGATAACGGCGGTAATATCCATAGGGATAATAGCTCGGTGCCGGATAGACGACGGCCTGCCGTGGTGGTTGCTGGGTGCGGTTACTTGGATCATTCAGTACCCTGAAAAACTGAAAGCCATTTTGTACAGTGGTCTGCGCGGCTTTGAGCAGGGTGATTTCTTCAGCAGTACCAAAGCTCATATTGGGACGAGCCTGAAAGCTGATGCGATAGGTGCTGCTGTTGAGGGGCGTGGTACTATATTGACCTAACTGATCAAAGCTTAAAGGCTTTGAGGGTGTCGTTGCACAGCCACTCAGACCCACTACCGCAATGAGACCCAGCCCGCAGAGGGTATATTTCATGTTCGATCTCCTGATGCAATGATCCAGTCCAGACAGCGGGGTTTAAAAACTCTTAAAAACTGCTGTCTGGCTGGGTCAGGAAAGTTAATTCTTCCGCGGTCGATTCCCGGCCTAAAAGCTGGTTTCGATGCGGATAACGTCCGAAACGGTCAATAATCACTTTATGTCTTAGCTCATAGTCCAATACAGTTGGATTATCCAGCGCTTCAAACAGCTGCAATGCCACTTCATGGATACGTGCTGACTCACTGTGCATAAAGGGCATGTATAAAAAACGGCGGTAGACTGGATCAAGCGCTTGATCGAGTTTTAGCTGGATCATTTCCTGCGCCAGGACCAAAGCCATACCATCTTGAGCAAAAGCACGTGGATCGTTGCGATATAAATTACGGGATAACTGATCCAGGATAATGATTTCGGCCACCCGGCCTGCTGGCGTTTCTCGCCAGGTCCATAATTCGCCTTGTGCGGCCTGCCGATGCAAGACACTAAACTTTTCAGCCAGTAAGGCATCAAAGGCGGCGCTTTTAACAAACCAGTTCGGTTCTGCGGCCGGGGAAAACCAGAAGTCTAAAAAATCTTGATAATTCATATGCTTTATTGTTTGCCTCTGCTCATTTAATTATAAAATCACAAATTTCACATGTCTTATAGAGGAAGTTTGTGTTAAAAAATTGCCAAATTAAAAATCAATAGTTTGCCTGAAAAGTAGGCGGCCTGTCATGTGCCGGCATGAAATCACGGTATACTGATTAAACTGATGATTTTAATTTAATAGTTTAGCCCCTTTAAGCGAGATTGTAATGAGTCAACCTGAACCGACTTCCCAAAATGTGTTACCGACCTGGGTAGAGTCGTCACTCATCAAAGGCATGCTGCGTGGTATTGAGCGTGAAAGCTTACGTATGCAGAGTGATGGTTTCCTGTCACAGGCAGGGCATCCGCGTGCCTTGGGTTCAGCCTTGACTCATCCACATATCACCACAGACTATTCTGAAGCCTTAATGGAGTTCATTACGCCGCCGCAGGACACGATCAAAAAAGCCTTGGACTATCTCACTGATATTCACGCGATTGTGCATCGTCATCTGGAAAATGAGGAAAAACTCTGGCCGATGTCGATGCCCTGCATGCTGGATAGCCGCGATGAAAGTATTCCGCTGGCGCAGTATGGCAGCTCGAATATCGGCTTATTTAAAACCTTGTATCGTCATGGCTTGGGGGTGCGTTATGGTCGCCGTATGCAGACCATTTCAGGGGTGCATTATAACCTGTCTTTCCCGGATCATCTGTTCGAAGCCTTACAGCAGCAGGAGCAGGATGAAGCACTCAAGGACTTAAGCCTGCAGGATTATCGCAGCCACCGCTATATGGGGCTGATCCGTAACTTTATTCGTCTGACCCCACTGGTGATGTTCCTGGTCGGTGCCAGTCCGGCAGTCTGCCAGTGCTTTATGACCGGTCGTGATCATCATCTATTGCCCTTGGTAAAAGGCACCCTGTATACCCCTTATGCGACAGCATTGCGTATGGGACGATTTGGCTACCAGAACTCAGCCCAGAAACAGCTCGGCATTCACTATAATAACTTGCAAGACTATCTAGAAGGACTGCAAAAAGCAGTCAAAACGCCGTATAAACCCTTTAGTCGTCTTGGACTAAATGCAGCAGATGGCCAGCCGACTCAGATCAATGATCATGTGCTGCAAATCGAAAATGAATATTACAGTCTGGTACGTCCGAAGCAGGTGCCACAAGAGGGTGAAACCCCATCTCAAGCGCTGGAAAATCGCGGGATTGCCTATGTCGAGCTGCGGGCAGTCGATGTCAATCCATATAGCCCGATTGGCATCAATGAAGACACCGCCGGCTTCCTGGAAGTGGTGGCCTTGTATTGTTTATTGCAGGACAGTCCAGCACTTTTCGGTGAGGAGCAGGAGATCATTGAGCAGAATCAGACCGAAGTGGTAAATCGTGGCCGTGCGCCGAATGCTGCAATTCTGGCAGATGGTCAATGCTATCCGATTGAAGACTGGTGTGCCATACATCTGCAACGCATGCAGCCTCTGGCCGAGCTGCTCAATCAGACCTATGCAACCGACCTGTATAGCAATGCCATGAAGATGATGCAGATCCGGGTCGATGAAGTTGATGCAACTTTATCTGCCCTGGTGGTGGGCGATACACGCACTCAAGGCAGTATGTGGCACTTTGGCCAGCATCTGGCTCAGCAACATAGCAGTGTTTATGAAGCACACCAGCTTAGCCCGGAAACACTGGCTTATTTTGAAGAAATGTCACAAAAGTCATTGCAGCAACAACAGCAACTCGAGCAAGATAGCAGCGTCAGTTTTGCTGATTATTTAGCCCAATATCGATAAAAAATAAGAGGATTCACCATGCAATGGGGTTATCGCTTCGTGAGTGGTATGTTATTTTTGGCTGCTGTCATTGGAATGGCATTTGCCTTATATCTTGAGCATGTACAGGGCCTGGCGCCTTGTCCACTCTGTGTGTTTCAGCGTGTGGGATTAATTGGACTGGGGATCATCTCACTCATCGCATGTCTGCATAACCCTAAATCCAATATCATGAAGCGGCTCTATGCCTTGCTAGGTTCGCTGAGTATTTTATGGTCTGTGGGCGTTGCTGCCCGGCATGTCTGGTTACAGAATCTGCCACCGGATCAGGTGCCGAGTTGTGGTCCTGGCCTGGAATACTGGCTGGAAACCTTGCCAATGCAGTCAGTGTTGCAACAGGTACTCAATGGTTCTGGCGAGTGTGCCACCATTGACTGGACTTTCTTGGGGCAATCTTTGCCGGTCTGGTCTCTGATCTTCTTTAGTATTTTATTGCTGGTCAGTCTATGGCAACTGCTGCGCAAATATAAAACTGCACCGGTTAAACGGCTCAGAGATAAATATTAATAAGTTCGCATTAACAAGCCCTCAATTGAGGGCTTGTTAATGCGCTGAAAGTTAAGTCAGGGCAATACCTTCCAGACTTTCCAGATCAATTGTATATTCACGAATTTGATCAAAGGCTTCATCTTCTACACTTGGATAGAACCAGCGTGCCACCTGTTCGGCGACCAGCGGATGATATTGAATCTCGAAATGGTTCAAGCCATAGAAAATAGCCTTGTGGGCATCCGGAACTTTGAGCTGGAAACGCGGATTGGGATGCTCGCCCAAAGCGCTTTTGATACTGACCAGATAGTCGCCAATCACGTGCAGGGTCTTGTTTTTGCGGTTTTCAAATTCGATCGTACCTGCAACCAGATAGGTGTCGATATGCGAGGGAATCGGGGCAGGTTTACGGTTGTCATCCATAAAGCCGATCCGAAGCGCATTATGCTCCCAGTCATCATCACGGACACTGCCATGGCGTAAATCCAGAATTCCGTTACTGCGAATATTGACCAGATGACCAATCAGCCGGATCAGCGGGAAATGTCCAAGTTTGTCCTGCAAGCTAAACCCAAAACGTTCCAGAACAGCACCATGATGCGGTGAACCGAGACAGACCAGATTCTCCACCATATTGATCCAGCCATACATATTCTGCTTGCCATAAAACAGCGCACTACGAGAGACCAGACCCCCCATGCTATGCCCGATCAGGTCAATACTGGTAATTCTCGGATTGCGAGCGACCAGATCCTGCAAGGTATTGGCCAGACTGCGGCCATTGGCTGAAATTCGCCGACCGGTATTGTAATTCAGATACAGCATGGTATTGCGGTCGCGCTGGGCCAGTAATTTTTCTCCAATCCCTTCATATTTGCGATTTGACCAGTCTAAATGGTTCATGCATAAGCCATGTACAAACAGGGTAATCCGTCCGCTCAGCTCACCATTTTGCAATGAGCCATAATGATCATAGATCACCATGGGCAAGGCCAAAGGGTTTTGATATTTCAGCAGATAATCCCCAATAATGCCATTTAAGGCACTGACCAGAAAATACAAGGAAGGCGTCAGCGGCTTATTATGCAGTTTGGGAAAACGTTCAATAATCTGGCGTAGACCGGGTGCAATCAGGGTATTGCCATAATGAAACAGCATGTCATAGGACATTTGATAGAGCCGGGCAATCGACGGAATATTCTGAATTTTTTGTGAATTATTTTCACTTAAACCAAAAATACTCATTAAAATTTCACGTTGAATACTTTTGATCAGTTCCTGAATCACGTCGTTAAAGCGCGTCGTCACCAGCTGCGCCAGACCTTCCAGTACATCGGCCTGACTCGGTGGGGTTCGGTCCCAGCGACAATAGGTTTCATGTAACGGTGTCAAACTTGGCATCTGATGCTGTCCTTTCAATGAGCCGCATGATTTGTCATCTTTCTTTTTAAAGAACTTCGCGGTATAAATTCTTTTTCTTGTCGAGTTTCCAGATATTGAGGCCTTCATTCTAAAATAGCGAGAATTACAGAATACTTCGGGCTTTTTTGTCAGACAATTTAAGTAATTAACGGGTCTGATATTGTAGTGTACTTCACATTTTTTAAATTAAATTTTGATGATGAATGGGTTTTTTGTTGGTAGTTCATGAATATTATTTATTTGCATGGCTTTAAAAGTAATGCCTACTCGATCAAGGGGACATTGCTGCAACACTACTGTGCAAAATACTCCGGGGTTCAGGTGCATTTGCCTGATTTAAATATGTCGCCACTGGCTGCGATTCAGCAGCTTTCCGAGCGGATTCAGTCAATGCAAGATGTGGCGCTAGTGGGCAGCAGTCTCGGCGGATTCTATGCGACATATCTGGTCGCACAGCATGCTGTGCCTGCTGTACTGATTAATCCGGCAATGCGACCATGGCAACTGTTTCGTGAACTGTTTGACGAGCAACTGCCTTTGCAGGTGCATCCGAACTGGTGTCTGGATGATGCAGATCTGCTGCAACTGCAACAATTGGCCCTGCCAGTTGCACAAGATGCAGACAAAATGCTGGTTCTGCTGCAACAAGGCGATGAAGTTTTGGATTATCGTGAAGCACATCGTTATTATAGTGCTGCGCGTCCCCCTGCAATGCTGATGACCGAAGCAAATGGCAGTCACGGGATGGATGATTTTGCGGAGAAAATTCCGCTGCTCTTACAGTTTTTGTTGGACTGCATAAAAAAGGAAACCGAATAACGTGTCTCAATATACGGCTCAATCTCTTGAAGTTTTATCTGGTCTGGATCCGGTACGTCGTCGTCCGGGCATGTATACCGATACCTCTCGTCCGAACCATCTGGCGCAGGAAGTGATTGATAATGCTGTCGATGAGGCCTTGGCCGGACATGCCAACAAGATTACCGTCACGGTCTGTAAAGATGGTTCATTATCTGTCGAAGATAACGGTCGTGGTATGCCAGTCGATATTCATCCCGAATATGGTCAAAGTGGTATTGAAATCATCATGACCAAACTGCATGCCGGTGGTAAGTTCAGCACCGATAACTACCAGTTTTCCGGTGGTTTGCATGGCGTGGGGATTTCAGTCGTCAATGCGCTTTCGACCCGTGTAGAAGTTGAAGTTCAGCGTCAGGGCAACCTGTATAAAATGGCCTTTGAAAATGGTGAGCCGACGGCTCCACTTGAAGTGCTGGCAGGCAAGGCGCCTAAACGCGCCTCGGGAACTACGGTACATTTCTGGCCTGAAACCAAATACTTCGATTCACCCAAATTTGCCTTAAAAGCTTTAAAGCATAATCTCAAAGCCAAAGCGGTTTTGGCTGCGGGCTTACAGATCAATTATGTTGACCAGATCAATGACGAAAAGATCAGCTGGCAGTTTGAAAATGGTCTGGTCGACTATTTGATGGATGAGCTTGAGGATCGTGAAATCATTCCTGCACCGGCTTTTGTTGCAACAGGTGACGCTGAGCGTGCCAGTGCCGAGTTTGCGATTTGCTGGAATGTAGAAGGCGGCGATAGCATTCAGGAGTCCTATGTCAACCTGATTCCGACCGCGCAGGGCGGTACCCATGTCAATGGTTTACGTTCAGGCGTGACCGATGCGATGCGTGAATTCTGTGAGCTGCGTAATCTGTTGCCGCGTAATATGAAACTCTCTGCGGAAGATGTCTGGGATGGTGTCAACTATATTCTGTCGCTGAAATTCCAGGAGCCGCAGTTCTCGGGACAAACCAAAGAGCGTCTGTCGAGTCGTGAAGCCTCAGGTACGGTGCAGAATATTGCCAAAGATGCATTTGCACTCTGGCTAAACCAGAATTCTGATATCGCGATGCAACTGGCTGAAATGGCCATTTCTAAAGCGGGTCGCCGTTTAAAAGCCGCGAAAAAAGTAGAACGTAAAAAAATTGTGGCCGGTCCAACCTTGCCGGGTAAATTATCCGACTGTGTTGGACATGATCTGGATCAGTCGGAACTGTTTATTGTGGAAGGCGATTCTGCGGGTGGTTCTGCCAAACAGGCGCGTGATAAAAACTTCCAGGCGATCATGCCCATTCGCGGTAAAATTCTAAACACTTGGGAAGTCTCTTCGGATGAAGTTTTGGCATCGCAAGAAGTACATAACATCGCGATTGCGATCGGTGTCGATCCGGGTTCAGATGACCTGTCCGAGCTACGTTATGGCAAAATCTGTATTCTGGCCGATGCCGATTCCGACGGTCTGCATATTGCAACTTTGCTCTGTGCCCTGTTCGTCAAGCATTTCCCGACCTTGGTGGAAGAAGGGCATTTATTCGTTGCCATGCCGCCCTTGTATCGGATTGATGACAACAAAGACGTGCACTATGCCCTGGATGATGACGAGCTCAATGGTATTTTGAAAAAATGCAAAAGCAAAAATCCGCAAATTACCCGATTCAAAGGTCTGGGCGAGATGAATGCCAGCCAGTTACGTGAAACGACCTTAGATCCAAATACACGCCGTTTGGTGCAGCTGGATTTGGATGATAGTCATTTTACCGCAGGTTTACTGGATAAGTTACTTGCGAAAAAACGTGCCAGTGACCGTAAGGAATGGTTAGAGCAAAAAGGCAATCTGGCAGATATTATTGTGTAATAGCACTCTTTTTTAGATCAAGAGCCCGCAACTGCGGGCTTTTTGCTGGCTTGAATCTAAGCCCTATTTTTTCGATCTGTGTGCTGATATTTTTATATCTGAAACCGATTAATTCTCTACTTTTAAGAAAACTCCTGCCGCTGAAACATTATGCCCAAAGCCACAACCTGAATCACCACTATTTTGCTTAAGCACTGCACGACTTCCGAGTTTGGCATCAAAGCCGAAAGAGATATCGATTTTGCAGTCTTCAGAGCGATATTGTGCCTGTGTTTTATTCAGTGGCATCGTGGTATTAAATCCACCTAGATTTGGTCCATAAATCAAACTGCGTAAGCCCATATAGAGACCTTCATATTCGATCGCATAATGTTGCTGCTGTTTGACAATTTTCAGCGTACTCCAGGCACCAAAACCGGCATGCTGTACATAAGTACCTGCAAGTTGAGTGTCCTTTTTAGGTGGAGGAAGCTGTTTTAAATTAAACTGACTACTTTTAGCATCGGGGTAAACGGAGAACCAGGCACGTGCCCATTGAGGCTTGCCAAGTTTGCTATAGCTTAAACCCACATTATTAAATGCTGTTGTAATGGCTTGTTCAGAGAAAGAGGTTTTAGCTTCATCCCGGTTCATTTCACAAAAAGATGACCAGGCAGCTTGTTGCTTAAATTGTGCTATGGCCTGTTGATAGTGTTTTTGATCATAGAATTTTTTGCCATTATTGGCGTAGCTCTTCACTTTGCTGCAGCTTGTACGAAGTTCTTTTTCAAAATCTGAATCGGCAAAAGTTAGTGTACTTAAAGTTAAAATACCAATACAACATAGAGATTTATACATTGTTTTACTCTGGACGGCTTTGATCTGAATAAAACATAGCCAGCTTTGGAAGTAAATAGAGTGTCTGTTTCGATACCAGTTTAATAAAAGAGAAGCCGGTCTAAATAACAGGAGATTTAAAGAGTCGTTACTTCGGCCTGCTCCAAATTCAGTTGTAATAGCACCAGATCGCGCCATTGACCAAACTTTTGTCCAACTTGCGGCATATAAGCACTTTGCACAAAGCCCAGTTTTTCATGCAGGCGAATCGATGAGATATTTTCTGAATCAATCGCTGCGACCATGATATGCAATTGCTGTGCTTGAGCCTCTTCAATTAAATGCTTTAATAAGATAGAACCCAGACCTTGTCCTGCATAATCCGGATTTAGAAAAACTGAATGTTCTACCGTGTGTTGAAAGCCTTGAATACTACGAAACTGGTCATAGCAGGCATAGCCAGCAACACGCTGATCTCGTCTATCTTCAACCACAAAAACTGGGAAATTTTGATTCTTCAACTGCTTAAACCAGATTTTGAAATAGTTCAAATCAAAGGCTGTTCTGTTCCAGGTCGCAGTGCCATGTAGCACTTCTTGATTATAAATCTCGAGGATGGTTTCAAGATCATGCTTGGTGGCATGTCGAATTTGAAAATGATGCATATTTTTGTTCTAGTTTGGCTTGAATAAGGGATGAAAAAAAGCAGAACCGAAGTTCTGCCTTTGATCATACAACAATTAGAAGTGATACTTCACAAGTGCACTGACATCATGCTGATCAATATTTGTACCAAACTTGTTATTCCAAACTGAATGTTCAACACCCACATAAAGCTTAGTCTCTGGAGAAATGTGTTTACCCACATTCCATTTGTATTGAGACGTCCAGTTTAATTCGCTTTTATGATTAGGACCTTCAGCAGTTGACCAATCCAGGAAAGCATCTGCCAGAAATTCTTCACCGCCAATTTTAAATGGCACGGCATAGGTAATGGTCATTTGATAATCATCTTCTTGAAGATCATTTTCTGCTTTGTAGAAGTTGATGGTTGCATAGTTGGTATAAGGGATCGCTAAATTAAAACCAATACCATATAGGTAGTTGTTAAAATCACTGTCCTGAGCACTGTTGCCTTCCCAAGTCGTTGCAATTAATACGTCTGTGATAGGGCCCAGTTCAAGTTTCTGGCCAGTTACTGCGCCAAGGCTTAAACGTGGTGCAACTTCAAAATAGGTTTCGTTACCATTTGGATCATTGTTGGTACGATCCGCAAAGGCAAAGAAATCGCCATATTTAAAACCAGCGGCATATTCAGCAGTAACTGTGCTTTGCTCAATTTTTTCATCTTGAGTTGGAAATGGTACTTTATAGTTTTCACCATAAAGGCCGGTCAGGCTAAAGTCTTGCCAGATTGGTTTTGCCTGGGTAAATGTTGCAGTGGTAGCCAATGCACAAAGTGCCGCGAGTTGTGTCAATTTCATTTAAATCTCTCCCCCAAGAAAGCAGAGTAAGCATACAGATTAATGCGTAAAAATAAAGTTAAAATTGATCGCTGACCTAAATATCTCCAAGTCTTCAGCATGAGGAAATATTTGGTCTCATCGATAGGCATTTCCGAAAATAAGAGATGAGTTTTTAAGTCATTATTATTAAAAAAAATTTAAATCAGGTGGTATAAAAATCAAGAAAGCTTTATTGAAATAAAAAAGCTGAAACTCTGTTCAATCGAATTTAAATCTCACTGTTTTTTTAGTATTTTGAGTTTGCAAGATTGCCATCTCATCATTCAACCAAAAGAGAAAGCACAATAGCGATGTATTTTTAGAGCGAATATTTTGCTAAAAAGCATGAAGATGTTTGGCTCGATGAAGCTATTTGGCCGGTATTTAAGCAACTCTAGCTGCCAAAATCTTAAAATTCCTGTTTATTTTGTGTAATAAATTCAAGCTTTAATCAAAGTTTTTTGTTTATTTATTAAACTGTTTGGCTTGTGGAGAAATCATCCTGACCGGTCATTTCCTGCATACAAAAATCCATAAGAACATTGTGTTTAGGGGAAGAGATAAGAATTTTTGAAAATCTTTAAGAAGAGTAGAAAACAATCACTAGCCTAGCAGAGAGAAGGATCATTGTAAGGCTTGTCACGCTTATATTTTCCAGAAAATCCACCTGATTATTGCTCCTGAGATTTTCAGATAAACTCTTCAGATTTTGCCATTATTTCAGCTCATGAACAGAGTGATCTGGATGTTATTTGTACTTTTTTATAAGAATATTTCGCTATCAATTTTTGATGAAATCATGTGAACGATAATGTAATTGAGAGAGGTCAATAACCCTATTTTAAGCTGAGTAAACAGTTGTCACAATCCATTATTCTTTTGCTAAAAAGCCAAAATAGGACTTGCATATTTTCAAGATAGGGCTGATATTCGAGATATAAGGACACGGTTCTGCAGACTCAAAAATGTGTTCATCATTCAAAGTGGAGGGTGTAATTCCAATCATTTGAAGAAGTGAAATGCGATGCGAAACAGCAAGCTACAAACGTGCCAAGATAAAAATTTTTGCACTCAAAAAGTTACAAAGATTGAGGATGGTAATTTATGAATATTGAACTTCGTACAGATAAACACATTCAGAATAGCGAGCGTTTAATTGATTATGTACGTGAAGAATTAAATCAAGAATTCCAGCGCCATAGCGAGCGTATTACTCATTTTTCAGTCCATCTCAGTGATGAAAATGGCGCCAAAGGCGGTGATGATGATATTCGCTGCATGATAGAAGCGCGTCCTGCAGGGTTAAAACCCGTGGTCGTCAATCATCGCGCTCACAATGTGGATACTGCCATTCGTGGTGCGATTGACCGGCTAAAACGCAGTCTGGAACATGTGATTGAGAAAAAAGACAATGTTCGTCCTGGTGCCTTAGCACTGGCAGATACAGATACTGCAGCAGAGATTGACGAGTAATGCTGACCGATTTTAAAAAGCCCTGCGGGGCTTTTTTTGTATGAAACAAAAATATAATAGTGAGAAGCGCAACAAAGCCGCACGTTATTCGGCATAATAGTCGAAAACGAATGAAAGTGAGCTCCATCATGTTAACTGCGCAACAACAAATTTTTGTGCAAGCACTCGAAGAATTAAATCTGGATCAGGTAAAGCAGCTTTTGGCAGATGGACTCAATCCAAATTTTATTGATCATGACAAAGGCCCGGTAATTTCGGTCTGGTCAGATGGTTTATTTAAATGGTGGGAAGAGGTATGCGAGTTATATGAAGCCGGCACACCACTTTCAGCTGAAGAAAAACAGGCACGATTGGCTGTACATTTACAAATTCTGGAAGAATTGATCCAGGCCAAAGTGAATTTGCATCTCTGGGATGCAGAAGAAATTTATGGCCCATTATGGGATGCTGCAAGTGCCGCATGTGCACCTGCCGTGCAGCGTTTACTCGATGAAAAAGTTGATCCAAATAGCAAAGATGAAGATGGCATGACCATTTTATCTTCGATCAGTGACCTGTTCTTCGATTGTGATTTTGATGAAATTAACTGGTCAGAAGCCTTGGATGAAGAAAAACAGACGCTAGAACTCTTGCGTAGTCATGGCGCAAAAATGAGCAAAGAACTGGGTTAAATTTTAATAAAGAGCACCAAGATGACAATATTAAAAACTTTGGGTTTAATTGCACTGACTGGTTGCAGTGCATCACTTTTCGCAGCAGATTTTGAATTTGATCGACCAGGTGAAGGTCTGAGTACAGGCATTACCCCGGTTGGAAATGTTGCCTGGGAGCAAGGTTTGCCCACAGCCCGCTACAGCAAGTCGGGCGAGCAAACGGTAACGACACTGAATGCAGATATGTTGTTACGTACCGGACTTAGTGATGGTCTGGAGTTGCGTCTGGGCTGGGAAGGCCCTGTCTGGTCACAAGTCAAATCCAACGGCCAGACGAATGAAAATGATGGTCTGGGCGATGTCAGTATTGGTCTGAAAAAAGCCATTGATCTGGATGATGACAAACTGAGTCTGGCCTTGCTGGCCGAAGCAGTTATTGCGACAGGCAATGCCGGTTTCAGTAATGAAGAAGATATTTACAGCCTGGGTTCTGTCGTATCGTACCAATATAATGACTTGGTCAGTACCGCATTGACTATGCGTTATGAATGGCAGGACAGCAATTGGGCCATAGCTGCGATTCCATCGATCGGCTACCAGATCACCGATCGCTGGTCAGGCTATTCTGAACTGATTTACCGTAAAGCTGAAAGCATCGACAATGAATACGCGCTTGGCACTGGGGTAATGTATGCACTTAATGACCGTGTTCAGCTGGATGCCAGTGTGGGAGTTGATCTGGACGGTACAGAGCGAAGCTACTTTTCAGGTTTAGGCGTATCCTTCTTATTCTAGGACACTCCAGTTTCGTGATGATCAGAAACCCGCAATTCCAGAGCTGGGGCAAAATGCTTGCCCCGGTCATCCTGGGAAGCCTCGTGTTTAGCAGTCCGGTTCAGGCCGAAACAGCGCTCTTGTCTGCCGAGCAGGCTTTTCCTGTTCATGTGATTTCTACCAGTCAGCAACAGGCTGAGCTGAGCTGGCAGATTCCGGATAACTATTATCTGTATCAGCATAAAATTGAAGTGCGGCAGGGCAATCAGCCTGTATTGCTTGAATTACCGCCTGCTAAAGATCTGTATGATGACAACTATGGGCATACCCAGGTGTATTATCAGCAGTTAAAGTTTCAGATTCCGACGCAGGCCAACCAGTCCTATCAGGTGAGCTGGCAGGGCTGTGCCAAAGACCGAATCTGTTATCCGCCGCAAAGTATTCAGTTCAAGACAGATCTGTCAGGTCTGGTGCAATTTGAAGCTGCCGGCCCAGGAAGCAAGCGCTTACTTGATCTAAACGGGTCATCACTGCAACACAATACCCTGTTTAATACAGCGGATTCCTCAGAATCTACAGCAGATGCATTTTCTGCATCCCCTAGCGGGCAACCCGCAGTCGGTGCGGCACAAGACCAAAAATGGTCAGCTCAATTGCTTGAACGCTCTTTGGGTTATGGACTGTTACTGTTCTTTGGCTTAGGAATCTTGCTGGCTTTTACCCCATGTTCCTTGCCGATGCTGCCGATCCTGACCTCGCTGATTGTACGGGACAGCAAAGGTGTCAAAGCCTGGATGATCGCCCTGACTTTTGTCAGCAGTATGGCCGCGGTCTATGCGGTGCTGGGTTTAATTGCGTCTTCGGCCGGCCTGAATTTCCAGCGTTGGTTGCAGCAACCCGGTACCCTGATCGCGTTTAGTGTGTTGTTTGTCCTGTTTGCCCTGAATCTGTTTGGACTGTTTGAGATTAAACTGCCACAACGTCTGGTTCAGCGTCTGGATCGGGCTCAGGCCATGCAGCAGGGCGGTAGTTTGGTCAGTGCTGGAGTCATGGGCATGATCTCGGCGCTGCTGGTCGGGCCATGCATGACCGCACCGTTGGCGGGTGCACTCTTGTTTATTTCCCAGACCCAAAGCCAGTGGCAGGGTGCCTTGCTGCTGTTTACCCTCGGTTTTGGCATGGGCACACCTTTACTGCTGGCCAGTATTTTGGGTGCACGGGTACTACCTAAAGCCGGGCACTGGATGAATCAGATCAAAGTGCTCTTTGCCTTTATCATGCTGGCGCTGGCACTGTATTTTATTCGCCCACTGATTTCAGAAGCGACTTTACAGTGGTTATCCTTAGGCTTGGGCATGGCCTTTGTGGCCTATGTACTGTTCCGGATTTTCTGGCATCGTACTGGCTTGAGGTGGTTGTATATCCTGTGTCTGATGATAGCACTGCCTTATATCAGTTATAGCCAATATCAGCATAGTCAGCGGTTTTTTGTTGAGCAGTCCAGTACAGAAGCCCAGTGGCATGTGGCACGCAGTGCAGCAGAATTTCAGCAGATTTTGAATACAGCACCGCAAGGGCAAAAGATCGTGATTGATGTCTATGCCGACTGGTGTGTCGCTTGTCAGCCGATTGAACATCGTATTTTAAAATCTGCACAGGTACAGCAGGCTCTGGCACCTTATTTCCTGATCAAGCTGGATTTAAGCCAATACAATGCCTCGCATCAAATGCTGTTAAATCAATGGGAAATTCTGGGACCACCAACCTATTTATTTCTGAATGAGCAGCAACAGGAAATTCGCGGTTTACGTTTGACCGGTGCTTTTAGCGAAGCAGAATTGCTGGCCCAGCTGCAACGTCTGGCTCAAAGCTCAACCCTATAATATTCATAATCATCGAAAAAGCTGAACCCGTTTAAGAAACCTGCATCTGTGCAGTCACCGGCTCAGCATAGGCTTTGACCCGATTACGTCCACCGGCTTTGGCCTGATAAAGCGCCTGATCGGCCTGACTGAGTAGCTGTTGTGGGCGTAACTCGGCTTTGGAAATAGCAATTCCGAAACTGGCAGTCACCGGAATCGGCTCACCTTCATCACTCATCATCTGTAATTGCTGAATCGCGCTGCGGCAGCGTTCTGCTACTTGTTTGGCTTTTTCCAGACTGGTATTTTTCAGCACCAAAATGAACTCTTCACCGCCAAAGCGGCCCACTACATCACTTTCGCGTAACTGTTGGCTTAATACAGCACTGACTTCAACCAAGGTTTCATCGCCCTTATGATGACCATACAGATCATTAATTTTCTTAAAGTGATCCAGATCTAAGAGAACCAGGGCGTAATGGGGTACAGCCGTAGCATTGAGCTGATCCAGACATTGATTGATACTGCGCCGGTTAAACAGGTTGGTGAGCGGATCAATCTGACTGAGCTGCTTGATGAGTTCTTCACGATGACGCCATTGGCTGAGTAAAATTTCAAATAACACCATGCATACAGCTAAAATTGGGACAATGAAATACAGCATTGAAAACAGCCAGAAAGCATTATAAAAATGTTTGTCCTGAATGTTGAATAAAGGAGAATAAGGCAATTGATGGCTGAAACTTAAATAGGCACATCCGCCTAGGAAAATGGATGCTGGAATCAGCATGCTATAAACCAGCCTGCGATGAAACAGCACCAGTCCCACCATAATTAAACAGACATAGGAGGTCGTGGCCACAGGGCTGATCACCCCCACGACATAGGCATCACGGCACAGCGAAATCACAAAAGTACCAACTGCCAGATAGGGCAAATAACGTTCCACCAGAGGATTGCTCTGAAATTTATAACAGGGATAAATCAGTGCCAATAAAATCGCTAAAAAGCTGCTGTTCAGGATAACTTGGGTATGAACCCGTTCTAACTGAACATATTGCCAATACTCTGGATTGAATAAAACAAAGATATCCCAACCGAGCCAGGTCAGATGTACGCCGCAGCCCAAAGTTAGCATCAGGATGCACTTTTTGAGAATACTCCAGTTCATCACGACTTCATCTTCGACCAGATATTTCGTGATTCTGTGTTTGATTATTTTTTGTAATACAGGCGATATTCGCTTCATGTTGTCGGTCTGACTTAAATTATTATGGCAACTTTTTAAGATTTATTGACTATTTATAGCTTTATTTACATAAGATAACATAAGTTTTAACGCTTGATAAACCACAATATTTAAGGCGTCTGCAAAATAGGAATTTCTAATATTAAAGCTGGTTTTGTTCTAAATTCAGAATGATGTGTTTTATCTGTGCTAATTATTTCATGCAACCTAAGCCTTAAAATGGCTGCATTAGTTAGATAGCCCCATAGATGAGAGCGAAGCCATGAAAGTTTTACAGATTGATTCCAGTATTTTAGGCGATGCCTCTATTTCGCGTCAGCTGACTCAGGCGTTGGTGAGTCAGTTACAACAAAAACATGCTCAGGCCATCGAGCTTGAATATCTCGATCTTGCTGCGCAGCCGATTCCACATCTCACGGCTGAAATTTTAATGGGTCAGAATGCAGAACAGACTGCATTAGGCGAAGACATCCTGCAACAGTATTTACAGGCAGATATCGTGGTGATTGGCGCGGCCATGTATAACTTTGGCTTACCATCGACCTTAAAAGCCTGGATTGACCGGATCTGTGTGGCGGGACGTACGTTTAAATATACCGAACAAGGCCCTGTCGGTCTGGCGGGCAATAAAAAAGTATATATTGCCAGCAGCCGTGGCGGAGTTTATGGTGAGCAAAGTCCTGCCGATTTTCAGGAAGCTTTTTTGAAAACCGTGTTTAACTTTACCGGCGTAACCGATATTGAAGTGATTCGTGCGGAAGGCGTGAACATGGGCGAAACGATCAAGGCACAAGCCTTAGAGACGGCATTGCAGCAGGTTCAAGCCATCTAAATATCCAAAAACAACTCAAAAGGTCAGCCTATGCTGGCCTTTTTTATATGGATGAACAGTAATTAATCTCGATCCAGACGGTGCGCGAAGGCTGCCAGATCGCTCAGCGCCTGTTGGGCTTCCTCAAACCAGGCACTGAACATCTGAAAGTTATGCCACATGCCGGTATACAGTTTAAATTCCACATCGACACCCGCCTGTTCGGCTTTTTCCTTAAAACGACTGGCATCATCCAGTAGAATTTCCTTGGAACCGACCTGAATATGAGTTGGGGGCAAGCCGCTTAAATCGGCGAAAAAGGGCGAAACTTCCGGATCACCCCGATCGATGGCACGCGGGACATAATATTCAATGCCAGTTTCAACTGTTTCCAGAGACAGCAGGGCATCATGTTTCTGGTTATAGCGCAACGATTCACTGGTCAGGGTCAAATCCAGCAAAGGAGACAACAGAATCAAACCACTCACTTGTGGGAGGTTTTCTTTTTGTAATTTGAGCGCCAAGGCCAGCGCCAGATTGGCCCCACAAGAATCACCGGACAGGATGATATCTTTGGCCTGAACGCCTTGATCGAGCAATAAGTTATACACATCAAACAAGGCTTCCAAGGCCTCTGGATAGGCAGATTCCGGTGACAGCGGATAATCTACATGCAGTACCTGCATCTGGGTTCGAGCCGCAATTTGAGTCATAAAGGCACGATGGGTATTTAAAGAGCCTAAATAAAATGCCCCGCCATGAATATGAAAAATCAGCTGGGTCGACTCTTGCTGCGGCTTAATTTCCTCTGCGCGCAGACCCGCCAGACGTAGCGAACGAATCTGTACGGTTTTGTCTTGTGGAAAGAGTTTGCACATCTGCTCCAGTGCAATGCGCATTGAACTCGGTGGAAGATTGAATCTGCTTGGGGCACGAATGACTGTCTTTAAGATGCTTTCTGTAATTAATTGTTTTGTTAACGGGCTTATCTTCATTTTCCTTCCATCTTTTTGTGCTTTTATTGATCATGTAGATTATTTACCAACCATATTTACAAGGTTACACTAAATAGTCACAGCTAAAAATTGAAAAATTGTTGTGACTTTTTAATACTACAGAGGTCTATTTTCAGACTAAGGAAATGAAGAAAAATGAAAAAAATAGCGCTTATGTTAGGACTACTAGGCTTATCTGTACTGGCAAATGCCGCAGATCCTTTAAATGGCACGGTTTGGAAAACCATTGATGATAAAACCAAGCAGCCTAAGGCCATGGTTAAATTTACTGAACAAAAGAACGGTACGTTGTCAGCAAGTATTCAATCTGTGTTAACACCAGGTGAAGAAAATGCCTGTACCAAGTGTGAAGGTCCGTACAAGAACAAGTCACTCAAAGGCTTGACCATTGTGAAAGGTCTTAAGAATTCAGGTGGTACCAGCTATGACAGTGGTTCAATTCTGGATCCGCAATCTGGTAAAACTTACAAACTAAAAGGCCAACTGGCAGATGGTGGCAAGAAACTTGAGCTTCGTGGCTTTATTGGTGTGGCAGCATTAGGCCGTAACCAGACTTGGGTTCGTGCAAACTAATCCAGTTCGATAGAAAGATAAAAGCCTGACTGCTGTCAGGCTTTTTTGTATGGATTATTTAGAATAATAATTAATTACTTAAGGTGCGATAAGCCGCGTCATCAAAACCGGCAATAAAACCTGTGGGCGTGGCCAAGATCGGACGTTTAATTAAACTGGTATGAGTGCTTAATGCGGCAATTAAAGCATCTTCACTGGACAGCGCCATTTGCTGCTGTTCTTCAGTCAGTTTGCGCCATGTGGTTCCTTTTTTATTTAATACCACATCCTGACCCAGCGCATTCAGCCAGACTTTAATGGTATCAGCATCGATGCCCTGTTTCTTATAGTCATGAAATTCATAGCTCAACCCCAGCTCAGTCAGTAGGTCAAAAGCTTTTTTCATCGAATTGCAGTTTTTAATCCCGTAAATTTTTAACATATTCGCCATCTAACACATCTTAAATCATGGCCTAGCTTAACCAAATTCGCAGCAGTCGACCATGCAAAATAGAATGATTAGAAAACAATTTAAAATAGGGAGGCAGAATCGTCATCAAAATGACATCAATGCGCTTTAAAATGATTAACCAGAAAAACAACAATAAAAAAAATAATAATTTTAGGCAGTGGAAATAGAAAACCCGCATTTAATCATCCTGATCATGCGGGTCTCAATTCAACGTCCATTGTCACATCCATGAAAAACAAGCTAAATGTTTTAGTTTGTTTTATTTTCTTCCTACGGCGTCCTGTCCTTATATTGTCATCCTGACATGTCCCTGTGCCGTGAGGCTATAATGCTCTGTTATGACATCGAGATAAACCCAAAAAATACGTCATGTCATGTAAGCAATAAGCCTTAATTGAGTGAACAGGTGTGCACTCAATTGATAGGTATTTTTTTATAGTTTGTAGTCGATGATCACTGGGGCATGATCGCTAAACCATTGTTCCTTATACACCCAGGCATTGACGGTACGCTCTTTCCAGTCTGGTGAGCAGGCCTGATAATCAATCCGCCAACCGACGTTCTTGGCTCGGGCTTGTCCGCGGTTTGACCACCAGGAATACAGTTCAGCTTCTTTGCGTACTTCGCGGAACGTATCGACATAACCGAGTTCATCATAGATATGATCTAGCCAGGCGCGCTCATGTGGTAAACAGCCGGAAGCTTTCTGGTTGCCGGACCAGTTTTTAATATCAATCCGTTTATGCACGATGTTGTAATCACCGCAGACAATCACCGATTTATTTTCATCGCGCCATTGTTTCAGGATTTTGGCATATTCTTCCAGAAAGTGATCTTTACGCGCTTGTGCTTCATCGCCTGATGAGCCGGAAGGTAGATACAATGAACAGATATGGGCCGTTTTCTCCAAACCTAAATCAAATTCAGCTGCAATAAAACGGCCTTGCGAATCTGACAGTTCAAAGCCCAGACCATCGGTTAAAGAGACAAAGGGCAGGCGGCTATAAATTGCGGTACCGGCATAACCTGGACGTTCGGCAGGGAATAGATGGGTATACCAGCCTTCCGGTTTAAATTTATCGGTCCACTGCACATGGGTGATCCGGCTTTCCTGCATACAGATCACATCGGCATCCGACTGTTCCATCCATTCCAATAGCCCTTTGCTCACCGATGAGCGTAAACCGTTGACATTAATTGAAACGACACGAAGAATTTTTTGATCACCTGGATAGCTACTCTTTGGTATCATGCGCAAGTCTTACCTTAATTAATGGATTTAGGAGCACCTCATGCCAACGCCAGCTCAGTTTAACCCGCAAGCTTTTATCGAACTCGCATTATCACGCGGTGTGCTTAAATTTGGTGAGTTTACTTTAAAATCGGGACGTGTGAGTCCCTATTTTTTTAATGCGGGTCTGCTGAATGATGGTGAAGCCCTGACATTGCTGGCTTCTGGCTATGCAGCAAAATTAACGGCATGTGACCATGTGGAAGTGGTTTTTGGTCCTGCATATAAAGGTATTCCTTTTGTGGCAGCGACCGCTGTGGCGCTATCACAAAATCATGGGGTGAGTGTGCCTTGGGGTTTTAACCGCAAAGAAGCCAAAGATCATGGCGAGGGTGGCGTGCTAGTCGGTGCTTCTGTAGCAGGTAAAAAAGTCTGGATCATTGATGACGTGATCACAGCAGGAACAGCGATTCGTGAAGTCGTGACAATCTTGAAAAATGCCGGTGCACAAATCGCAGGTGTTTTGGTTGCACTTGACCGTCAGGAAAAAGGTCAGGGCGATTTATCAGCCATTCAGGAAGTGCAGCAAGAGCTTGAGATTCCTGTACATGCCTTGATTACCATGAAAGATTTGATGGACTATCTGGAAACCAAGGGTGATCAAGAAGCTTTAACTAAAATGGAAGATTATCGAGTTAAATACGGGATCTAAGCGGTGATCCTTATCGTAAAGGAAGCTACAGCTTCCTTTTTTGTTTTAAAGTTCAATTGATGTAGAAATTAAGCATGCAAATACAGGGTGAATACTTAAAAAACTAAGTCAAAGTGCTGTAATTCAAAGATTTTTAATATTAAAGACTTTCAATCTTGATGTAGATGAATACAGTTTAAAATACTGGAAATTGACAATAATATTCAGTGATTCTGTACGCATTTGCTTACATGAGTTCAAGCCGTTTGCGTCTATACGCAGCTTTGCTGCATTGCCTATAATGAATTCATCAGGAACAGGATGTTCCATAAAAGAATAACAAGAGATAAATACAAGGAAAGTAAGGTAAGACAGGAGTCATACCCAGCGAACCAACACGAAAAACCCCCGGCAGGATGCTGGGGGTTTTTCATTTTTAGCGATTCATGCAGGCCCAGATGTAACAGGCTTAGACGCGGGGAGAATAAATAAGATGATTTACTGGTTTAAATGACTGGAATAGGTTTAGAGAGTATCACCAACCGATCACTTTTGAAGATTGTTAATCTTTAGAGCCAAAAAAAGCACCTTAAGGTCACTGCTGTCCCATAGTTTGCTTTAAATAAAAAAAACCTGAGTCCTAACAGTTAAAATATGAGTGCAAACAAACACTTTAACGACCAGGATTCAGGTTTTGTCACATCAGAATACCGTATTTCATG
>NZ_VOYD01000016.1:0-70072 GCF_013420435.1 Acinetobacter sp. YH01008
GAGATCCATGCACGCATGGCAGTCTTGAATAAATTCACAGAATTAGGTCGCCCTCATACCCAAGTTGTCTCTTAAATTTGAGCAGCTTAAGGGAACTCAGCCTTTCAAACCTTTATGCAACAAAGCCGTTTTAAACTGATTCAAGCATTATGTTAAAGATAAATTAAATTACATTCTTCAGATCTTTTTTATGCTGTTTCACTTGTTGTGCATAACGTTTGCCTTGCTTACGCATTTTACGGTTTTTCTCATAGGCAGTCGGACCTACATTATAATAGCCCAGTGCTTTTTCTAAGCTACCACTGGATTCATGATAACGAGAAAGAATATGGCTACCACATGAAATATTTATAGCTTCATTATATAAATCATCACCACAAGTCGCTTGCCAATATCTTGGCATAATTTGCATGAGGCCAACAGCTCCAGCATGTGAAGCCACCTGGCTACGATAAGTTGACTCCTGACGAATTACGGCTGCTACAAGTAATGGATCCAGACGATTTTTTTCTGCATTCTGAATAATCAAAGGTGAAACGCGAGTTGCGGTGGTTGCTGGAACACCGTAGGCTGTCTGAATTCCTTTAGACAGTTGAGCAGAACGTTTTTCTAAAGAATTGCCGCCGAGAGAAGAACAGGCACTAAATAACACGGTACTTAGACCAAGCAGCCCAATTTTAAAAATTGTGCTATTGAATACTGGTAATAATAAGTTTTTTCTAACAGAAAATTTGCCTAACAACTTTCAGCTTCCATGTATTTTTAAAATTAAACTGATCTTAGGAAGATGTATAAAAATCGTCAAGAAATTATATGATTTGTTTACAAAGTCAAAGTAGATCTACTTGAATCATGGATGATTTATGAAGAGATGATCAAAGAAAAGCCGGTTGGAATAGATATTTATTTAAGGCTTTTCTTGGTGTTATGGATAAGATGAGGATCGACATCGATTAGGCTAGGTTTTTAAGCATCCAGATTTCACAGGCTTGACTATGGCCAGTGTCGCCTTCAGGCCGATCCAGATGCTCAAAACCTAAGTTCTCGTACAGCTTCACCGCTTGCCAAAGGTTTTTGGTAGTCTCGATATAAATCCGTTCAAATTTATGTTGTCGGGCAAAATCAAAGGCCAAATTCAAAATCTGTTTTGCAAAGCCATATCTACGAATGGCTGGTAGAAAATACATTTTCTGTATTTCTAGAATATTGTGGTCACCTTGTAGTGGAGCAATACCACCACCGCCATAAACCTGATCCTGTTCATCAACAATGACCCAATAGGCAGAATTTGGCTGTTGATATACGTCATACAGGTGATCCAGAATTGAATCACCTACAGCGAAACCGGACTCCGCTGCCAGACCAAACTCCATGGAAACGTCACGAATAATCTTGGCAATTTGAGCATTATCTTGAGGCTGAAGGGGACGAATAGAATACATAGCACATGACATAAAAGAAGATGGAATTTTTATAGTCCGAAAACTTTAAAAAATCCATCTTTTTCCTTCAATTTTTCTTCGATAAAGTTTTATTTTAGCTCACTCGAAGATTTACCCAGTTCGCGTCGAGCGATAATCAGTTGCTGAATCTGCTGGGTACCTTCAAAAATATCCAGAATCTTGGAATCACGTGCCCATTTTTCTAACAGTTCAGTTTCGTTATAGCCTACCGCAGCTGCCAATTCTACACATTTTAAGGTGATTTCATTCCCCATACGTCCAGCTTTGGCCTTTGCAATAGATGCTTCACGTGAATTCGGTTTATGATTATCTGCCATCCACGCCGCTTTGAGCATCAGCAAGCGCGCAGCTTCCCATTCTGCTTCCATACGATAGATTTGTGCAGCGATATTGGAGCTTTGTAAATAGGGCGTGACATAACTGGAATCTAGTTGATCCTTAAAAATTTCCTTGATACGTTCCAGCGAGGCTTTGGCACAGCCAATTGCCATGGCAGCGACCAATGGCCGGGTATTATCAAAGGTTTCCATTACACCGGCAAAGCCCTTGGCAACATCGATTTCTGCATGACCGAGCAAGTTTGCCGCAGGTACTCGACAATTGATCAGGCGAATCGTGGCAGTATCCGAAGCTTTAATTCCTAACTTATGTTCCAGTCGTTCAACCTTCATTCCGGGCGTACCTTTGGTCACCACAAATGATTTAATTGCCGATCGTCCCAGTTTTTTATCTAATGTTGCCCAGACCACAACCGCATCGGCACGTTCCCCAGAGGTCACAAAAATCTTCTCACCATTTAAAATATAGTCATCACCATCTTTGGTCGCAGTGGTGCGAATTGCAGCGGAATCTGAGCCGAAACCTGGTTCGGTAATCGCCATGGCTGCCCAAGTCCCATGAAAACGTTGTCGCTGTTCTTCATTTGCCACCGCTGCAATGGCTGAATTTCCTAAACCTTGACGTGGCATAGACAGCAATAAACCCGTATCGCCATAGCACATTTCAATAATACTCAGGGCAGTAGACATATTAATACCATTTTTATTGCTGCTGTCGGTCTCGCCCCGTTTATTCACTGCTGCGCCCGCATTCATACCTTCACTGCCTTGGTTCATACCATCTACGATGGAGGCCAGCATATCCAGCTCTTTAGGATAAGTGTGTTCAGCCTTATCATATTTACGCGAAATAGGGCGGAGTACATTGAGTGCAACTTCATGCGCTTGATCAATCAGGAGTCTGAATTTTTTTGGATTTTGTAGATTCATGATAGTTCTCTTTATTCTCCGATCAGGCATGTAGGCCAGAATGAACAATCGCAGTGGCTCTGAGGTCTCGATACCATCGTTCGACCGGGTGTTCTTTTGTAAAGCCATGACCACCCAAAATCTGCACGCCATCTGTACCGATTTTCATGGATTTTTCTGCGCAGAGTAAACGTGCCAGATAAGCTTCACGATGAAAAGGTTGGCCGGATTCAGCCAGACTGGCAGCATTGAAAATCAGCATCTGCATGGCATCAATTTCAATCGCCATATCGGCAATCATAAAAGCGACACTCTGACGATGGGAAATGGGCTCGCCAAAGGCAGTCCGTTCATTGGCATATTGTATGCAGTATTTTTTCACGGCTTCACAAGTGCCGACGGCCATGGCACACCACATCAAATTGCCTAAATCAACGAAAGTATGATAATCAAAATCATCATCACCCAAACGCTGCGCTGGTGTATTTTTAAATTGAAGTGTGACGCTTTCAGTTGCTTTTAGACCCATGGCAGGGGATTTTTTTGCAGTAATGCTATGGTCACGTTGTACCACAAAGACCTCAGGTGTTCCGTCTAGATCGGCACTGACCAGATAAAGATCCGCATTTTCTCCGAGCATGACCAAGGTCTTTTCACCGCTAATCAGATAATGCGCCTGATGAGCAATCGCTTGAGTTTTTAGTTGGTACGGATTAAATGCGGCGGTTTCTTCCTGTACCGCAAAGCTTGCTTTCAGCTCTGGATTTTCTGCGAAAGCACCAAGATATTTTGCCTGAATCTGCTCTGAACCCCAGCGGGTAATGGCATTGATCACACTAAAGCTAGACAGTAAACCGGCAGTCAAACTGAAATCCCCGCGAGCCAAATGTTGTGCAATTAAAATATTACTGACAATGTTCTGTTCGCAGGCGACACCCCCTAAAGCTTCGGGCAAGGCATAGAAATTCAGGCCGAGATCGGTGCTATATTGCCACAGTTCATGCGGAAATATTTCATGCTGATCGGCAGCATGCGCCAATGGATAAAGTACCTCTTGAGCAAATTTCTGCATCGCATCGCAGGTCAGTTGCTGTTCTACAGACAGGTTTAGATCAAACAGTGCTTTAGATTGAGGGGGGAGACGCTGTTTTTGAATTTTCTGGCCAGATTTCAGGATTTTCTGGGTTTGACTCAGGGTTTTAAATCCTGCTTTGGAACTTTGATACAGGGATTTTTCTATAAATTTACGCAGCTTTAATTGATCTAATATTTCGCTACCCGCAATTTTGGTCAGCATGGACAAGCCAAATCCTTGAGCTTTGTTCACCATATTATTCATTTTGATTATCCTATGGGTGTTGTCACGTTATTTTATTCATGCTGACATGCACGCCAAGAAAAAACCATGTCATCGCTGACATGAATGATTGACAATTTTTAAGTTATTAAAAGTTAATAGATGGTAAGCTAAGTTTATGAAAATATAATTAAAAAAAAGAAAAGAGAAAATTATTTTTGAATAAAAATTGACCCGGATGACAAAATCATCCGGGTTTCTATGTAGTGTCTATTGGGGTATCAAAGGTGATTTTTGATCATGGCACGCACATTGGTTTTGGCATCAATCACGGTCATAAAGGTATATGCACCGATGAATTTACGGCTAATAAACATAAATTCCTTGGGTGGAACACTGAAATAACGTGAAGCCATAGATCTTGAAGCCTGTTGCATGACACGGCTATGCAATTGGCTTTTTTTCCAGTCATAACGATTATGTTGATCCATCACATTAGCTGGCAGCTCCTGATTATTCAACGGTGAGCTAAAAGCCTCAGTGGCCAGTAAAAAGACCTTGGCCATATCCGGCTTGATGCTTTGCGGAATTGAATCAAAAAACTCATAACCGGTCATGGCTTTGACCATCATGTCTGAGTCGTGATGATAACCGGCCTGAATCAGATTGCGCGCGACGCTGAGCAGATGCTGGTCAAACTGACGGATGGCACCAAAGTCGAGCAGGACAATCTTGTCAGGAATATCTTCGCCATTGCCCAGACGAACCAGATAATTCCCAAAGTTCGGATCGGTCTGCATTTCACCCCATTCAAAAATTTCACGCACGGCAATTTCTAACGATGCTTCACCCAACTGGTTGCGGCGTTCTTGTGGCAGAGACAACATTACTGGGCTATTGATCGGCACACCGCGTTCGAAAGTCATGCACAGCACGCGATCAGAGCAATACTCATCAATAATCGTTGGCACGATATAGCGCGGATCGTCTTTTAAACGTGCAGCAAAACGCCGTGTGGTATCTGCTTCAATCTGATAGTCCACTTCACGATGCATCATCTCACGGACTTCATCGAACCACTGGTCAAACTCGCGGGTTTGCGGCACCAGACGCGTCAGTTTGAGCATGTTTTTAAACAGGCTCATATCCGAATCAATGGCTTCTGCCACACCGGGATACTGAATTTTTAAGACCAGTTCCATGCCATCAGATTTGCGGGTAGCGCGATGGACTTGGGCTAAAGATGCAGTGCCCAAAGGCTCATGATCAATGGTGAGATCATTCAGCTTTGCACCGAGCTGCTGCTGTAATTGTGTCTTGATCGCTGGCCAAGCCAGTGCCACGGTCTGGTTGTTGAGCGTATTTAAAGCCTGTGTGACTTCTTCTGGCAAAAAGTGTTCGCCATACAGCGCCATCATCTGGCCGATTTTAACGATTGAACCTTTGAGCTTACCAATTTCTGCAACCAGATAATCCGCCTGCTCTTTCATGGCCTTTTTACGTTTCTTTTCTTTTTCTTCTTCACTCGAAAATATGGAGCCTGCACTGGAAGCCGCCCAACGCGTGCCTGCCAGCAAGGATGCCTTTGCGATCGATAAGCGTCGATCCATAGAGGAGGTTTTCAGTTGTTTAAGCTTATCGTTCTGATCTGACATGTAAACTCAATCCTTTCATCATCAGCATGAAGCAGAATAAATCATTGTAGGGGATATTAGCGCTTCTGCACGTATTAAAAAAGTTTAAGCCGCTGAATTCATAGTAAAAGCTAGGCAAGCTTTCATTTATTCACCAGCCTGTATCAGTTTAGACAGGGCATTATGCCATTTGAAATTGGATTTTTAATTCAGATCGTTGTTGTAACTGTTGTTTATTTGTTTGAATATGTTGATGAATCAGGTGCTGGACACTGTCGTGCATAAAGCCCAAAGCATAACCTTTTACAATCACAATACTTGGCAAACCAAAAAACAGATATTTGGCATCGTCCAGTGTGGCACTGCTAAACACACCATGCTGGATTAAAGTTGACTGCAAAAATACTTTTTCTTGCTGCACCTGACCGGAAACCTGGTCATTCCAGTAATTTTGGCGCATCGCCATAAGATTATTGTGCTTATAGCTCATAGGACCGGGCTCGTTTGAAGATTTAATTCGGATTATATGTGGGTGATATGCCAGTTTTCAATTGCACAACTGTTTAATTTGCTGCCGGAGAAATACATAGGATTTTTGCAAGGACTGCGTTAATATTCATGGATAATTTAAACAATATTGATTGTTAAACATTTATTGGAATTATACCAGTTTAGGTAAAGGGGATTTTATGCGTCTTGCATGGTTTTTGGTTGCAGTTTTTGCGGGTAGTGCAGTTCAGACTCAGGCTGCTGTAGGATATTCCAAGGAATATTCGCAGTGTATGAACTTTAGTTATGGTAATACCGCTAAAGCAGAGAAATGCCTAAAGAAAGAGCTGAAACTACACAACAAACGTCTGAAGAAAAGCTATAAAAATTATCTAAAGCTGAATCCGAATCAGACCGCGGCCATCCGCAGTCAGCATGTGCTTTGGGAACGTAAACTGTCGCAGCAATGTAATTTAAGAGTGTCTGGAAAATATGCCAAACAGCAGCAAGGTCAATGTATGCTGGCCTTGATTATGGATCAGGCAAATCTTTATCAATCCCGCTCCTATGCACCAGGTTCACGATAAATCACCACATGAGGCATAGTTTGAATCGTCTGAACTTGCTCTAAAAAAACTAGAATGACAGGTTGAGGATTGTGTAAAAAAACACGAATTTTATCATTTTTATGAGCCTAGAGAATTCGTGTTTTTCATACTTTTAGCATTATAAAAGCAGGCAAAACAAGGTATCATAAGGCGTTTAAAAAAATGACCTTGGAGACGCCCTACGTGGATCGACCGACTATTAGCCCTGAACATATTCAGGAAGCCGCTGAAAACCTAAGCACAATTCGTGATTTTATCCGCTTTGGTGTGACAGCATTACGTCAATATGATGCGCACTTAGGCCAAGGTACAGAAGATTATTTTGCTGAAAGTTCAGCATTGGTATTACAAAGCATGTCATTGGAATGGAAAGCGGATGCTGAAATTCTCGAGGCAAAATTACTCCCAAGTGAAAAAGCTGAATTTTTAGGATTGTTGGAGCGCCGTATCAATGAGCGTATGCCAACTTCATATTTATTGAATTTAGCCTACTTTGACGATAAACCTTATTACGTGGATGAGCGTGTACTGATTCCACGTTCACCGATTGCTGAACTGATTCAAAATCGTTTTGCACCTTACTGCCTGGATGAAAATTATCAGGCGCGTGAAGGTGTAAACAATCTACCTGAAAATCCAGATCCAAAAATGCCTCGCCGTATTTTAGATATGTGTACAGGTTCAGGTTGTATCGCGATTGCTCTGGCTTATGCTTTTCCGGAAGCCGAAGTCGATGCCACTGATTTATCTAAGGATGCTTTAGAAGTAGCACAAATTAACTGTGAACATCATAACCAACAGTTTAATGTGGCCTTGCTTGAGTCTGACCTGTTCGAAAAAATTCCTGCTGAAAATCAATATGATTTAATCGTATCGAACCCACCATATGTGGATGCAGAAGATATGGCTGATCTTCCCGATGAGTTCCATCACGAACCTGAAATGGCATTGGCTGCGGGTCAGGATGGTTTGGATCTTGTACGTAAAATGTTGGCACAAGCGGCAGATTACCTGACTGAAGACGGTCTTATTGTCATTGAAGTCGGTAACTCGGAATGGGCGATGAAACAGAACTTCAATTCAGTCGATTTCTACTGGTTACAATTCCAGAAAGGTGGTTCAGGTATCTTTGCACTCACTGCACAGCAATGCCGTACTTACCGCGATTTATTCATTCAGTCTATTCAAGCATAAGGAGTCGTGTGACATGGCAGGTAATAGTATAGGGCAACTGTTCCGTGTGACGACTTGTGGTGAATCTCACGGTGTGGGCCTGATGGCCATCGTTGATGGGATTCCACCGGGTATTGAGCTGTGTGAAGCCGATTTGCAAAAAGATTTGGACCGTCGTAAGCCGGGTACATCGAAATTTGCCACCCAGCGTAAAGAGCCGGATGAAGTAGAAATTATTTCTGGTGTGTTTGAGGGTAAAACCACTGGAACATCGATCGGGCTCTTGATTCGTAATACGGATCAGAAATCGAAAGATTATGGCAATATCGCGCAAACTTTCCGTCCGGGTCATGCAGACTATACCTATACCCAGAAGTACGGTTTCCGTGATTATCGTGGTGGTGGCCGCTCAAGCGCGCGTGAAACAGCGATGCGTGTGGCAGCGGGTGCCATTGCCAAGAAATTCCTGTTAGAGAAATTTGGCATTGAAATTCGTGGCCATGTCACACAAATTGGTACTGAAAAAGCAGAAAAACTGGACTGGGATGAAGTGCCAAATAATCCATTCTTCTGTGGCGATGTGGATGCCGTGCCACGTTTTGAAGCGCTCGTGACTTCACTACGTGAACAAGGCACCAGCTGCGGTGCAAAACTTGAAATTATTGCGTCTAAAGTACCTGTGGGTTGGGGTGAACCGGTCTTCGATCGTTTAGATGCAGATATTGCGCATGCCATGATGTCGATTAACGCGGTCAAAGGCGTTGAAATTGGCGATGGTTTTAGCGTCGCTGAGCAATTTGGTCATGAAACACGTGATGAGTTAACAACAGACGGTTTTCTGGCAAACCATGCCGGTGGTATTTTAGGCGGTATTTCTAGTGGTCAGGACATTCGTGTCGCAATTGCACTGAAACCAACGGCTTCAATCACTACTCCGGGTAAAACCATTAATATCGATCGTGAAGATACAGACGTGTTGACCAAAGGCCGTCATGATCCTTGCGTGGGCGTGCGTGCGACACCAATTGCAGAAGCGATGCTGGCGATTGTGCTAATGGATCACTTTATGCGTCATCGTGCGCAAAATGCCGATGTAGTTACGCCTTTTGAGCCGATTGAACCAAAATAATTCGCTTTTCATCTGAAGCGGATACGATTAGAGTCAGACTTCGGTCTGGCTTTTTTTATATTTATATAATGAAAAATAACAATATTCGCTTGGCAAAAACTACAGATATCCAGAACATTGTTGTATTGATCAATACAGCTTATCGTTCCAATCGTGGCTGGACACATGAACATAAGATGGTTGCTGGTCAACGGATTAATTGTGATCAGGTAATGATTCTCTTGGCACAGACTAATGTTAAGCTTTTTGTATTAGAGAATCATGATCAGATCATTGGCTGTATTGGGCTGACTGAATTCGATGACTCTATCGAAATTGGAAGTTTTGCCATTGATCCAGACCAACAAAACTCGGGTTATGGAAAGCAGTTACTAGATTTTGCCGAGTTTTATATTATTGATACGTATCAGAAGAAAGTGATTCGAATGTCAGTATTGAATGTCCGTACAGAATTGATTGCTTATTATCAGCGCCGTGGCTATCTATTGACTGAAAAAATTGAAGCATATCCACTAGATCAAAATGTCGGAGAGCCTTTGATTCCGTTACATTTACTGATTTTAGAAAAAATGATCAGATCAATATAATGAGTTGATGAAAATTCAAGCATTTTACTTCTTAAATTAATTGGTGAAACAGCCACTAAATATGCTAGTTTTTGTGCACCGTCTAAAGGGTATTGAAAAATAGACGGGAAACAGACCAGGATGGCACATGCTGCAAATTATTTTAACTTCTTTATTTCCTCTTATTGGCTTGATCAGCTTTGGCTATCTGCTTAAGCATGGGCAATGGTTGAGTGAAGACTTTTGGCGCGGTGCAGAAAAGTTAAATTATTATGCACTGTTTCCAGTGATGTTATTTTTAAATCTGGCCACTGCCAAGATTCAGATGAATGTGATTCAGGATGTGGTACTGGTGGTATTTAGTATCATGATCGTGGTCAGTATCGCACTGTATATCTTGCGCCATATGTACCAGATATCTTATGCGCGTTTTGGCGTCTATGTTCAGGGCTTGTTGCGCTTCAATACCTATATCGGACTTGCTGCGGTCAGTAGCTTATTTCATCAGCAGGGCATGACCATCTTCGCTGTGATCATGGTGTTGTGTATTCCTTTGGTGAATATCTTATCGGTACTGGCATTTACCCGCAGCCACGATATGCAGCTGAAAAAAATCATTCTGGATTTGTCTAAAAATCCATTAATTTTAGGCTGTATGGTGGGTGGTGTGTTTAATCTTTCCGGTTTGGCACTCTGGGCAGGAGCAGAGCAATTTCTTAAACAGATTGCACTATGCAGTTTGCCACTCGGTCTGATGTGTGTAGGAGCAGCCTTAAAGTTTCAGGGCTTTCAGCGAGATGTATTGCCACTCAGTCTGATGACCTTTGGTCGCCTGTTTGGAATGCCGCTGATTGCATTTTTAGTCTGTAAAATTTTCCAGATTGATGCATTCACCACGCAAGTATTGGTATTGTTCTTTGCCTTACCTACCGCCTCAGCGTCTTATGTGTTAACCCGGGTATATGGCGGCGATAGCCAGTTAATGGCGAGCATTATTAGTGTACAAACCGTCGTAGCGGCGGGAAGCTTAATATTGGTACTTTCCTGGATTATTTAAAATTCCTTGATTCTCAAATAGATGATATAAGATCTAAATCCTGAATTTAAACTCTCTATGCTTTGAACCATTAAAATAGCCTAAGCAATAAAGGTTCTATTTAAGCGCCAAAATCAAATCAATCCTAAAATCTTATAAAGTTTAGAATCTGTTGTATCTCGCTGAATAGAGCAAAAGTGAAATCTAAAAATTTGGTAGATGGGCAATATCAGTCAGCAGCAATAACTCAGTTTAATTCGGAACAGTAATTACAAATTGATTCACGTGAACTCACATAAATAAAAACTGTCTTATTGAATAAAATGGTATATAAATTGCTCATGATAATAAAACATTATTGCAGGAGAGAAATGCTTCTGCATTCGCCGAAGGAGCAAGTTCCCAGGAAACTCTCAGGCAAAAGGACTGTGATAATGGATAAAAACTCTGGAGAGAAGTGTTCAATCACTCACCGAAGGGGAAGGTGCTCGCATTGATGTGCAATGCAGCGACCGAAGCTCTCAGGTACACATGACAGATGGGAAAAGACATCAATATAATCAAGGAGGTGTCTATGCGTCATGTCGTGGTGATTGGGGCGGGTATTACTGGGGTAACCACAGCGTATGAGCTTGCTTTGGCAGGCTATCAGGTGACTGTGATAGATCGACATCTCTATCCGGCCATGGAAACTTCTTTTGCCAATGGCGGCCAGCTTTCAGCCTGTAATGCCGAAGTATGGAACCAGAAAGCTACGGTACTCAAAGGTATCAAATGGATGTCTCAAAAAACTGCACCACTTTTGCTCAATCCTTCTTTTAGTGTGCATAAATATAGTTGGCTCATGGAATTTTTGGGAAATATCAAACATTATGAAGCCAATACCCGAGAGACTGTACGTTTGGCTTTATTGGCCAGAGCACGTTTGTATGAAATTGCCCAAACAGAACAGATTGATTTTGATCTGGAAAAACGCGGCATTTTACATTTTTATCATAACAAGACGGATTACGATGTCGCGATCAAGGTCAATGACCTGTTGTGTAGCGGCGGACTGGAGCGCAATGCCATTTCCAATGCGGAAATCAAGCAGATCGAACCTGCATTAACAGGCGATTACTATGCCGGATTTTACTGCCAGAGCGATGCGACCGGAGATATTCATAAATTCAGTACAGGACTGGCCAAAGCCTGCATGCAAAAAGGCGTGAAATTTGAATTTGGCCAAGATGTCTTTGCCGTCGATCATCAGGCTCAACATATTCGGGTGAAATGCAAACCCAGTACTGAAAATGTACATCATTCTACAGATGACATTCTGGAAATTAATGCAGATGCCATTGTGGTGTGTGCGGGTGTGGGCAGTTATCAATTGGCCGAGATTTTAGAGGAACGAGTCAATGTTTATCCGGTCAAAGGTTATTCAATTACCGTGCAGCTGAATGATGAACAGAGCCAAAACAATGCACCATGGGTCAGCTTGCTCGATGAAAGTGCCAAAATTGTCTTGTCACGTCTGGGTAAGGATCGTTTACGAGTCGCAGGAACCGCCGAGTTTAATGGCTATAACCGGGATATTCGTGCAGACCGGATTCAACCACTGATTGACTGGAGCAATCGTAACTTTGATCTGTGTACCGAGCATGTCGTACCTTGGGCTGGCTTACGCCCGATGATGCCAAATATGATGCCTGTAGTGCGCCGTGGTAAACATGAGCGGGTATTTTATAATACCGGCCATGGTCATCTGGGCTGGACCTTGTCGGCTGCAACGGCTGCATTGATTAGCAAGGAAATTGCTCAATACTATCCTGCTTAAATTGATGGCCCGCATGCGGGCTATTTTTTACATCAAATTTCTCATTTTATATAAGGTTAAGTTTTTAATATTTTTTAAATTGAATCAATCATATAAGCGATAAACCCCAGTAAAACGTTCACAACCTTTTTGCTGAGTGTTGACGGCTAGAATCGCTTTACTATAGTTAAACTCATAGCGGCAGTCATTTTCATTATCCATGATCTGTTCTTTTGCTGCAGGCGTGGTATAGGCTAAAAATGGAACAGTCTGCGTTTCGGCCCGGTTATTGGGATTGCGATAGGCCAGACCTTCAATCTTGATGCGGTCTTTAGTCAGTTGATGAATCTTGATATGCACAGGCTGTTTGGCCATTTGTCCCTGCTCGAACTTAATATAATGCTGAGTTAGGCTTTGATTCAGTGAAATATAGATATTTAAATCATCGAGGCGCCATTCAAACTGCTGTTTAAAACAGTCCAGCGTTTTGCATTGCTGTAACCGATTTGCCCATAACTGTTGGGTGTCTTGCAATAAGCGAACGGGGGCATCAGTAATTAAAAAAGCGGTCAAGTATTGGTCAGCGAGTTTTTCCCGAGCTTCGGACAGCGCTACTGAGCAGACTTTATTCATGGCCGCTGTTTTTTTGCTGTCGTTGTTACAGTCGAGTGGGTTCGCTGAACTACCCGCAGATATCATCCCCAGGCCGAGCATCAGGCCAATTATTTTCAACATATTTATATCAGTTTTCAGTAGCATGATCGCTTATACTTTCACTGTGTTACGCTTGGTCTAACTATAGCGAAATAGAAAGCAAGTGTACAAGATTTCAATGGGCTATTTCTAAAGGATGTATAAGGTGATCGCACAAATTCGTATTGGTCAGGGTCTGGATGTGCACGCATTTGAAGAGGGTGAGTTTGTCACTTTGGCCGGCATTCAAATTCCGCATACGCACGGTCTGAAAGCACATTCGGATGGTGATGTGATTCTGCATGCACTCTGTGATGCATTGTTGGGCGCGTTGGCACTTGGAGATATTGGCCAGCATTTTCCGGATACCGATCCGGATTTTAAAGGTGCGGATAGCCGGGTATTGTTGAAGCAGGTTTATCAGTTAATTCTGGATCGTGGCTATCAGCTGAACAATGCTGATATTACCGTCGCCTGTGAACGTCCAAAACTGGCGAAACACAATCTGGCCATGCGTCAAAGTATCGCAGATGTGCTCAATGTCGATGTCACTCAAATCAGTATTAAAGCCACTACCACTGAGCAGCTCGGTTTTACCGGTCGTCAGGAAGGTATTTTATCTATGGCAACCGTGCTGTTGAGCCATAATAAATAGGCTCAGACAAAATAATTTGGATTAATCAGGGATCGTTCCAGTTCCTGGGTTGCTTTACGGCCTTGCAGCTGTAGGGCAACTGCATGCATGAGACCTGTCCAGGTTTCATTCGGTTCCCAGATTTGATGCAAATGTTCATGCGCCGTAGGAAGATCCACGTCCATATAGTATTGACGATATAAATACATCAGACAGCTGACATGATAGTTTTGTGAACAGTGTACCCAGACCATCTGTTCCTTAATCAGGTGATTGATCAGCTCGAGTACCAGTAAACATTGATTGTCTGAAGGGGTTTCCCATGAAATCGGTAACTGGATATAGTTCAGGCCCAGCTCAAGGCAAATTTTATCTTCATGTGGCAGATATTGGTCGTTATCTGTTAATGCTACATTGATGACCGTAGACACACCGTATTCTTTAATCAGCTGCAGCTGCTCAGTTGTCGGTTGACCGGATGTAAATAAATGGTCATGTATAAACTGAAAATTATCAATCTGGCTTAATGCTGTTTCAATATCATTCATCAGATAAAATTTCCTTGTTCAGAAATGCAAACGCCATCTTGGCGATGGCGTTTGTCAGATCATTTAACGATTAGCTAAAGTATCTTTTAATGCCTCATGCATGTCGAGTAAGACTTTTTCAGTCGTTTCCCAGTCGATACAGCCATCAGTGACTGATTGGCCATACTCCATATCACAAAGGTTCGTAGGAATGTCCTGACGACCGCCTTTAAGATGACTTTCTACCATAATACCAACAATTGACTTGTTTCCATCAAGAATTTGTTCGGAAATATTTTTGAGTACAAGCGGTTGCAGGTACGGGTCTTTGTTTGAGTTGGCATGGCTGGCATCAATCATGATTTTGGTGCTGACTTTGGCCTTGGCTAATGCGGCTTCCGCATCTGCGACCGAGCCGGCATCGTAGTTCGGTTTGCCATTACCGCCACGCAGTACCACGTGAGCATAAGGGTTACCTGAAGTACGAATCACAGCCACCTGACCTTGATCATTTAGACCCAGGAAGCTATGGCCATGTTTGACCGATTGCATCGCATTGGTTGCCACGGTTAAACCGCCGTCCGTCCCGTTTTTAAAGCCGACTGGTGAAGACAGACCTGAAGACATTTCACGATGCGTCTGGCTTTCAGTCGTACGTGCACCAATTGCAGACCATGAAATCAGGTCTTGATAATACTGCGGTGAGTTCGGATCAAGTGCTTCAGTGGCACATGGTAAACCTATTTCATTCAGTTCAAGTAACAGCTTACGACCGATACGCAGACCTTTTTCGATATTGAACGAGTCGTTCATATCCGGATCGTTGATCAGGCCTTTCCAGCCCACTGTGGTACGTGGTTTTTCAAAATAAACCCGCATCACGATGTATAAGCTGTCTTTAACTTTTTCGCTTAACGCTTTTAAGCGTTCAGCATATTCGTGTGCAGCCGCAGGATCATGAATAGAACAGGGGCCGATGACAACGAACAGGCGTTTGTCTTCACCATCCAGGATTTTACGAATCGTTTCACGACCATGCAGTACGGTTTGATAAGCAGTTTCAGTCAAAGGTAATTCTGCTTTAAGCTCAGCAGGGGTTACCAAAGGAATCATGCTGTGGATATTCACGTCATCAATATCTGATGCTGAAATGGGATTTGACTGTTGTGTATTCATTGCCGTCACTGGTTCGATCATACAAAAGGTTGTTTAATAGCCCGAATATAACATGAATGATGCGTCACTTTGTTATAAAAAAGATGAATACTTCTTTGAAAAAAAAGTGATGAATCGCATAGTTAAATTAAACGGACTGGGAATTCTGGCTCATGACGACCATCGCTGTTTCGGCAGGTTGAGCCGGTTTTGATTTTACAGGGTTAAGCATGAAATTCAGGCCGAGCCCAAATAAGGTAATGCCTAAAATTTTGCGAATCAGTTTTTCTGGCATCCGTGAACTGAGTAAAGTGCCGACAATAATCGCTGGAATAGAACCCACCAATAACCACATGAGCAGCATGAAATCGACATTGCCTGATGACATATGCCCCAAGCCTGCAACCAGCGTCAGTAACACCGCATGCACCACGTCTGAGCCAATGATACGAATCATCGGCAGATTCGGAAACATCACCACTAAAGCCATGATGCCAAATGCACCTGCACCGACTGAAGATAAGGTGACAAAAATACCCAAGATAACGCCCATAATCATGATGGCGATGCGCTTTTCCTTGGCTTGCAGTTTTACTTTTTCCAGATCCTGCGTCATATCTGGCAGTTCTTGTTTTCGGTATTTGTTGAAAAGATTTTCGATCTGGGTGCGAAACAGAATAGACAAGCCGGTAATGGTCAGCATAAAGCCCAATACCATGGTCAGGACGGCCTTGTAATGTGTCGATTGGCTTAAATAGTTGTCGAGTACCCAATGCGTGGCAAAAGATGCTGGAATACTGCCTACTGCCAGCCAGATCACAATTGGCCAGACAATATTCATTTTTTTGGCATGCACAAAAGAACCGCAGAATTTTGAAATCGCGGCATAGAGCAGATCCGTACCAATTGCAATGTGGGGTTCAATCCGGAATAGGCTGATCAGAATGGGTGTCATCAATGAGCCACCACCGACACCGGTTACTCCAACACAAAAACCTACCAACACACCTGCTAAAATAAACTCAATCGGACCAAACATGCATATATGCCAAAATCAAAAAACGTGGATATCTTATGACTTTTGGATATAAGTCGTTGTCTTGATTATTGATTTACTTATGCATAAAAAAGATAAAGCACTGGGCTTAAAATTAAATGAAGTTTCATGTTCATCCTCGCTATAGAAAATAACGTGAAAGACCGGTCACTTATTTTAAAGGACACTTTGATCTGCCTGAAAATGAAGATGAATCAGGAAAACCACTTCAATAGAAAAAATCATCAGGGAAGATTAAGAGTAGGCTAAGTAATTCTAAAGCATACCTTTCTTAAAATATAAGATGCTCACTGCTTATTCAGGCATAAACCCAGCTTTATGTTAGAATTACGATTAAATACAGTTCAATACGGATCTGAGAGGGAACTCACTTGCTAAATCGAAAACTAAAAATTGGAATCGTGGTCGGTGAGGTCTCTGGAGATACGCTTGGCGCAAAGTTGATTCGCTGTTTTCGTGAGCAAGGGATTGATGCCGAATTTGAAGGCATCGGTGGTCCACAAATGATCGCAGAAGGCTTTAAAAGCTATTATCCGATGGATGTTTTATCGGTGATGGGCATTGTTGAAGTTCTCAAGGATATTAAAAAACTCTTTGCTGTACGTGATGGGCTGGTCGAAACTTGGACTAAAAACCCTGTCGATATTTTTATTGGTATAGATGCACCTGATTTTAACCTGCGCCTGTCGAAAACCATTAAACAAAAACAGTTGCCGATTAAGACCGTGCAATATGTCAGTCCTTCGGTCTGGGCATGGCGTCAGGGACGTGTGCATGGTATTAAGGCCAACATTGATCTGGTGCTGTGTTTATTCCCATTCGAAAAAACCTTCTTTAAAAAATGGGATGTGCCAGCCGCTTTTGTGGGTCATCCTCTGGCCAGTCAGTTGCCACTTGAAAATCCGATTATCGATGCTAAACAAGAACTGAATCTTGATCCGAATCAGAAGCATATTGCACTATTACCGGGAAGTCGCCGCGGTGAGATTGAACGTTTGGGGCCTTTGGTTCTGGATGCAGCCAAGATTCTGCATCAGAAATATCCGGACTATACTTTCCTGATTCCGGCAATTAATGAGGCGCGCAAGCAACAGATAGAACGCTTGCTGGCGACTTATCCTGAAAGTCTAAAGATTCAAATCCGCTTAATGGAAAACAGCGGTACCGAGTCAAAAATCGGCCGTCAGGTCATGAATGCCTCCAATATTATTGCGCTGGCGTCAGGTACTGCGACATTGGAAGCGATGTTATTACATCGTCCGATGGTGACTTTCTATAAGCTGAATTGGTTGACTTATCATGTGGTGAAATTTCTCATCAAAATTCCTTATTATTCGCTACCAAATATCATTGCCGGCAAAAAAGTCATTCAGGAGCTGATTCAAGCCGATGCTACGCCTGAAAAGCTGGCGGCTGAAATTGAAAAACTGATGAATATTGAAACTGCACAAATTCAGGTGATGCAGCATATCACCATGCATAAGCAGCTATTGTCTGGTAATAGCGAAGACCCGGTCAAAGCCGTGCTCGCGCTAATCCAGTAATTTGACGTTATTGTTCTAACAATTCAGCCGGTACTGGGTGGGCGTCTGTTCAAACTGTTTTTTAAAACTTTGACTGAAGGCTGTCTCGGATGAATAACCGACCAAATAAGCAATTTGCTGAATGCTGAATCCGCTATTTCGCAAATATTGTGCCGCCAGTCGCAGGCGATGCTGTTGTAAATAAGCCAGTGGCGGCTCACCAACAATCTGGGTAAAGAGCTGGGCAAATTTGGAACGTGACATATGACATTGCTCAGCCAGACTTTCTACGGTCCAGAACTGCTCAGGTTTGCCATGAATTGCAGCCAGTGCATTGGACAGTTCCGGATGCGAGAGCGCATTCAGCCAGCTCGAGGCATTTTCCAGATTTAAAATATAATCCCGCACACATTCAATCAGTAAAATACTGACCAGATGATCCAGAATCTTGTCACGTCCCGGCCGCATCTGCTGGGTTTCCAGCGCCAGAAACTGCAAACCGACCTGTAACCATTCCGGTGCGGTGTCGCCCAGAATATGCTGAATATGCAGGTATTTAGGTAAGGCACTTAGCAGAGGCTTTGCCATCTGCATATCCAGGCTGGAACGAATAGCCAGTATGAAACTATGCTCCGCCGAATTTTCCCGATTGAGATCAACACATTGCTGTGCATTGCTCTGAAAATAAGGATTAATCGCATGGTGCTCAGAAAAATCGGCATTGTCTGGGCAGGAAACATGATGGGCGGAACCAGCGGGTAATAGCACCAGATCACCTTGTTGTAGCTCGAGCAGATCACCATTCATGAACTTTAATTGCGCCTGTCCTTGTAATAGGATATAGGCCAACATAAAGGGTTCATGCTGATAGTCAAAGCCGCCCGGATGAAACACATTCAGATAAAGATATTCTGATTTTTCCAGATGAATATCATCAAAAATTTTACTTAAAGCATCCATGCCTAACTCTATTCTTCTGTTTTATTTCATTTAATTGACTATAAATTTTTTAACTTTGTGATTTTAGGCCAGAATTTGGCAGCATGTGCCAAAGACGCTGACATAGCTTTTCTGGACGTTGAATACTGTTCGCTACTGCTGAAATATTCAACTATAAGTGCAGAGTAACATAAAAAAGGAAGGTCGCAATGAATGCCCCTGCACAAATCCAGAAAGCGCAGTTTACGCAGGAAGCGTACGCACCAAAAGGTGTAAAGCTGGATAAAAAACGTTTTGGCTGGTTGCTCAGCCCAGGTCTGCCTGTGATCGGAATGGGAATTCTGGCCGGTTATCATTTTGGTCCCAAAGCCACTCAAAAAATCTTTGCGATGGGCGGGCCTTTATTACTGCATGTGATTATTCCGACATTAGATGCCCTGATTGGCGATGATGCCAATAATCCAAATGATGAGCAGATCAAGGCGCTGGTCAAAGATCCGTATTATGACCGGATTGTAAAAGCCTTTATTCCCTTGCAAATGGCAGCCAACGCTTTTGCCGGCTATGTGGTGACACGTCCAAATGTATCGATACTGGATCAGCTCTTATTGGGAGTTTCCATGGGTGCGATTAACGGCATTGCGGTCAATACGGCACATGAACTGAGTCATCGTCCGCAGAAAAAAGACCATTACTGGTCGCATGCCAGCCTGATGCCTTTGGCCTATAATCATTTCCGTATTGAACATCCTTATGGGCATCATAAACGGGTGGCAACGCCAGAAGATCCGGCATCTTCACAAATGGGTGAGTCTTTTTACCGTTTCTGGCCACGCACTGTGTTTGGCGGATTAAAGTCAGCGATCCAGATTGAAAAGAAACGTCTGGAACGTAAAGGATTGAAATTTTTAAGCAAGGAAAATGAACTGTTTCATGGCTGGGCGATGAGTGCAGGCTACCATGCCTTGATGCTAAGTGCTTATGGTAAAAAGCTCATTCCTTATACACTGACTCAGGCCTTTTATGGGGTAACTCTGTTTGAAATCGTCAATTATATTGAACATTATGGTTTGAAACGCACAGAAAAAGATGATGGCAGTTATGAACGGACCTTGCCTGAACATAGCTGGAATAATAACAATATTGTGACCAATCTGTTTTTGTACCAGTTGCAGCGCCATTCAGACCATCATGCCTTTCCAAGCCGCCCATTTCAGGCACTGCGACATTTTGATGAAGCACCCGAATTACCCAGTGGTTATGCCACCATGTTGATTCCGGCTTTAATTCCGCCGTTATGGTACAAAATGATGGACCAACGGGTCTATCAGCATTATCAGGGTGACCTGACTAAGGCCAATATTCATCCAGGCAAACGTGAGAAAATTTTTAAAAAGTTTGGACTTATTTTAAGTACTGAAGCATAAACCTAGTTTTAAATAAAAAATGCGCTTCTTACAGCTAATGCCAGTCAGTTAAGGAATTGACTGGCATTTTCTTTTTCAAATTCATGATTATATCTGATAGATAAAAAAGTCATCCGCAACTGTTTGAGGCAGGACTACATTTAAAAATGATTGTTTCTGCGACAAATTTACTAGTCGATGGTGGCTGACGAGTTTTGCGGTGAGGAGTGTTGCTCCGCAAGATGCCCTCCTTGCGAAGCTTCGCTTCTCATTTGGGCGAAACCAAAGTAACAAATAATTTACAAGAATTTGATTTATAACATTAATACTCCGCATTGAATGACTAAAAATTAAAGAGTCTGTTTCTAAACTCCTTAACTGATCAGCATTACTTCTTACAGCGCATTTTTATTTAGCTATGAACCTTAAAACCAGTCAGCTTGCATATTCCTGCAGCTATCATCAAAGTTCATCAGTAACTTGGCCTGATGTTCAATTTCAGGCAATTCCCAACGGATAAAATATTGGGCTGCCTGAAACTTGCCCGCCAAAAAGTCCTGATCTTCTTTTTGATCGGAATTGCCAAATTTAAGTTGTGCCTGCTGCGCCATGTCTAAGCAGAGCCAGGCAATCATGGTTTTTCCCATCATGTCTAAATAAAGCCCAGAGTTGGCTAATGCTTCATTGATTTGGCCTTGATGCAGAGCCTGACCTAAAACCTGGGTGGTTTTTTGCACGGTAGCCAGATGTTGTTGAAAGCTTTCTGCCAGTGCGACTAACTTGGGATTCTGAATCTCAGACAACGTATGCTGGATGCGTTGCATCAACAGGCTGAGTCCCTTGCCATTGTGCTGCCAGAGTTTACGCCCAAGCAAATCCAGGGACTGAATACCATACGTGCCTTCATGAATCGGATTGAGGCGGTTATCGCGGTAGCATTGTTCGACCGGATAATCACGGGTATAACCCGCGCCGCCCAAAACCTGAATCGCCAGATCATTGGCTTTTGGGCCATAGGCTGAAGGGAAGGATTTGACCACTGGAGTGATCAGATCAAGCAAGAGGGCACTGTCCTCATCATGTGCTGCCTGATGTTCATCAATCAGACGCGCCGCAAATAAACACAGGGCCAGTGATCCTTCGACATAAGCTTTTTGTGCCAGCAGCATACGTTTGACATCACTATGCTCAATAATATTGACCGGTTTGGAATCAGGCGATTTTTCATGTGCAAGACGACCTTGCGGACGGTTTTTGGCATAGTTTAAGGATTCCAGATAACCGCGATAGCCAATCATGGCTGCGCCCAAGCCTACGCCGACACGCGCCTCATTCATCATTTTAAACATATATTTTAAGCCATGACCTGCTTCACCAATCAAATAGCCTAAGCAAGCATCATTTTCGCCAAAGCTTAAAACCGTTGAAGTCGTTCCTCTATAACCCATTTTGTGCAGTAAACCAGCCAGCTGTACATCATTGGATTCACCTATAGAGCCATCTGGATTGGTTTTAAATTTCGGCACAATGAACAGGGAAATACCTTTGACCCCTTGCGGTGCATCCTGAATCCGCGCCAGAACCAGATGAATAATATTTTCGGTAATATCCTGATCACCACCAGAAATAAACATTTTCTGGCCTTTAATGTTATAAGTTCCATCTGCCAGAGGAATAGCTTTGGTCGTTAGATCACCCAGAGAAGAACCGACATTCGGCTCGGTCATGGCCATAGTGCCGGCAAAGCGGCCGCTCAACATATGCGGTAAAAATAGCTGTTTTTGTTCCGGTGAAGCAAAGGCTTGAATCAGATTTGCCGCCGCCGCAGTCAGAAAAGAATAGGCAACAGTTGAAGGATTGGCCGCCATAAAATAGGCATTGCAGGCCATATTTAATAAAGTCGGGAGTTGCATACCGCCATGTTCATAATCATGCTGGGCACAGAGCAGGCCGGCCTCGGCAAACTGCTGCCACGCCGTTTTGACTTCAGCAATGGTTTTGACCTGCTTCCCATCAAAGCTCGGTTCATGCTGATCGGCTTTGGCATTATGCGGGGCAAAGTAATCGGTCGCGATACCCTTGGCTGTATCTAAAATACTGTCAAAGGTATTTTTATCATGCTCCTGATAACGTTCCAGTTTTGTCAGAGCTTCAAGTTTGAAGACATCATAAAGTAGAAAATTAAGATCTTTATCATTTATTAGCTGGGTCACGGTACTGTCCTGAATGTAAAATCCTTAAGATAGCGCCAAGACTAACAGTTGCTTTTATTCAGCAGGATTGTCAATAATGACATCAAACAGGTAAAAAATGACAATGAGATCAAGATGCAGCGAGTTGTAGTTTTGGGTTTTGATGGCGCTCTGGCTTCTGCCATTACCGGTGTCGTCGATTTATTTGCCATGGCCGGTGTGAGCTGGAACCGCATTCAGCAGCAGGATGTACAGCGCCTGTTTAAAGTCAGTATTGCCAGTCCGGATGGACAACCGATTCGTTGTATTAATGGTCTGGAATTACAGGCACATTGTTCCTATCAAGAGATTCAAACTGCAGATATTGTGGTGGTGCCAACCATAGCTGCACCGATTCAGGATGTATTGCAACAAAACCCTGAGCTGATCCAGTTTCTAAAATCTGCTCATGCAGATTCGACCTTAATTGCTGGAAATTGCACCGGAAATTTCTTTCTGGCAGAAGCCGGTATTTTAGATAATCGCGTGGCAACGACGCATTGGGGCTTTCAAGATATTTTCCGGACGCATTATCCGCAGGTCAAATTGAATGCCGATCTGATGATTAGCCGCGACCAGAATATCTATTGCGCGGGTGGTGGCCTGGCCTGGTTCGACTTAGGTTTGCATCTGATTGAACGTTTTTATGGCTTTGAGGTGGCCATGCAATCGGCCAAATCTTTTGTGATTGATTATCGACGCGATAGCCAGCTGTCTTATTCCTTACTCAAGATTGGACAACCGCATCATGATGAACTGGTGCAAAATGTCCAGAACTGGCTGGAGCAGCATTTTCATGAGTCTTTTAGCTTGGATGATATCGCAACACGTTTTAATGTCACCACGCGTACCTTGATTCGCCATTTTAAACAGGCACTGGACTTGCCGCCGAATCAGTATCTGCAAGCGATCCGGATTGAAGCTGCACGCAAACGTCTGGAAGAAACCGATCAGGCGGTGGATGTGATCATGCAAAATATTGGTTATCAGGACCCAAGTTCATTTCGCCGTTTATTTCATAGAAAAACTGGCTTGACGCCGTTGGAATATCGGCGCCGCTTTAGCCGTCGCTTTTAGAAGTGTTTAATAAGAAGGTTGTATTTCCCCCGCTTTACGGCCATGCAACAGGTAATACCAGATCAGACAGCTGATGGTCAGTACAGCAGAGTACAGGTAAAGCTGACGATAACCGATCTGATCCAGAAGCATGCCGAGGAAATAAGGTCCAAAACCAAGACCGGCATCCAGGGCAATAAAGAAGGTTGAGGTTGCGAGTCCCATACGCTGCAATGTCGTACTTTTCACCGCAATGGTTTGACACACCGACTGGATATTACCAAAACCAAAACCAAGCAAGGCAGCACTGGCAAGTAACATCACAGAGTTTTGCGCCTGACTGAGTAGCAATATCCCCAGTGCCATAATCACAATGGCAGGATAGATAATGATATTTTCGCCTTTACGATCCATGAGCGGGCCGGTAAAAGGACGCGAAAGCAAAATGGCAAAGGCATACATTAAGAAAAAGAATGATGCTGCTTCGACCAGATTAATGTCTTTGGCATAAAAATGAATAAAGGACAGTACACCTGAGTAAGAAGTAGCCACCAGCAGTACAATCAGTGCAATCGGTAGGGCATTCGGTTCAATATACTGAGCCAGTTTGCTGGTGCTTTGCGAGGTAGAATCTGCTGATGAATGACTTGCCTTAAGGCGTGGTGGCTGGATGAACAAGCCACAAATCAGGCAGCTGAGCGCAACGATACTGGTAAAGATGAAAATAACCTGATAATTAAAATTTGTCATCAGCCAGATTCCGACAAAGGGACCAATCGCTGTGCCAAGGGTGCTGCTCATGCTGTAATAGCCAATTCCTTCACCACGCCGGGTGGCAGGAATGGTCTGTGCAATCACTGTACCCAGTACAGTAGAAGCCATACCCATCATAAAACCGTGTATCAGCCGGATCCCTAATAAAACCTCCAGCTTGGCTGGAATCAAATACAGTCCGGAAAAAAGAAGGAAACCAGTCAAACCAATAACAAGAGTATTTTTCAAACCTAGACGATTCAGTAATTTTCCAATCAATAATCGTCCAAATAACGTACCCACAATAAACAGACCGGATACCAGACCGGCTTGAGCAGTCGACGCACCTAACTCAGCAACCGAGTAACCGACGATGACAATCACTAGCAAGTAAAACACCAGAACCAGTTGAAAATTTACCAGACTGATCAGGATAAAGTTGGGCGTCCATAAAGGCGCTTCTTGTTCTTGGCTCATCATGAATTTTCCTGAGAATTAGGTTGTAACTGCTGAATAAGTTGTACCAGGGTGGTTTTACTTTTTTGCAGATCATTTGCCTCAATCTGTTCAAGTAACTGATCTTCAAATGCATCAATCTGCTTGGAACACATGGCAAAGGTTTCTATGCCTTGTTCACTCAGTTTGAATAGTTTTTGACGCTTATCTTCAGTTTCGATCTGGGCGATCAGATCCAGCTCCACCAGTTGCTGAATCCGCTTGGTAATACCGGGCTTCGACACATTCAAATAGCTTGAAATATCAACCAATGTACATTGTTGGTGGGCTTGAATGATGTAAAGCACTTGCCATAGGGAGTAATTGAGCTGAGAGGATAATAAAATAGTATTGATCTCATCACTCATGAGTCGTGCGCACCGCAACAACAAGGAACGAAATCTGGAAGTCTGATAGAACATATAGTTAACCTGGGTAACTAATTTTTGCTTAATTTACGCCTATTTGGGGGATTACACAAGTGGTCACCGTTCAATTAAATATTCACTTGCATATTTAATTAAATAGCGCTTACACATTGTTAACTTGAGTAAAAAATAACCGACAAAAGTCTACATATTGCCAAGCCAAATTAAGCCTAAGCTAAGACCAAGAAAAAACACTTCACTAATAAATCTAAGCAAGGCTCCTACAAATAATTATATATAGGTGAAATGTATGACCCTGGGTTTAACCGCATTAGAGTTAGCGCGAATACAATTCGCCTTTACTGTCTCTTTTCATATTATTTTTCCTGCAATCTCAATCGGATTGGCCAGCTTTTTGGCGATTCTGGAATGGCGCTGGCTCAAAACCCAAGACCCGATTTATCGGGATCTGTTTAAGTTTTGGGTGAAAATCTTCGCTGTAGCATTTGGGATGGGCGTGGTCTCTGGCGTGGTCATGAGCTATCAGTTCGGCACCAACTGGAGTGAATTCTCCCGGATTGCAGGTGGCGTGACTGGCCCATTACTGGCCTATGAAGTTCTTACCGCCTTTTTTCTGGAAGCGGGCTTTTTGGGAATTATGCTCTTCGGCTGGGGACGGGTGGGGCCACGTGCACACTTTTTCTCGACCTTGATGGTCGCGGTAGGCACCTGTATCTCGATGTTCTGGATTTTATCCTCCAATAGCTGGATGCAAACGCCGCAAGGCTTTGCCATCGAAAATGGTCTGTTTGTCCCCAAAGACTGGATCGCCATCGTATTTAACCCGTCATTTCCCTACCGTTTGGCGCATATGGCGATTGCTGCCTTTTTGGTTTCTGCATTGCTGGTGGCAGCCACAGCAGCCTGGCATCTTATTCAGGGCCGTCGTGATGCCTTGGTCAAAACTTCATTTTCCATGGCAATGTGGCTGATTCTGGCACTTGCGCCGCTACAGGTTTTGGTGGGTGATGTACATGGTCTAAATACGCTTGAACATCAACCCGCCAAACTGGCGGCAATGGAAGGTCATTGGGAAACCAATCATGATGGCGGCATGCCTTTATATCTGTTTGGACTGCCAGATATGCAGGCTGAGGAAACCAAATATGCCATCGCCATTCCTAATCTGGGCAGCTTGATCCTGACACATTCCATGGACGGTACTGTCACCGGCTTAAAGGATTTTGCACCTGAAGACCGTCCTAATTCGGCAATCGTGTTCTGGAGTTTTCGGATCATGGTCGGGCTAGGAATGTTGATGCTACTGCTGGCAATCTGGGGAGCATGGTCACGTAAAAAAGGCCGCTTTTATGAATCCCGAGGATTACATCGGTTTGCCCTGATTATGGGGCCTTCCGGTTTTATTGCCATGCTGGCGGGGTGGTTTACGACGGAGGTTGGCCGTCAACCCTGGGTGGTGTATGGCATCATGCGTACCAAAGACGCCCTATCGCCGGTATCGGCAGAGCAGGTAGGCTTGACCCTGATTATCTTTGTCGTGGTCTACTGTGTGGTCTTTGGCGCCGGTATTTATTATATGTTACGACTCATGCACAAAGGCCCGGAATTTATTCATTCTACACCCCCACATGAAATTGATAGTGATGTGATTCAGGCATCTCGCCGGCCATTGAGCAGTATTCGCGAGAGTATTGAGGAGGGGGCCGATAATGCAGATCAGGAGAATAAAAAATGATTGATTTGTCATTGATTTGGGTGGTGATCATCGCCGTTGGTGTCCTGATCTATGTCATTCTGGATGGTTTTGATCTGGGCATTGGCATTCTATTTCCGTTTTTTCCGCATCAGGATGACCGTGATGTGATGATGAATACTGTTGCGCCTGTCTGGGATGGCAATGAAACCTGGATGGTATTGGGTGGCGCAGGTTTATTTGCAGCATTTCCGCTGGTCTATTCCACCGTATTATCTGCACTGTATATGCCGATCATCCTGATGGTGATTGCGCTGATCTTCCGTGGTGTTGCTTTTGAATTCCGTTTTAAGGCCAATCGCAGTAAACATTGGTGGGACAAAGCCTTTATTGGTGGTTCTGCGCTGACCAGCTTCCTGCAAGGGGTGATTTTAGGCGCTTATATTCAGGGAATTGAAACCCGAAATGGCATTTATGCGGGCGGCGGGCTGGACTGGTTGACACCATTTAGCCTGTTTACCGGTCTGAGTGTCATGGTGCTGTATGCTGCCTTAGGCTGTGGCTGGCTGATTTTTAGAACGGCCGATCAGTTACAAGACCGTATGTATCAGCTGATGCCAAAAATGATTATCGCCTTATTGATTATCCTGGGCGCTGTCAGTATTTATACGCCGCTGACTCATCCGCAGATTGCGGAACGCTGGTTTAGTCAGCCACAATTTATGTATCTCATGCCCGTGCCGATCTTAGTCCTGTTATTTACCTGGCTGGCTTTACGTGCCTGCAAACAACGTAAGGAACTTAGCCCATTCATGTACATGCTGGTGCTGGTTTTTCTGGCCTATACCGGATTTCTGATCAGTCTCTGGCCTTATATCATTCCACCGTCAGTGACCATCTGGGAGGCGGCAGCGCCAGAAAGTAGTCAATTATTTACCTTAATTGGTGCTTTATTACTTATTCCAATCATTCTGATTTATACCGGCGTGTCGTACTGGGTATTCCGCCATAAAGTGCGGGTCGGGGATGATGGCTATCATTAAGGAGCAACAATGAAAGGGAAGCAGATATTATGGTTTGTGGGCCTATGGATTTTAGGCTTCGTTACTCTGGCTTTAATTGCAGGCGCATTCAGGTTTTTTGTCCATCTGGCGTATTAATTTAAAAATTAAAAAGTGATCTGGCGAGCCGGATCACTTTTTAATAGCGAAGAGAAATCAGCAAAGATTAGGATTTTACCTGTTTTCGATACACACTTGGGCGTACAGGTCGGCTACTTTTCCAGAGTCCTTTTTTCTGTTTTTTGGCTTTGTTTTGCAAGTCCAGCATATAGCGTAAATGGTTTTTATCTTTAATATAATCTTCGTAGACCCATGCTGCGCCGCGTTTCACGATTTCTTCATTGATATTTTTACGATAGCGGTAAACGACGCCGACGCAGCGACCATAACGGTCAATATCTGTAATTTTCACGCGAACTATTTTGTTTTTCACCATGCTTTTAACTAGACGCTGTGACTCTTTGCCATAGCTTTGGCTGGATTCTGGCGCATCCACATAGGCAAAACGTAGTCTGGTTTCAGAACGTCTAATATTGAAACGGTAGCAGGTGAGGGTATCCCCATCGCTAACCGCCTTAACACGACACCAGTATTTCTGTCCTTTTTTAAAGGGACGAAATATATCCTTGAGGTAAATGGTGAGTTTGTGCAGCAAATAATAGGAAAAGCATAAGGCAAATAAACCCAGCACAATTTGCCAGGTGGGAGAAAGAGGCAACAAACTAAAATCCAGATCATCAAAAGAAGCTGTAGAAGAACAACAGCAAGCAGATGCATGATTGTAGAGGAAAGCCCCAAGCACTAGAGTTCAAAAGCTAAACAGTCAGTGTTTCATTTTGTATTTATAAATAGCCTAAGCAATTTAGGTTGAGCCTGACATTTCAGGCTACAATACCAACCATTAGAATAGCCTAAGCAAAATTCATATCTACTTAAAATAGCCTAAGTAAAAATGTTATTAATTTCGCTTCGCAAAAATTGATGTCTCTTATTTTCCTGTAAATCTTTGTGCCAATACATTCCCATATTAATCTTAGGCAGTTGCACAGGCACTTCAAAAAAATTCAGAATTTTGGCTATCTGTAAATGTTCTAAGATATTGCGTGGCATAGTCAACATCGCTTGGGGATATTGCTCCAAAATTTGCAACGCAGTTGAATAATGCTGACAGCGTAAAAAAATCTGTCTTGAAAGCTGCTTACGGCTCAAATACAGATCTTCAATTAAGATACCTGTACGGCGAGATGATACCCCTATATGTGGGGAGGAAAGATAGGATTGTTCTGAAATTTTATTTTGCTGCGTACAGACGACAAATTCATCTTGTACTAAGGGTTCAAACTGAATTTTATCTCCCAGTTTTTGCTCAAGATCCATGACAAAATCGACCTGCTGCGCCGCCAGGTCAGCACTGATATTTTTACGATCCAGCTTGATGCTACTAAACTGAATATCCAGATTCATTTTCTGAAAATGTGCCACCAACTTTGGAAAAATCATTGGTTCAATTTCATCATGTACGGCAATTTTTAAACTTTGCACCATATTTGGTTGAAATTGTTGATGCTGAATAGAAATACTTTGAATCGTCATCAGGGCATTTTTAATGGCGGGATAAATCTGTTCAGCAAACGGCGTGGGTTGCATTTTTGCACCAAAACGTACGAACAGATCATCCTGCAACTGATTTCTGAGCCGCTGCAAAGCGTGACTAGCAGCAGATTGGGTGATACATAATCGCTGTGCTGCTTTAGAAATACTGTTCTGTTCAAAAATAGCGACAAAAAGTGGATATAAATTGATATCTATACGATGGAAAACACTCATATCCATCAGTGTTTTATTATGAATGCTATGCATGATGAGCTATGGATTAAAATCATTTTATTCATAATAGTTTTTAAGTTAAGGTCTTGTAAAGCAGAATACAAAATATCCAGAGGGAAATAGCCATGTTTGAGTTATCCGCACGCGCGCAAGACTATGTTGAACGAACTAAAAAATTTATTAAAGATGAAATCGAAGCTGTTGAAGCCGATTTTTGGCAGCAAGTGCATGAGTTAAATCAAGGCAGTGACTGGACCAAATGGCAATGGCCGACTGAACTGGAAACTTTAAAAGCCAAAGCCAAAGCAGCAGGGCTGTGGAATATGTTTCTGCCATGTCCTGAACTGGGCCAAGGTTTATCAGTCAATGAATATGCTCATATTGCCGAGCTTTCGGGCCGTAGCCTGATTGCACCGACCGTATTTAACTGTAATGCGCCAGACAGCGGCAATATGGAAGTCCTCTGGCGTTATGGCTCTGAAGAACAGAAACAGCAATGGCTTTTGCCATTACTTGAAGGCAAAATCCGTTCTGTATTTTGTATGACTGAACCGGCGGTGGCTTCTAGTGACGCGACCAATATGCAAGCAACGGCGGTCATCGAAGGCGATGAAATTGTTCTGAATGGCCGTAAATGGTGGTCATCAGGTCTGGGCGATCCTAATGCCAAAGTCATTATTTTTATGGCGCATACGCCAGATGAAAGCAAAGACCGTCATCATCAGCATTCCATGGTTCTGGTTCCTGTCGATACGGCGGGTGTGAAAATCGAAAGAATGTTACCGGTATTTGGCGACTATGATGCACCGCATGGTCATGGTGAAGTCAGTTTTGAAAATGTCCGCGTTCCAGTTGCCAGTTTTATTGGTGGTGCCGGTCAAGGCTTTGAAATTGCTCAAGGTCGTCTCGGGCCAGGCCGTATTCACCACTGTATGCGTTGTATCGGCGCTGCGGAAAAATCTTTGGAGCTGATGATTGACCGCGGTATGAGCCGGACTGCCTTTGGTAAAGAAATTTTAAAACTGGGAGGCAATCTGGAACGTGTTGCTGAAGCACGGGTCGCGATTGATCAAGCACGTCTTTTAACCTTGTATGCAGCCTATAAAATGGATACTTTAGGGAATATGGCGGCTTTGACTGAAATCTCGGCCATTAAAGTGGTTGCGCCAAGTGTATTAGAAAAAGTAGTAGACATGGCCATACAAATTCACGGTGGTGCTGGTGTCTCCCGTGATACGCCACTCACCGGATTCTTTGCTCAGGCACGTGCCCTACGTTTGGCGGATGGACCAGATGAAGTGCATAAAGGTATGATCGCAAAACTGGAACTGGCTAAACGTGGTTACAGTACACGCCATAAAAAATAAGCTTAAACACGATATAAAGTTTGAAGACATTTGAAAAAGAATTGAAGGAAAAATTATGGCAGTTATTGATGTCGGTGGATCGGTTCGTGCAGGTGAGGAACTGGATGTTCAGGCTGTAGGAAACTGGCTGATTGGGCAGGGCGTTCAACTTGAAGGCCCGGTCGAAGTTACTCAATATTCGGGTGGCGCATCGAACTGGACCTATCGTCTGAAATATGACAATGCCGATTTAATCCTGCGTCGTCCACCCAAAGGTACCAAAGCCAAATCTGCCCACGACATGGCCCGTGAATTTAAGGTTCAGCACGCACTTTCCGAGTTTTATCCGGTATTACCAGAGATGGTGGCACTTTGTCAGGATGAATCCGTGATTGGCTGCGACTTCTATGTGATGAAACGCATTGAAGGCATTATTCCACGCGCCAATTTACCCAGAGAACTGAATTTTAATGAAGCTCAGGTACGTGAACTGTGTATTAACGTCATTGATAAGCTGATTGAGTTGCATCAGGTGCCTTATGTGGGTACTGAACTGGAGAAATTAGGCAAAGGCGAGGGCTATTGTTATCGTCAGGTAGACGGTTGGGATGCACGTTATACCAAAGCCAAGACCTTGAATGTGCCATCTTTCAGATATGTCCGTCAGTGGCTTAAAGACAATACCCCGGCGGATGCTAAAACCTGTCTGATTCACAATGACTGGCGTTTTGATAATGTCATTTTAGATCCAAACGATCCGACTCAAGTCATTGGCGTTCTGGATTGGGAAATGGCGACACTCGGTGATCCATTGATGGATCTGGGTTCAGCTTTGGCTTACTGGGTTGAAGATACGGATAATGCAATTTTTAAAGCCACACGTCGTCAACCCACCAACTTAAAAGGCATGTTTAGCCGTAAAGAAGTGGTGGATTATTATCTGGAAAAAACCGGATTAACCCCTGAAAACTGGACCTTCTATGAAGTCTTTGGAGTTTTCCGTTTAGCGGTGATCGCGCAGCAAATTTATTATCGCTATTATCATAAACAGACCAATAATCCTGCGTTTAAAGATTTCTGGATTGTGATTCACGCCTTGCATATTCGTGCGCTAAAACTAATTGGCCGCCAGAAAATTGAGGCCAATGATATTGCACAGAAATATATGACCAAATTTAAGGAGTTGATGCCGAAATGACGACGATTTATTTAATCCGCCATGGACAGGCGTCTTTCGGTGCAGAAAGCTATGACAAACTTTCGCCAAATGGTGAATTACAAGCCAAATTATTGGGTCGCTATTTTGATGAAATTTTAAAAGAAGCACCTTATGTGGTGGCAGGCTCCATGCAGCGTCATCAACAAACGGCGCAATTGGCCTTGGCTGAATGTTTTCCTGAAAGTGAGCCAGTTACAGATTCAGCCTGGAACGAATTTAATCATCAACAAGTCTTTGCTCAATATGAGCCACGCTTTAATCAACCTGAACTGTTGAAAGAAGATGTATCGCAGCATGCCAATCCACGCGCCTATTTAAGTAAAATTTTTGAAGGTGCAATTGAGCGCTGGACTGGCGGTGACTATCACCATGAATATGAAGAATCCTGGCCAGATTTCAAACATCGGGTGGAAACGGCATTGCAGCATTTGTGTGATGATCTGGCTGAAAAGAAACCGCGCTATGCTGTAGTGTTTACGTCGGGCGGAGTCATTTCGGTTGCTGCGGGCAAAATTCTCGGTTTGTCTCCGAATAAAACCTTTGCTCTAAACTGGGCAATTACCAATACCAGCATGACCACGCTACGTCTGGTAGGCAACCAACCCCAGCTATTAAGCCTAAATGAACATCATTATATTAAAGCGCAACGTCCGGATTTATTGACCTGGATTTAAATCTGTACCGCAAATCTGATCGCTTAGAAAAATAAAGGAATAAGGTAAAACACATGGCAAAAACAATTTTAATTACTGGTGCAAGTTCAGGAATTGGTGCAGGTATGGCACGCGAATTTGCTCAGAAAGGCTATAACCTGGCCATCTGCGCGCGTCGCCTGGATCGTTTGGAAATACTTAAACAAGAGTTGGAGAGTCAATACGGCATTCAAGTAATTGCTAAAACTTTAGATGTCACTAATTATGATCAGGTCTTTGACGTATTTCGTGCTTTTAAACAAGATTTTGGCACGATTGACCGGGTGATTGTCAATGCCGGAGTTGGTGAAGGCCGTCGTATTGGCAAGGGAAACTTTGCCATTAATAAGGCCACAGTTGAAACCAATTTTATTTCGGCCTTGGCGCAATGTGAAGCAGCAGTAGAGATTTTCCGGGCGCAAAATTCAGGCCATCTGGTCATGATTTCTTCAATGAGTGCCATGCGCGGTATGCCTAAACATTTAACCGCTTATGGTGCAAGTAAAGCAGGTGTTGCACATCTGGCCGAAGGGATTCGTGCCGAACTGATTGATACGCCAATCAAAGTCACCACAATTTTCCCGGGCTATATTCGTACCGAACTTAATGAAGGCGCCAAGAAACTGCCATTTGAAGTGGATGAAAAAACCGGATCGCGTTTACTTGCTGCTGAAATTGAAAAAGTGCCAGTAAAGGCTTATGTGCCAAAATGGCCATGGCTGCCATTGGGTCTGGCGATGAAAATATTGCCGCTGAAATTGGTGAATAAATTAGGCTAAGATTTAAAATCTAAAAGCTCCATAAGGGGCTTTTTACTTTTCTAGAACTTCAGAAATTTTTTTGCTGGTAATTTCACTTGAAAAAATTGCTTTGCAAAGTCAACGCTAATGCTGGCGTTATCAAAGTTACAGATAAAAATGTGCCAAATACATGCACTATCCTGTGTAAAGAAAACAAAGCTCGTTAATTCGATTAATCAGGATCAGGTAGTTTGATAAGCTTTTAATAATGAAATATTTATTATTTCAAGGCAAACCAAGTTTAATTAATATAGAGATAAATTGCTGTTAAAAAACAGATTTTTTAGAGACTGAATCTCATAAAAAATTACGCATGACCTCCCTGTATTTTTATTCATCTTAGAAAAAGTGCCAAAATTGTCCAAAACTTGGACATACTCGCTCGGACAGTCAAAAGATCACTTTTCTTTTTTTTAATTTCCTTTAATGTGCAACTGTCCAGAAATTAAAGGTTCTCTATATGTCTACATCTTCAGAGATGACAGACCAGCAGCGTATCTCCAAAGTTAGAACTGTGGTGACACAGGCAGGTGAAGATTTACGTAACCGTTATCCAATATTGAAACATCAAAATTTTATTGGTGCCAGTATTCTCGGTTTTGCCTGGATCGGTATGGTTTTATGCGCATTGGCCTATGCCTATGGCTATCTTTCTGTATGGCTGACGATTCCTTTAATTGCAATTTTTGCTTCATTAACGCATGAATTAGAGCATGACTTAATTCATTATATGTATTTCAAAAAAACGCCCTGGGCACATCACTTGATGCTGGCTTTGGTGTGGTTGGCGCGTCCAAATACCATTAGTCCGTGGGCACGTCGTCGTTTACACCTGCATCATCATAAATATTCTGGAACTGAACATGATCTGGAAGAACGTGGAATCAGCAATGGTATGCCCTGGGGAATTCGCCGGATTTTGATCATCAGTGATCAATTGATGTCGGTTTATCTGCGTCCTTTTCAGATGTTTAAAATGATCCATCTTTTTCTGGAAAAACAGCCTGAAAAAGAACGTAAAATTGCCATGATTTCCCAGCTATTGGGCTTTGTACCATTAAGCATTCTTTATTATGGCTTGTTCTATTTATTTGTCGTGTTCCATGTTTCAAATGCAATCGTGCCTTTATTTGGCTATGAGATGCGCTGGTCGCAAGTCGTAATCGAAGCAATGCCAATCATTAATTTTATTGCAGTCATCTGGCTGATTCCCAATTTTATCCGTTCATTTAGCCTGCAATTTGTCAGCTCGAATATGCATTATTATGGCGATATTGATCCGAGGGATGTCATCAAGCAAACACAAGTACTGACGCCTTGGTGGATGATGCCATTTCAGTTGTTTTGCTGCAATTTTGGGGCCACGCATGCGATTCATCACTTTGTCGTTAAAGAGCCTTTTTATATTCGTCAAATGACCTCGAAAACGGCGCATAAAGTGATGAAAGAAGTGGGCGTACGTTTTAATGACCTGGGCACATTTAAACGTTTAAACCGCTGGAATGATATTCAAACAAAATAAAACTAAATTAAAAAAATCCTGCAAATGCAGGATTTTTTTATCTACTCTTTGGAATTTGCAAAGAAGTGCAGCAAAGCATCTTGCAATATCACCTGCCAAATTGCATAGGAATGTGCGCCTTCATAAACCTGATATCTGACCTCATGCCCTTTGGATTTTAAAGCTTGTGCCACGATGGGTGACGTTTCCAGAATACTTAAGTCATTGTTGGTACGCGAAGATTCATAACGATTCGCTGAAATATGAAAATACTGTTGAGGCTGATTCTTTAAGTTATGAATCAATTGATTCATACCATTGATTTTTGAGTGTGGTTCAGGTGACCACCAGAACGAGCCGGATAAAGGCACAGCATGACTAATGTGCTGCGGATTTTCCAAGGCAAGATAAGCTGCACTCAGCCCTCCCAAACTGGAACCGAGAAGAACTGTTTTTTGCTTATCACGTACAATTTTCTGATCGAGCCAAGGCAAAAATTCCTGATTAAAAAAACCTGAAAATTTCGGGTTTGGTGTCAGCTCTTTAGGACGAAGTTCACTATTCGGTGCATGTAAAAAAACCGCTTGAATCGGTGGAAGTTTGCCTTGTTCCACCAGAATATCCAGCACTTTTGGCACATCAACCAAATGGGCATATTCATTTCCATCAAAGAAAATAGCCGTGATATAAGATTGTTGTGCAGTTTTTTTAGATTGATAGATTTCAACGCGACGTTGATTTTTTAAAAACTGGCTGGATAGCTGATAACGTTTTAGTTCAGGCTGCGGATGATCTGGATAGCGTTTAGGATCGATAAAGGGAGGGGCTTGATCCAGGGCGATAATATTTTCATTCCTCAGTTTAGAGGCAGTATTTTCTTTAAGCCAGCGTTTTGGATTCAATGGATCAAGTTGTAATACCTGCAATACAGCACGGCGCTGCGCCTGGGGTTCTTTGAGTTCTGGGTTTAAATGTGCACAGTAATTCGATAGATAACCGTCCAAATTTGGTAAATCCACTGCAAAACTATAACTGCCGATATAGCGACGGTTCACAATATTTTCCTTAAACCAGATATCGGTATCGGGCAGGCGAGTCAACCATTCATGATCATTACTCGGGCCACCGACCAGACGCACATTATGTTTGGCTGCTTTCCATAAAAAAATCAGTCGAACATGATCCTGATCAAGTGGCTCAATAATCGGTGTAGTTTGATTTTGCACTTTTTCCCAGAATTGTTGGATTAATCCCGCTCGGTTTTCAGGAGACTGCTTTAATTGCTGCTGTAAACTTTTTAACAGGTCGCTTTTGGGTTGAACTGCTTCACACGCTGCAGCATAGGGTGCTTGCTCTATTGAAGAAGGTGAATCTGCCAAACTATGTAATGATAGTGCGCTTAGTAAGAGTGTGCTTAAGTATAAGTAGTTCAAATCATCCCCAATTAATTTTAAAAAATAGTAATGATAATTATTATCAATTATAAATACAGATTTGTCTTTCAATTATTTTTATATATTTATTCAATTATTTACATGATGTTTTATCAAAACTCATAGCATGACAGGTTACAATAAAGTTCTAATTCATTGTTTTATATTTAAAGTATAGATTTATGTGGCTGAAAATATCGACTCTTGCATTAATTCCAGTATTGGTAATTCAGGGCAATCGCGTCAAAAAAAACACTGTGCAACTCCCAGAACCGGAGGGTGAACGTGAAGGAACGTGCGGTCAAGGCCAGCCGCTTTCTATACTGATTGTCGGCGATTCTGCGGCTGCCGGCGTTGGGGTAGAGCATCAGGATGATGCATTGCTGGGCGCCATTTTAAAAGATTTGCAGCATGACTTTAAAATTCAATGGAAATTGCATGCAAAAACAGGGGATAGCACAGCTAAAGTGATTTGTGCCATAGAACAACTGGAGACAGAACATTTTGATGTGGTCATTAGCTCGGTTGGTGTAAATGATGTAACCAAGCTCATGCCGGCTGATATCTGGATTCAAAAACAGAAAAAACTATATGCCATGATTCAACAAAAATTCAGTCCTGAATTGGTCATTGCAGCAGGTGTGCCACCCATGAATATGTTCCCGGCATTACCAAATCCTTTGGCCTGGTTATTTGGACAATATGCCAAAAAAATGAATCAGCAACTGGCGAAATTCGTAGCAAGCCAAGACACCATGCAATGGATTGAATATGATATTGAAAAATATCGTGCCATGAATTTAGAAATGGCTGCAGATGGTTTTCATCCGAGTAAGGAAGTTTATACACTTTGGGGACAAGAAGTGGCTAGCAAGATTCGGCAGACACTCTAAAATAGTTGAAAGTTCTCAATTTAAGGAATTCTATGTCTGATATTGAAACGCATCCATTACCGCCTTTTTTACCGCCAAATGCCAAATTACTGATGTTGGGTAGTTTTCCACCACCAGCAACTCGCTGGAAAATGAATTTTTATTATCCAAATTATCAAAACGATATGTGGCGGATTTTTGGTTTAATTTTCTTTCAAAATAAAGATTACTTTCTGGATATTGAGAATAAAAAATTTCAGGAATCATTGATCCGTGAATTTCTATTGGAGACTGGAATTGCGATTTTTGATAGTGCCTCTCAGATCAGACGGCTGACGGGCAATGCTTCAGATAAGTTTCTGGAAATTGTGGTACCGACCAATTTAAAGGATTTATTGCTACAGATCCCAGAATGTACCTACATTATGACCACCGGTGATAAAGCCACCGATACCATGATGCTGTCTATGCCTGAAGATGCAGAAAAGCCAAAAATTGGAGAGCCGACGCAAACCAACCTGGAAGGACGCGAACTGCATTTATATCGAATGCCTTCATCTTCTCGAGCATATCCGGTTTCTCTGGAGAAAAAAGCCGAAAGTTACCGGATGATGTTTGAGCATGTGGGTTTGGTTTAATATTTAATCTAATAATCAGATAAAAAATGGTTAAAGAGGTTTTAGGTTGTAGATAAGAAATAAACTTACTATTTGTAAGTTAGTAGCTTTATTTATTCACATATTTGGATATTTGACCCAGCGATAGCTATTGATTTTAATCTCCCGGACATGATGAAAGCTGGACCAGATTAACTGGCTACCTTTGGTCCATTTTAAAGCTCGAATACGAGACTCCACCTGCTGTATTTCCTCTGGCGAGGCCGGACGTAAAGGGCCAATTTCTGCATATAAGCGTACTCCTGGATAACGCTTAAATTTACCTTTAAGCAACGAATGAATCCAAAACAGTTTGCTACTGTTGACGGCCTGTATGCAGGCCATGGGTTGATGCTGTAAATTTTCAGAAAAAGTAGTGGAATAAGTATCAAAAAAGAAACCCGCACTGGTCTTTTTGTTGAGAAATATGGTTCCAATCGGAGTAATACTAGGAAAACCTTTGCAATTGACTGTTGCAATAGAGCAATGCATGGCAGCCCGTTGTGCATCAGCGACCACTTGGCGTATCTGATGCCATTCATTATCAGAAATCATGTCTTGATTCTCTTATTATTATTTATAAATTTTATAACAACTTACTTAGCTTGGCATTGTCTGAAAAAATTGAAGATAGGGCAATTTAATCAATCTAAAATGCTATTTACATCATAAAAAAAGAGCCACATGAGCTCTTTAAAAAATAGAAAACTCGGCGATTAACCATCATATTCCACATAGTCCCACAGGTTTAAACGGGTTTTAATTTCCTGACGGATCTCTGGCAACATCGGCAATAGCGTCCCATCAATCCATAAACTGAGCGCCTGTGCAGAGAGCAATTGCTGTTGTTCATCGACTAGTTGTGCGCCTTTTAAGATCACGCAGGTTTCTTCAAGCGCTTCAGTTTCGACACCTTTGAATAATACCTGTAAATCATGACCGCTATCTTGAATCAGCCACTCTAACTCGAGCTGTATATTTTCACTGGATTTTAGAACGACTTGACCCTGAATAATATCGGATTCAGACAGACAATCATGTTCAACTCGAATTTTGGCCAAATACCATTCTTGCTGAGATAAATCATGGAGAGTTTTTACAGGCGTCAGAATATCACTGAATTTAAACTGACGGCTTAAATCAAAAAATTGCATGGGAGTAGAGGGCGAAAAAATCGCAAAATATTGGAAAAGTTGAATTTTAAAGCAAGGCTAATCGCCTGTAAAACCCTTTAAGCGATGATAGCGCCAGATGACTTGACGCTACCATGCCCGGAAAATAGATTCTGTACGTTGTGTAATACCAAAGTCATTACAATGTCATTACATTAGCCATTCCCCGGGGAATTTTGTCACGAGATTCATCATAAAACGCTGAAATTTTGTGGTTTCCGGGTCATGTACATGCTGAATAGTACGGCCATCTTTTTGGTGCTCTAACCAGATTATTTCATCTTTTTCATTTAGTTTGAGCTGATAGGCCACACGCGGTAAAAATTGATTCATCGCATTAGAGATTTCCTTTTGAAAATCTTCCGACTTAACCACCAAACCGACTTCGGTGTTCAGATAAGCTGAACGCGGATCAAAATTAAATGAACCCACAAACACCATACCATCCAGATCAAAAAATTTGGCATGTAGACTCGAACTGTTTTTATTTTTGGCCGGGATGATGTCACCAGTCATAATTTCATACCAAGTCCGTTCTGGCCGGACTATATACGGTTTAAACTCCCAGAGTTCGATGCCATTTTTCAAGAGCTGCTGACGATATTGCTGATAATAAGCATGTACCACAGCTACATCATTGGCCTGAAAAGAATTGGTCAGGATTCTAATTTTGACACCCTGTTGTGCACGCATACTTAAATAATCTGTGCCTTTTTGTGTGGGAATAAAATACGAGGAGACCAGTTCCAGATGATTTTTCGGCTCGCCCATCAGTTCAAGCATATGGGTGTAAATATAATCGCCATTTTTTGCATGAGGACGTGCTTTTGCGGGTGTATCCGCGACAAAATAAGCCCGTGCCCAGTAGATGGGTTGTTTCTTTAAGTGCTCTGCAACTTGTTTTTCGGCAATACCTACTCGGCGTTTTAATTCAGTTTCATCCACTTCTTCGCGCGCAAAATCAGCTCTTAGCCTTTTTAACATTTCCGGATGACCTGAATCATTCAGAATCTGCCGAACATCATAACTCAGCTTATCATTCCAGAAATTGATGAAGGTCTGATTGGCATTTTCTACGGCTTGACCTGCAAAGAAAATATCGACATCGGTAAACTGGAAATTTTCGCTGGCATCAAAGTATTCACTGCTGATATTGCGGCCACCAGTGACAGCTGCGGTACCGTCTGCAATGATCAGTTTATTGTGCATGCGATGATTGATCTGTTTCATTCTAAAGCCATAATCCAGCGCACGTAAATGACGGAATTTATAAGGATTAAAAATCCGCACTTCAAAGTTTGGGTGTTGGCTTAAGGCCAGCAGTTTATCATCAAGCTGGGTGCCATTTTGGTCATCAATCTGCACTCGTACCTTGACACCGCGATCTGCGGCTTTTAACAGCTGGGCCAGCATTATGTTGCCGATAAAATCATCCTTCCAGATGTAATATTGCAGATCCAGATGATATTGGGCTTTATTGATCAGGTGCAAACGTGCGGCCATACTCATAAAACCATCATAGAGTGGTAAAAAAGCAGTTTTTCCTTCATTCATCTGCTGTTTTGAAATTTGATTATCAATCCAGTGCGCAGGTCGAACCGGCGTGATTTCTGCTTGTTCAGCAGTATTTGCAGCCAGTTCGCAGCCAGAAAGAATCATGCTCAAAGTTAAAATGTTCAAACAAACAAAAGGTGAAGGGTTAGTCATTGATGTTCCATTGATTATAGGATTTTTTATTCCTTATCTTCTGATGTTAATAGTTGAATCTCCGAATAGAAAGAGGTTACTGTTAGTCATCTGTAAATCAGCAAAAAAGGATAGTTTTACATGAAATCACGTGCAGCGGTTGCGTTTGGTCCAGGTCAGCCCTTAAAGATCGTGGAAGTAGATGTTGCTCCACCCAAAGCAGGTGAAGTATTGGTAAAAATTAGCCATACCGGAGTGTGTCATACCGATGCATTCACGTTGTCTGGTGAAGATCCTGAAGGCGTATTTCCGGCGATTTTAGGCCATGAAGGCGCAGGTGTGGTGGTCGAAGTTGGTGAAGGTGTCACCAGTCTGAAACCGGGCGATCACGTAATTCCGCTTTATACTGCTGAATGTGGCGAATGCTTGTTCTGTCAATCTGGCAAAACCAACTTGTGTGTGGCTGTGCGTGCAACTCAAGGTAAGGGTGTCATGCCGGATGGAACCACACGTTTTTCTTATAATGGTGAGCCGATTTATCATTATATGGGCTGCTCAACCTTTTCTGAATATACAGTGGTTGCTGAAGTTTCCCTGGCAAAAATCAATCCTGAAGCCAATCATGAGCATGTGTGTCTGCTCGGCTGTGGCGTAACCACTGGTATTGGTGCGGTGCATAACACGGCCAAAGTCCAAGAAGGCGACAGTGTTGCAGTATTCGGTTTAGGCGGTATCGGTCTGGCTGTGGTACAAGGTGCACGTCAGGCCAAAGCAGGTCGTATTATTGTGGTAGATACCAATCCGGATAAATTTGAACTGGCAAAACAGTTTGGTGCCACAGATTTCTTAAATCCAAAAGAATTTGATCAGCCAATCCAGCAAGTAATTGTAGAAATGACGGGTTGGGGCGTAGACCATTCATTTGAATGTATCGGTAATGTTGATGTGATGCGTTCAGCGCTTGAATGTGCGCACCGTGGCTGGGGTCAGTCGGTGATTATTGGAGTCGCTGGAGCAGGTAAAGAAATTTCCACCCGTCCATTCCAGTTAGTCACAGGCCGTAAATGGATGGGGACTGCATTTGGTGGAGTGAAGGGTCGTTCACAATTACCAGACATGGTAGAACAATCCATGAAAGGTGAAATTCAACTTGAACCTTTTGTGACGCATACCATGCCGCTTGAACAGATCAATGATGCTTTTGACCTGATGCATGAAGGCAAATCAATTCGTACCGTTATTCATTTTGAATAAGTGAGCGTTTGATTTTGAAAAGACTGGTTTAATACCGGTCTTTTCTATGTGCGTTTCACTTAATTCAGGATACATTAGTGCATGAAAGCGTCACAGAGAATCACTTAAACAACACAAGCCTGCTAATGTCATTACATTCGAGATGCTTATATTAAATAGAGCGTATCAAAATACGTGATTAAACCATTTTAAAGAATAAGGATAAGCGCTATGTCGAATGATAATTTTGATCGTGACGTAATAAAAAACTCTCCTAAAGATGTGCGTGATGATTTAAATGCCGATCCAATTACCGGTGAACCGGGCGCACACCCTGTTGGTACAGGTGTAGGCGCTGCAGGTGGCGCAGCGGCAGGTGTAGCCATTGGTGCAGCAGGTGGCCCTGTAGGTGCAGCTGTGGGTGGGGTTGTTGGTGCAGTGGTCGGCGGTCTGGCAGGTAAGGGTGTCGGCGAAGCGATGAACCCAACAGAAGAACAAGCTTATTGGCGTGATAATTCCATTAATACACCATACTATTCAGAGGCTCGTACCACCTATAGCGATCTGGATTATGACCGTGATTATGATACGGCGTATCGGGTCGGTTATGAAAACCGCGGCAGCTATGATGCCAATACCCGTTTTGAAGATGTTGAACCTGAGCTTAGAGTAAAATGGGAACAGATGAAGGGCCAATCGCGTTTAAACTGGGAACAGGCGAAATATGCGGTACGTGATGCCTGGAATCGCGTTACACACTAATTTTTAATCTGTGTATTGAATTTGATTGGCAAGACCTATATTAAATTTACAGGTTTTGCCAATTTTATCGATATTCAACACTATTCAGTAAATTGATAAATAAAAGTAGAAAAGTTAATAAATATTTTTTTATATTTAATGCTTGTCAAATGCGCAGAGACCGCGTATTTTAATTTTAGATTCACATTTTATGAAAGACATAACATGTTAAAGCAACCTATCATTTCAAACGCATATTTTTATTTCTGGCAGTTTAGATAATTGCCTGAATGCGTTTGGGCAATGAACAGGTTGCCCACCAGTTTATACCTGATCGGCAACCCTGATCAGGTTTTTTTATGCTTATCATTTTTACAAAACTTTGGAGACAGCCATGACAAACTTTAACTATTCATATTTTAACAACTTTTATTGGTCTTACTTTAGTCAGCTCATGACACTCTCGACCTCGTTAATTAGACCCATAACGCTCAAATAAAAGTTTGGACTGATTGCCAGTCCCAGGATTAAAGTCATGAATACCTTAAATACATCACAACAACATCACGCTGAAACCATTTTAACTTTACCTCAGCAACTGAAACAGCAATTGCCCCTGTCTGCGCAATTGGCTCATCAAGTCGCTGAACAACGTCAAACCATTCAAAATATATTAGAAGGCAAGGACCATCGTTTAATGGTGGTTACAGGCCCGTGTTCCATTCATGACGAAGCCTCGGCTTTAGAATATGCAGAAAAATTAAAACAGCTACAAGCCCAGGTGTCTGATCAAATTTTTCTGGTCATGCGTGCTTATATCGAAAAACCACGCACGACCGTGGGCTGGAAAGGTTTTCTTTACGATCCGAACCTCGATGGTTCTTCCAATATGCAATTGGGCCTGGAAAAATCCCGTGCTTTATACCTTAAAATTATTGAAATGGGCTTGCCAATTGCATCTGAAATTTTAAGTCCGATGGCAACTGCTTATTTTGATGATCTACTGGCTTGGGGTGCCATTGGCGCACGCACTAGTGAATCGCAAATTCACCGTGAAATCTCAAGTCACATGCCCTACAGCATCGGTTTCAAAAACGGCACTGACGGTTCAATCCAGATTGCTCTGGATGCAATCCAGTCTGCCTCTCATCCGCATCAATTCCTAGGCATGAGTCAGTCCGGTTTACCCTGTATTTTAAACTCTCAGGGCAATCCTAAAGCACATTTGATTTTACGTGGCTCAAACAGTGGGCCGAATTACCAGTGCTCAGAAATCGAGAAAATCAAAGCGAAACACTCAGCAGAATTGCCAGCACTGGTGATTGACTGTAGTCATGGCAACAGTGCAAAAAATCCAATGCTGCAAGCTAAAGTGCTGGAGCAAATCGTCGCAGAACGCCTGCAGACCAATGTTCGCGGCGTAATGCTGGAAAGTCACTTGGTGGATGGCAACCAGAAAATTTCTGCAGAGCTGGTGTATGGTCAATCAGTTACTGATGGATGTCTGGGCTGGGTAAAAACTGAACAGTTGTTGCTTGGCATTGCTCAGCATTTATCGCTTCGCTGTCTAAAACGCAGTGCATAAAGCTTTAAAAGCACTTTCTCTGAACAGGTTTGGTGAAAGTGCATTTTATTTTAGAAGCTTAAAGTGCTTCCCAGTAAATTGACTTAACATGAAATACATCACACAAATAAGATGATAAATTTTATAAAATAAATAAAATCTGTTTGTGTCCTCTTATAAATCCCTACACAATTAAAAGACAATATATCCATTTGAATATATAACCTTTTTTTCAATAATTTAATGTCATGGCAGGTTGTTTGGGGATCTTGATGTTTGCAACAGAGCTCTTAGAAGAAGCACGAAAATTCATGCACCACATGCTGACCAAAGTGGTCGAATATGGTGGTTCAGATTTATTTATTACCGCCGACTTTCCACCGAGTATTAAACATCAGGGTTTAATGAAGCCTTTTGGACAGCAAGAACTGACGGCTGAAAAAACCAAGCTGTTTGCCTATAGCCTGATGAATGAAAAGCAGCGCAAGGAATTTGAAACGGAACTGGAGTGCAACTTTGCTATCACTGTGCCGGGTGTTTCGCGTTTTCGGGTCAACGTGTTCCAGCAACAACTCAATGTTGGCATGGTGATTCGTACTATTACCGCAGAAATTCCAAATTTCCAGAAGCTCAAACTTCCTGATTCACTTAAACATGTGATTATGGAGAAACGTGGTCTGGTGCTGGTGGTCGGGGGAACCGGCTCAGGAAAGTCAACCTCGCTCGCTGCGATGATTGACTACCGCAATGAAAATTCAGCCGGGCATATTATTACCGTGGAAGATCCGGTGGAGTATGTACATAAACATAAAAAATCCATGATTACGCATCGTGAAGTCGGCGTGGACTGTCATTCCTGGCACAATGCGCTGAAAAATACCTTGCGTCAGGCACCCGATGTGATTCTGATCGGGGAAATTCGTGATACTGAAACCATGGAACATGCGATTGCTTTTGCCGAAACCGGGCATCTTTGTCTGGGAACTTTGCACTCCAACAATGCCAATCAGACTTTAGACCGGATTATTAACTTCTTCCCGGAAGAGCGCCGCAATCAGTTATTGATGGATTTATCCTCGAATATGAAGGCGATTATTTCCCAGCGTCTGATTCGGACGCAGGATGGTAAAGGCCGTCGTGCAGCGATTGAAATCATGTTAAATACGCCATTGATTTCCGACCTGATTTTGAAAGGTGAGTTTCATGAGCTGAAAGCGATTATGGCAAAATCCCGTGAATTGGGGATGCAAACCTTTGACCAGGCCTTATTTGAATTGTATAACCAGGGCGAAATTTCTTATGAGGAAGCGTTACGCAATGCCGACTCCACCAATGAATTACGCTTACAGATCAAGCTAAAAAGTAATCGTCAGGATAATGCAGCAGTCGGAGAAAGTACGCAGTTTTCTATGCTACAAAAACCAAAACCTGAAGAAAAATCAGCAGAAAATCAAGCTGTAGCTGAATAAAGACTGTCTTGGGAAACAATCAAAACAGGTAGATTTGAATTCTGCCTGTTTTGGGTTAGCTATTTTTGACTGCTTTAGCCTGAACCACCAGATAAAAATATCCCATACTACTTAGGGTCAAGACGGCACAAATCACAAAAGCAGTTTGATAACTATAAGCTGCAATGATAGCACCGATCAGGACTGAGCCAATGGCAATACCCAGATCATAGCAGGTATAAAAAGTCGAAGTTGCGTAGCCAATCCGGTGTTTTGGTGCACGTTGAATGGCTAAGGTTTGAATGCACGGTTGCACACTACCAAAACCGACTCCGACCAGAACCGCAGCCAGCATAAATCCCCATAAAGTCTGAATCTGGCTCAGTAAAAACAGACCTAGACTAAAAGCCAGCAGTGCCGGATAAATCACGTATTGTGGACCTTTGCGGTCATAAATTTTTCCAGTGATCGGACGCAGGCTCATCATGGAAATTGCAAATACCACAAAGAATAAACCGGCATAGGCCATTAAATCCTTACTGGCTGCAAATGGCGCGATAAAAGACATGATGCTGGCATAAGAAAAGGAAATCAGCATGGCAAGTCCTGCCACAGGCAGTGCTTTCTTTTCGACAAAATCAGTCAGCCCTAGTGATGTTTTCTTGTCGGTGTGGTCGATCATTTTTTCAGGCTCTTTGACCGGAATCAGTAAACAGAAGATAAAGCCGATAAAAACCAAAGCGATCAACAAGGTGCTGACCTGAAAATAAGACCAGTATTCAATCAAGCTCAGACCAATTAAAGGCCCCAGGACAATTCCCAGATTGACAGACATGACAAAATAACCCATGCCTTCGCCTTTACGCTGTTCTGGAATAAACTGGTTGACCACCGGCACACAGGCTGTGGTCAGAATACTAAACCAGATGCCATGCAAGAAACGGATGATAAACAGAATCGTGAGCTGATCAGCGAGCAGGTAAGCTAAGGAAAAAAGACTGAAAAATATTTCTGAGACAATTAAAGTTTTGCGTATGCCGAATTTTTCGATAATTAAGCCACTAAAAGGACGTACTGCAATGGCAGAGACCATAAATAAGGTCATGGCCAGACCAGCTTGGGTCAGATTACCACCTAATTCCTTTAAGATATAAATTGGCAAAATTGTGGTTTGCGCAAAATAAAAAATAAATAAAAACAGGTTGTTGGCCAGACACAGTACAAATGACTTGGTCCATAACGGCGCTACAATGGCATTCATGATTATCCTAAAATGATGGGTGATGAGACGCTGGTCTTAGAATGGAAAATTATTGTTATAAATAAGTGTGGCATATTCAGGAGTGCAGCGCGCCCTGTTCAGTACTTTAGGAAATATACGTGAAAAATACAATAATATTTTAATATGAATATATGTAATTGAAGCCGATTGGGAAAGCTGAACAATATCTATGGCATAAAAAAAATCAGCCCGCAGGCTGATTTTCTAAATATAAGCGGGTTTATAGGCCAGCTTCATATGCTGTATTGGAGAGCAGGTGTTCAACATCTGACATATTGTCTGGTTTGATTTTATAGATCCAGCCTTTGCCATAGGGATCGTCATTAATAAAATCAGGATCATCTTCAAGATCAGGATTGATTTCAACGACAATACCAGAAACAGGTGCATGAATATCAGACGCAGTTTTGACCGATTCAACTACACCGGCTTGCTGACCCGCAGTGATGTGTGAATCAAGATCTGGTGCCTCTACATAGACCAAATCACCTAATGCATCCTGTGCATGGTCGGAAATACCGGTCACAACAAGATCACCCTCAATGCGTACCCATTCATGCGTACTTGCGTACTTTAATTCTGAAGGATGATTCATTGATAACTCCTTAAAAATCTTTAGATCATTTTTGACATGTTTTATACATTCTTTTTGGCCAAAACAAAAGGCTTATGACCCTTTATAAATAAGGATCTTTGCGCCAGTTGCTCGGGCTGCGACCACTCCAGCGTTTAAATGCCCGGCTAAAATTGGCGACATCACTATAACCAAGTTCATCAGCAATCTGTTCCAAGCTAAAGTCGGTCCGGGACAATAACGACGTCGCATGCCGGTAGCGTACTTCATCGACCAGCGTAGAAAAAGAGGTACCTTCAGCCGCCAGCTGGCGTTTTAGGGTGCGGTCGGACATATGCAGACGATCTGCCACACTTTCAATACTCAGATAATGCTGCTCGGAATGGGTTAGAATATCACGAACCCGCATCGCAATCCGGTGTCGCTCGCCCAAGGCCGAGAGTTCAGTTTCACACTGGTTAATTGCAATCTGGCTGGCAATCGGATCGGCATGCACCAGCTTGTTCATCAGGTAGCTCTTATCAAAACTCAAGATCAAATGCGGCTGTTCAAAGCGAAACTGATGATGTGGAAATTTGGCCATAAAGCGTTCAAAGCCTTCCGGTTTTTTGAAATCAAAATCGATTTCTCCAGCGGCATAATCAATTCCGGTAATGGCCTTGGCCATACTGATCATGCCAAAAATCAGTGCAATCGAGATTTCGGTGCGTAAGGGTTCTAACTGAATATCGGTTTGCAACTGGACTGTAGCCTTGGCACCAAAGGTCGAAAAGAATAGCTGTAAAAAGGGCATACGCAGCTGGATGAAACGGTTGGCCAGTACTAATGCATCGGTAATATCCTTGGCCGTCATGATTGCATAGCCAATAAAACCATGAATAGAAATCCGCATCTGGGTACCCAGATGATAACCAAGTGTCGGTTCACCGCTCAGCTTGAGGGCATGTTTGACCAGTTCATTGGCCACAGGTGTCGGGATGCGAAAATCAGGATCCGCCAGCTGCTCCGTACTCAGGCCAAAGGACTTGAACAACGATTCGTCATTATATCCCCAGCGGGAAATGACATCGAGCAGCAAAAGAGCGTATACACCTGGAATTCCCTGATCTTGGCGTGGAGCAATTGTTTTCATGCGCGATCCGTTGCACTCACTTAAATTTTTTTATTTATGGTCTGATATTGGCATAAAACTGCCATTTTTTTCATTAAAATTGTTGGACAAAGTTTTGGCTATTGCCACAATCATTGTGGCAGATTAGCCTGAATTTCGCCTAAAAATCAATTTAAACCGGAGAAAATCCTCGTTTAAATACCACAATTTTAGTGGTTGAACTAAAAATCATTTTATGATGCTGGTCAAATGCCTGCGTCTGGTAGCTAACGATCCCACGATCAGTTTTGCTTCTGGAGGGCTGAATATCCATGATTTCGACTTCGACGTGAATTTCATCCCCGGGGCGGGTCGGACAAGGCCAACGCAGATGCGACTCTGAACCAATGAGCCCATAAGCCACAGGAAAACATTCAGTCCACAAGCGCATAACCACTGCCGCAGTATGCCAACCACTGGCGGCAATTCCCTGAAATACCGGATGGGCTGCAGCTTGCTGTTCATCAGTATGAAAGACTTGTGGGTCATAAGCCCGGGCAAAATTTTGAATTTCTTCCAGTCCCATATGATATTTACGGCTGCTAAAGCGGTCAGCGATGTTCAAATCTTCCAAATACAGCATTATTCACGATCCTTCGTTGCTTTGATCTGTTGTTGTATCAGTAATCCGCCCGTTTGACGCTGCCAAAGCTGGGCGTAGATTCCATTTAATGCTACCAGTTCATCATGGGTACCTTGCTCGGCAATTTTGCCTTGATCCATTACAATCAGGCGATCCATCTGGGCAATTGTCGATAAACGATGCGCAATGGCAATTACGGTTTTGCCTTGCATCAGATCATCGAGGCTGTTTTGAATGGCCGCTTCGACTTCAGAATCCAGCGCACTGGTGGCTTCATCCAGAATCAAAATGGGTGCATCTTTTAGAAATACCCGTGCGATTGCAACACGTTGACGTTGACCACCAGAAAGTTTTACACCACGCTCACCGACATAAGCCTCATAGCCTCTTTTGCCGCGTAAGTCGGTCAGATGAGGAATAAACTCTTCTGCTTTGGCTTTACGTACCGCTTCATACATCTCTTGATCGGTTGCATCAGGACGACCATATTTGATGTTCTCTGCAACGGTACGATGCAGCAGCGAAGTGTCTTGAGTCACTAAAGCAATGTTCTTACGCAAACTGTCCTGCGTCACATCTTCAATGTTCTGCCCATCGATTAAAATACGACCTTGGTCAAGATGATAAAAATGCAGCAATAACTGAATCAGGGTCGATTTACCTGCGCCTGAACGTCCCACAATCCCGATTTTTTCACCCGGGCGAATGGTCAGGTTAAACTGGTCAATGACATTTTTATCATTATAGGCAAAGCTGACATTGTCGAATTTAATTTCACCATGCTGAAGCTGTAGCTCTTTGGCATTGGGTTTATCTTCAATGGCAATCTTGCGGCCTAAAGTTTTCATACCATCCTGAATGGTCCCGACATTTTCAAACAGGGCAGAGGTCTGCCACATCATAAACTCGGCAATACTGTTCAGTTTGAGTATCATGGCCGTGGTGGCTGCAATAATGCCCAATTCGGCCTGTCCTTCCATCCATAGCCAGATGGCCGTACCCAACACACCGCCATAGAGAATAATGCTCAGAAATAAAATACTGATTTCATACTGAGCCCCCAGACGCATCTGTTTGTAAACCGTGACCATAAATTCCTGCATGGAGGTTTTAGCATACTGGCTTTCTCGACCAGCATGGGCAAACAGCTTGACAGTCTGGATATTGGTATAGGCATCGGTGACACGGCCGGTCATGACGGCACGCGCATCGGCCTGTGACTTGGAAATCTTGCTTAAACGTGGAATGAAATAACACGCTGCACAGATAAATAGCAGTAGCCACACCATCAAAGGGATAACTAAATAGGGAGAAATATTGCCTAAAACGATATTGATGGTGACGAAATAAATCAGCACATAGGCCAACATATCTCCCAAAATGACCCAGAATTCCCGGATGGCCAGCGCCGTTTGCATGACTTTGGCAGATAAACGTCCGGCAAAATCATTATGGAAAAAATCCAGACTTTGTTTCATCAGTAAATTATGAAAGCGCCAGCGTAACCGCATCGGAAAGTTGCTATACAAAATCTGGTGCTTGATCAGGGATTGGGCACTGGCAAAGAAAATATTGGCCAGCAGGATAATGCTCAGCAAGGTTAGGTTGCTGGCATGTTGTTCCAGAAAAGTATCTGGCTGGCTTTTGCTGAGCCAATTTACCAGATCGCCAATTTTTGAGTAGAGTAAGGCTTCAAAGCTGGCAGCACCGGCCGTACACAGCACCAGAATCAGCAAATAACGGCGCACACCGTAGGCTGCCTGCCAGACAAATGGAAAAAACTTGGTCGGTAAAGGTTGATTCAGGTTTTTGGTGGGATAGGGATCAACCAGTCTTTCAAGCCATCGAAACATTATCGTACTCTTATCATGCATTTTGCTTTGTAGTGATTATAAAGGATTGAATTTTTTTAAGCCTAGGATTAGATGAAATAGCCACAAAATTATTATCCAAATCAGACTTTACTTTTCATGCCAGATACGTAATTCTAAATCCATAATTATATTAAAGTTTAAACCATTTTTCCTCATAAAAAGAATCAAAAACGAGAGAGCTTAAAGATGAGTATTTGGGTAGTGGCCAGCCGTAAACGAGGCTCAGGAAAAACCACGATTGCGATGTATATCAATGAGTTATTACGTAGGCAAGGCGCGACCTTGCTAATTGATGCCAATCTGGAACCGTATGGTTATGAATGGGCAAATCTGAAAAATAAACAATTTTCTTTCGAGCATCTGGATATCTTAAAACAAGATAGTCGTAGTCTGGATCATCGTCTGGAACTACTGAAACAGCAGTTCGCCTATATTATTGTTGATATTGACGGGCAGGATACATCTGCCTTGCGTTCAGTCCTGAAACATGCAGATAAGCTGATTATTCCCAGTTCCATCAATCCAGAAGATATTCAACTTGAAACCGAACTGGTGCAATTGGCGATTGGGATCGCACAATATAATACTCAATTAAAAATTTATACGGTATTGAATAAGATTCCTGAACAGCAGCAACTTGCAGAAATGAAACAGACACAGCACCTGCTCAAGCATATGCCCGGTGCACAGTTTCTGAACACGGTGATTTATGAGCATCAAAGCTATCATCATTTATTACTAAACGGCGAAAGGATCTGTGAAGAGCAGTTTGACTCAGAACATGATTTTTATAAAATGCTACAAGAACTGATGCAGCCGCAAGCGTCTGTAATCTCAGCCTGAGCATCTCAATATCCAATCTAATATTTGTTTAAGTTGTCGTTTTTTATATTTTTATTTAATTAGACCAATTAAAAAGCCTGAAACTGTAGCCAGTTTCAGGCTTTTATTTTATTTGAAGATTGTCGCAGCTTTTCAGGAAACGCTAAAAGATTCCTTGAGGTCGAAACCTGAAGGTGCCTGATACACTTTTAGGCCAAATTCAGGAATAATCGCCAACAGGTGATCCAGAATATCCGACTGGATATTTTCATACTCGACCCAGACCGTGGTATTAGTAAATGCATAAATTTCCAGAGGCAAACCTTCACTGGTCGGTTGTAACTGACGAACCATCAGCGAGTGATTTTTACTAATTCCCGGATGCTGTTGCAGATAAAACTCCACATAGGCACGGAAAGTCCCCAGATTGGTCAGACGGCGCTGGTTATATTGCGAATGATGGCTGAGCTGCAAGTTAAATTGCTGCAGTTCTTCAGTTTTGGTATTTAGATATTGATCCAGCAGAATAAATTCTTTCAGCTTGTTCTGTTCCTCAGCTGACATGAAATGCACGCTGCTCTGATCGACATGAATGGAACGTTTAATCCGGCGCGCACCGGCTTCCTGCATGCCACGCCAGTTTTTAAAGGTATCCGTCACCAGTTTATTGGTCGGAATGGTGGTGACTGTTTTATCAAAGTTCTGCACGGTAATGGTGTGTAATGACATATCAATGACATCGCCGTCCGCATTTAAAGATGGCATTTCAATCCAGTCACCAATACGCACCATGTCATAAGAGGAAATCTGTACCGAAGCCACCAGCGATAGGATGGTATTTTGGAACACCAGCATCAGTACCGCAGCCATGGCACCAAAACCGGCCAGCAAGGTAAAGACATCTTTCTTGAGGAAAGTCCCCAGAATCATCAAACCACAAACGATGAAGATGATCAGCTTGACCAGTTGCAAATAGCCTTTAATCGGCTTGTTACGCGATTTCGGATTGCGCTGATAAATCAGGTTAAAAATATTCAGCAATTCGCCAATCGCCAGGGCAATGGTCAGGAAGATAAAGGCCTGCGCACCCATCTGGATAAAGGTCTCGACCTTGTCTGATAAATGCGGAACGGTGGTAATTCCATTCATAATCACAATGGCCGGCACAATATTGGCAATACGGCGGATCACGCTATGCTCAGCAATGATTTCATTATGTGCAAAAGGCATTTTGGAAATCAGTTTACGAATTCCGCGAACAACGACTTGTTTGGCAAATAAATTTGCAATAATTGCCAGTAAAATCACAATGCTCAATGAAGAGAGCATTTCTAGCCAGGGATATTGATCTGCCCACACTTGTATATTCTGGACAAGCTTAAACTGTTCCAACTTATCTTTTCTCACACTGTTAAAATTGTGAAAGAGTTTATAGCTTTAAGCTGAGTTTTTTAATTTTAATTAAACTTTTAATACATATCTTTGGAAAGTGTTTACCTGAAATAGCTTTTAGACTGTGATCTGATATAAAAAAACCGGCCTAAGCCGGTTTAGTATGATATCAAATACTAATAATAACTTACCACATCAGGTCATCCGGAATGACATAGGCTGCATACGGATCTTCTTCATCGGTAATTTGTTCATTTTTCTCTGAATTATTCACAATGATAAAGCCTTGCATCTTGGCATTAATACGATCTCCCAAAGCCTTAGGCAAGAACACATAACTGTCATTTTCACGTGCAATCACCAGACTGCCTGCCACCAGTGCATTATAGATCTGCTGGTTCAGGTAAACCTTCTTGATCTTGCTGTCATCAATAAACTGATACACCGCATCACCATCCGTATCGCGGATTTTGTGCTGGTTAATCATCTGGATGATCGCGGCTTTCAGTTCTTTTTCCTGTAAGGCCGCTTTTTTCTCTAACTCGATGGCTTGGTCTTTGGCCAGTTTCTGCTGCTTGTCTTGCTCAATTTTCGCCTTGATTTCAGCCTCGGTGCTATCACCGGTGCGTTTTTCATGCACAGCCTGTTTAGACAGTTTTTTGGCTTTTTTATTATCGACCAAACCTGCCTTTAACAATTGTGCCTGCAATGCATTTTTAACCATGAGAATGTCCAGAAATTAATCGTGTTGATGTCGATAACGTAAATAAATCACCCAGTAAATCAGACTGAGCATCAGGCTCAGCCCTGCCGGGATCAGGAATGCATTTAATTTTAAATAAGGATAAAGCCAGCTGGCAAGAATACCACCGCTTAAAAAACCGAGCAAAATAAGTAAATGTAAAACGACTCGGCGTGGTTCTACATCTAAGCCGCGTAAACGGTAACCCATGGCCAAGCCAAGGTCGGTCAGTACACCAGATAAATGCGTGGTGCGAATAATGGCACCTTTATAATGGCTGACCATGGCATTCTGCAGACCCATCGCGACACAGGCCCATAACAGGGCATAACGCGGGAAATAGGGCAATAATAACCAGCAGATCAGAATAAAAAAAGCCACCAGGCTTAAAGGGTAACCATAAAGTCGTCCCAAGCGAAAGTGACTATTTCCTAGAATCAGCCCGCTATACAGAGAACCAATGACATAGCAGAGTGTGACCAGAAGCAGATATAGCATCATGTCTGGCTGCCAGTCCAGCAGCGCCATGGCCAGCATACTGACATTACCGGTCATATGTGAAACAGACTGGTGTAATACCGTCACCAGACCCAGGACGTTAATCATGCCGGCATTCACCGCAAGAAAGAACGCCCCTAATTGTATCCAGGTAGGTAAACGCTGTAATGGCATAACAACATCATTGGCAAAAAATTTTGATTATTCAATATAAAATCAATTTGATGCGCGGTCTACTGCTGTGGTAAATAAAACATCCGTAGACGAGTTTAAAGCAGTTTCAGTAGAATCCTGCAATACACTGATTACCATACCAATCGCGACCACTTGCATAGCGATATCCGAAGAAATACCAAACAGACCACAGGCCAAAGGAATCAACAATAATGAACCACCGGCCACACCTGAAGCACCACAGGCCGAGATGGTTGCTACTACGGAAAGAATTAGCATGGTGGTGAAATCTACGCTAATGCCCAAGGTATTTACCGTTGCCAGTGACAATACGGTAATGGTGACCGATGCCCCAGCCATATTGATCGCAGCACCGAGAGGAATCGCGATACTTGCGGTTGATTCTTTGACGCCTAGACGTTTTGCCAGATCCAGATTGACGGGAATGTTGGCTGCCGAACTACGGGTAAAGAAGGCGGTAATGCCACTTTCACGCAAGCAGGTAAAGACGAGTGGATAGGGGTTGTGACGCGTCACTAAAGCCACCAACATTGGGTTAATTACCAGTGCAACAAAAGCCATCGTACCTAATAGTACCGCAAGTAAATGTGCATAACTGGTCAGCGTATCCAGACCGGATTCAGCAAAAGTCACTGCAACCAGACCAAAAATACCCACAGGTGCAAAACTGATCACTAAACGAATCACATAATTAACCGCAAAGGCGGCATCATTCAAAAGGGTCTTGGTGGTATCCGATGCATGACGGAAGGCGATGCCCAATGCCACAGACCAGGCCAGAACGCCAATGAAATTTGCTTCAGCAATAGCAACGACCGGGTTGGCGACAAAGCTAAGCAGCAGATTCTTCAGGATTTCTACCAGACTGCCAGGTGGCTGTAAGTCCGCTTGTGCAGCAATATCCAGAAACAGCGTACTTGGAAATAACATACTCGAAACGACAGCACTGAGTGCAGCAAGGAACATACCTACCGCATACATCATCATAATCGGTTTAATGGCGGTGTTGGATTGCCCCACTTTAAAATTTGCGATAGAAGCTAAAACTAAAATGAAAACCAGAATCGGTGCAACAGATTTCAAGGCTTTAATAAACAGGTCGCCCAATAGGCTTAATGAGGGAGTAGCTTCGGGAAATACCACAGCCACACCTACACCTAAAATAATGGCGATGATGATTCGAGAGACTAGGCTCATACGCATAAGGGCAGAAAACATAAGATTGCCTTGTGAAAATTACGAGGGCTAAATTTGGGAAAAAGTTGCGCTATTTTATACTTAATTTAAACAAGGCTTGAAATATATTTTTATATAAAAAACAAGTTATTGATATAATTGATTTATTCTAAAATTAATCAATATAAAAGAATACTTTTATTTGAAAAAATAATCTAAAGATGCTGAATAAATCATCTCTTTTAAAGTTATATTCATGAAATAAATATCAAAGTTAAATCGATAAATTCAAATTATATTTGAAAATTTAAAAAAGTTTGGCGTCATGACCGGTTTGAATCTCCGGCCATAAGTTTAACGATCTGCTGTCCTAAATCGTATAGTCTTTATGCTGCTCAAAGATTTCTGGAGCCAAGTCCCGAATTGCCTGAAAATGAGTCAGATAAATGTGGCCACTCAGATGAATCATCAGCTTCGAGGCTTGTAGCTTGTCCATCACCGGGCCTTTCACTTCGGCAAAATGCAGTCGAATGTTCAGTTTGGCCAATTCCGCATTTAAATCCTCCAGCATTTCCAAAGCGCTTAAATCAATGGCACTGATACTGGAGCAATTTAAAATCACATGTTGCAACTTGTCATTCAGGCTCATCTGATTGATCAGATAACCTTTGAAGCTATTGGCATTCAGAAAAGTCAGATTTTCATCAATCCGCAGTGACAGCACCCGATCGGAGGTACTGACTTGATGACGCTGAATATTACGAAAATGCTGTGTACCTTCGACCAGTCCGAGCACTGCAATATGCGGACGACTGATTCGCCATAACATCAGGATAAACGTCGATATGATCCCAATAATCAGGCCAGTGGAAATATCAATCAGCACCACACCCAGAAAGGTAATCCACATGGCAATACCATCGGCTTTAGAATAACGCCAGGCATCAAAGAAAGGCCGAAAATCGACCAGTTTCCAGATGGAAACAATAATCGTGGCGGCCAGAATGGTCAGGGGCAGATCTTCAAAAAATCCGGTAAAGAACAGGCTGACGAAAATAATCAGAATGGAGGACAAAACTCCTGCCATGGGGGATTTGGCACCGGCATCTGCATTGACCACGGTACGCGACAGACTGCCAGTAACCGGAAAGGCTGAACTGACGCCTGCACTGATATTGGCAATCCCCAAGGCAATCAATTCCTGATTACTGTTTAAATGACTGCGTTGTTGCAAGGCTGTGGCTTGAGCAATTGACAGTGATTCCACAAAGCTGATCATGGCGATCATGCTGGCACCCGGTAACAAGGTCATGACCAGTTCCCAGTTCCAGTGCGGAAAAGACAAGGGCGGAAAACCGGACGGGATTGCACCCACTGTTTTAATGCCTTGCCCCTTTAAATTCAGAAATACAATCGCTGCAATCCCGAGACATACCAGAATGAGAGGCACAGCCCGTACCAGAAAATCTGTAGAGCCGATCCGGCTTTGTACTGCCTGAGATTTTAGCAACTTGGGCAGATAGATCAGTAAAGCCATCGACAACAGGCCAAATAACAGGCTTGGTAAATGCAGGAGCGGCAGATACTCCAGAAGACTTGTTGTAAATTCTGGAATGTTATTGGCTTTTAAGGGTAGGTCGACCAAGAACTTCAATTGTCCTAAAGCAATTAATAATGCCGAGGCAATAATAAAGCTCTGAATGACTGGATGACTGATCAGCTGAATTAAGAAACCGAAACGGAATAATCCCAAGAGCAGGGAAATAATACCGACCATGAGTGCTAATAAGGTCGCAGCTTCGATATAGACCGATGAGCCGACTTCAAACAGTGGATTGAGCGTGGCAAAAGTCATCATTGAAATGATCGCCACCGGGCCAATCGATAAAGTCGAACTGCCACCGAGCAACGCATAAATGATCATTGGCAGGATGCTGGCATATAAGCCCATGATCGGCGGTAAACCGGCCAGCATGGCATAAGCCATCCCCTGAGGAACCAGCATCGCCACGACAATCAGTGCGGCCAGCACATCGGATTTAAATTTGACCGGCGTATAGTCGCTTAACCATGCCCAGGCAGGCAGTCTATGCAGAAGTTTAGACTTGGAATTTGGCATAAAAAGGTCTAAATCACAAATATAGATATATTATGCACAAATTCTGCTAAGAAATCTTAAGGGGTCGAATTTGTGATGATTTATGTTTTTAAAATAAATCAGCTAGGTCTGGCCTCCATTTTCTTGAAGCAGCTATAGCGATTTTCTACAAAGTCGTTATTTCTGCCAGATCAATGGGGTAGAGAAGTGTGTTTTGGCGTTAAATAGTGTTTAAAAATAAACTATTTAATTTGATTCGCACAATACAGCTGATAAAGCGTAGTCAATACCACAATCAAATTTTGATCTTTAATTGAATAATAGATCTGTTTACCATCCCGACGGGTATTCACTACATCACTTTTGCGCAGCATCATCAGTTGCTGGGAAAGCGTCGGTTGTTTAATGTCGGTAATATCTTCAATTTGTGAAACATTCAGTTCCGCTTGAGAGAGATGGCATAAAATAAGGAGACGGTCAGTATTGGCCAGAGATTTTAAAATGCCGACGACCTGTTCTGCTGAATCGCGCATAGTCGTGATTTCAAAATCGGTTTTCATCTCATATGTCCATTATAAAATTACAGCCCGCACATTATAAGGGGCTCGATGATTAATACATTGATATAATATTTAAATATTATCGGGTTTTAATCAGGTTAAACATTAGTTAAAGTTATATTTTAAACGTTGATAAATAATATAAAATCATCGAATTATTTAAAAAATATTTTGGTTTAAATTACTGCGATCAAGTGCAAATTCCATCAAACATCTACAAACGAAAAAAATGCTTGTATGATGTTTAAATGACTTGAACCAATAACATCAGGGATATCATCATGAGTACAGATTCAGCTTTTCCAACACCAAATAATTTAGGGATAGCGGTTTATAGTAATAATGCAGACGCAATTGGAAATACACCGCTAGTTCGTATTAATCGTGTAATTTCAGCTCCGGTAACTGTACTTGCTAAAATTGAAAGCCGTAATCCGGCCTTTTCAGTCAAATGTCGTATTGGTGCAGCATTAATTAACGATGCAGAAAAATCTGGAAAACTCAAACCCGGTATGCACATCGTTGAACCCACCAGTGGCAATACCGGCATTGCATTGGCCTTTGTGGCAGCCGCTAAAGGTTATGAACTGACGCTCACCATGCCTTCAAGCATGAGTATTGAACGCCGTAAAGTAGTCAAAGCTTTAGGAGCCAATCTGGTCTTGACCGATCCGGCCAAAGGCATGAAAGGGGCGATTGAAGCAGCCGAGAGTCTGTTGAATGAGAACCCGGAGCAGTATTTCCTGCCACAACAGTTTGAAAACCCAGCCAATCCTAAAATTCATGAAGAAACCACCGGCCCAGAAATCTGGGAAGCTACGGCGGGTAACGTCGATATTCTGGTCGCAGGTGTCGGAACAGGCGGAACCATTACCGGTATTTCGCGTTACTTTGAGAAAGTTAAAAATAAGCCTCTATATTCGGTGGCGGTGGAACCTGCTGAATCTGCAATTATTGGTCAGGCCAAACGCGGCGAAACGCTGACACCGGGACCACACAAAATTCAAGGTATCGGAGCCAACTTTATTCCGGGCAACTTGGATTTAGATCTGGTCGATGAAGTGATTGCCATTAATAGCGCAGAGGCAATCGAGTGGGCACGCAAAACTGCAGCTCAGGAAGGTATTTTGGTCGGCATTTCAAGTGGTGCGGCCATGGCGGCAGCGGCACAACTGGCTGCACGCCCTGAAAATGCCGGTAAAAATATTGTGGTGATTTTGCCAGATGGCGGTGAACGCTACCTGTCTTCGGTTCTGTTTGAAGATATTTCTGCCGAATAAAATTGATGCATTCAATATTTTAAACACTGCTATAAAAGCCCGAAGTCATCTTCGGGCTTTTATTTGGTTCTTGGATGAGCATCCAATCGCAATACCGCTTTATCTTTCCTAAAATATTTAAATGAAAGACTTGACCTTGCCATGCTGGGAATGTTTAAGCTATAGCATCGGCAGCAAGTTGATGCATGGAGATGGGCATGGCAGAACAAGACAGCATCCGGTTATATGAACAGCAGGTGCAGATTGGCGGTATGACCTGTGCATCCTGCGTGGCTCGGGTGGAAAAAGCCTTGAAAAAAATTGAGGGCGTGGTTGAGGCATCTGTCAACCTGTCGACTGAAAAAGCTTTTATTAAAAGCCAGCAGCCGATTGCTGCCGCTGTGCTAGTTCAAGCAATTGAAAAAACTGGCTTTGATGTACCGACGCAACAGTTTGCTTTGAATATTGAAGGCATGACCTGTGCATCTTGTGTGGCTCGCGTAGAAAAAGCCCTAAAAAAAGTAGAAGGTGTACTGGATGCACACGTGAATCTGGCCACTGAAAAGGCGCATGTGAGTCTAATCAATTCTGTGCCATTGTCCAAGTTGACTCAGGCGGTGCAAAAAGCCGGTTTTGATCTTCAGGCTGACCGGATTGAACTGGCGATTGAAGGCATGACCTGCGCCTCCTGCGTCGCGCGTGTTGAAAAAGCTTTATTAAAAGTAGACGGCGTCAGTACAGCACAAGTCAATCTGGCGACTGAAACTGCTTCGATTCAGGCATCCCGTCAGCACATCCCAGCTTTGATTGCTGCTGTAGAAAAAGCCGGTTTTAAAGCCACAGAAAAAACCAATACACATCTCTCGGCAGATCGCCATGTGGCTTTTCAGGAAAAGAAAGCCACTGAAACCGCGCAACTGAAACGGGATCTTTGGCTTGCTCTTATTCTGGCAGTCCCTGTATTTATTCTAGAAATGGGTTCACATCTGATCCCGGCTTTTCATCATTTTATTGCGCAGACGTTGGGAACCCAGAACAGCTGGTATCTGCAGTTTGTGCTGACCAGTTTGGTGCTGATTATTCCGGGACGGCGTTTTTATCAGCATGGTATTCCGGCTTTATTGCGTTTGGCGCCGGATATGAATTCTCTGGTCGCAGTCGGAACAATCGCAGCTTATGGATTTTCCTGCATTGCGACCTTTTTTCCGCAGCTGTTACCCCAGTCCACCGTCCATGTATATTTTGAAGCGGCAGCTGTCATTGTTGCGCTGATTTTACTGGGGCGGTATCTGGAAGCCAAAGCCAAAGGTAAAACCTCAGAAGCGATTCAGTATCTGGTCGGCTTGCAACCGAAAACCGCACGGGTACAACAGCATGGCAACTGGGTTGATCTGGCGATTGCCGATGTACAACAGGGCATGCTGATTGAAATCCGCCCGGGTGAAAAAGTCGCCGTCGATGGTGAAGTGGTTGCCGGGCAAAGTTATATCGATGAAGCAATGATGAGTGGTGAGCCTTTACCCGTGGCCAAACAGGCCGGGGATCAGGTGGTGGGTGGTACAGTGAACCAGAATGGAACCTTGCAAATCAGGGCCACTGCGGTCGGACAGGATTCTGTACTGGCGCAGATTATTGAGATGGTGGAACAGGCACAAGGCTCGAAACTACCGATTCAGGCGGTGGTGGATAAAGTGACTTTATGGTTTGTACCTGCCGTCATGGCACTGGCGGCCTTGACCTTCATGGTCTGGTTCCTGTTTGGGCCTGAACCCAATCTGACCTATGCATTGGTCAACGCCGTGGCGGTGCTGATTATTGCCTGTCCGTGTGCGATGGGGCTGGCAACGCCGACCTCAATTATGGTCGGAACTGGGCGTGCCGCTGAACTGGGCGTGCTGTTTCGTAAGGGTGAAGCTTTACAGTTATTGCAGCAAACCCAAGTCGTCGCACTTGATAAAACCGGAACCTTGACTGAAGGAAAACCGTTGCTGACGGACTTTGAAGTCACAGCAGATTTTAATCAGCAGACTGTATTGCAACTGGTGGCTTCGGTTGAAGCCAAGTCAGAACATCCGATTGCCCATGCCATTGTTCAGGCAGCTCATGAGCAACAACTGGAACTGAGTGAAGTCACAGATTTTGATTCGATCACCGGCGCAGGGGTCAAGGCACAGGTAGCTGGTCAGCAGCTGCATATTGGGGCTGAACGTCTGATGCAGGACTTGGGTCTAAATGTCGATCTGTTTCGGTCTACTGCACAAAAACTCGGTGATCAGGGCCGTAGTCCCTTATATGTGGCGATCAATCAAAAGCTGGCGGCTATTATTGCCGTCGCGGATCCGATTAAAGCAACTACCTATAGTGCGATTCAGGCCTTGCATGAGCAGGGTCTGAAAGTGGCGATGATCACCGGTGACAATCAGCATACCGCGCAGGCCATTGCCAAACAGCTGAAAATTGATCAGGTAATTGCGGAAGTTTTACCGCATGAGAAAGTGGATGCGGTACGTCAACTCCAGCAGCAATATGGCGTACTCACTTTTGTCGGAGACGGAATCAATGATGCCCCGGCACTGGCACAGGCTGATGTTGGCATGGCGATTGGTACAGGCACCGATGTCGCGATTGAGGCAGCCGATGTGGTGTTGATGTCAGGTAATTTACAGCATGTGGCCACCGGAATTGGTCTGAGTCAGGCCACCATGCGCAATATCCGGCAGAACCTGTTCTGGGCCTTTGTCTATAATATTGCTTTAATCCCGATCGCTGCCGGGGTGCTCTATCCATTCTGGGGCATCTTGTTATCGCCGATGTTTGCCGCAGGTGCGATGGCATTGTCTTCCGTGTTTGTTGTCACTAATGCTTTGAGATTAAAAGCCTACAAAGCGGTACAGTTCAAGGAGCAAGCAGGATGAATATTGGTCAGGCGGCAAAACGTTCCGGCATCTCTGCAAAAATGATTCGTTATTATGAAGACATCGGGTTGTTGCCTGCTGCGAAACGAAGCGATGCAGGTTATCGGGTTTATACTGATGCGGACATTAAAACCTTAAGTTTTATTCAACATGCACGCGAACTCGGCTTTTCTTCAGAGCAGATGAAAGAATTACTCGGCCTGTGGCTGAACAGCTCACGTCAGAGTAGCGAGGTGAAACAGCTGGCCGAAAAACATATCCAGTTTTTACAACAGAAAATTGCCGATATGCAGCATATGCTGGTGATATTACAGCAATCGGTGGAGCAGTGTGCCGGCAATGAACAGTCCGATTGCCAGATTTTAAAACAGATTGAACAGGGTGTCGTCCCTGAGCAGCACTGAGCTGATCTGCAGCTCAGGTTAAATATAATCTGCCCAATCACATTAATTTTTAAAGCGATCCTATGGAGCTAAATATGAAATTCCGTATTGAAAATATGACCTGTGGTGGCTGTGCACGCAGTGTGACTGCTACGATTAAAGATCTGGATGAAAATGCCACCGTTCATATAGATGTGGCGACTAAGCTGGTCGAAGTTGAATCGACAGTCACTGAGTCCGAGATTGTCGCGGCTTTAACCGAAGACGGATTTCCGCCAATTGCTGCTTGATATTTGTTAAGTCATTCAATTGAAATAAAATGCCGGATTCAATCCGGCATTTTTTATTATAGGGCTTAGACTGACGAGATTTTATCCGGGGTCATCAGCGCCTGATTAATATACAGTTTAATCAGACGTTCACGCGAACCAATCGCTTTTTGATAATTGGTTGAATTTAATAATAGTGAAGCTCCATAAGTCACGGTCCAGATATAAGACAAATAATCCCGAATCGACATGGCACTTTCTAAAGCCACCAGATAATCATGGGTCATGTCTTTAATCCGGATAATCCGTTCTTCGCGAATCCGATAAAGCTCCTGAAATAAATCTTTCAGGTTTTTTTCATTATTGGTTAAACGCTCTTCAATCACATGAAGCAGGATGGTGCGGTTTGAATTGAGCATGTGATAGAGCATATATTGCGAAACATAATTTTTAATATCGTTATTATATTTTTTTGATATTTCCAAGATTCTTTTTTCATTCAGAATAATTAGTTCTAAATATAACTGGTTCTTGCTTTTGAAATGCTTGTAGATCGTTCCTTTCGCGATGTCCAGTTCACTGGCAAGTTCACTCAGGGTAATGTCCTGATTATTGTCCAGTAGCAGGCTTTCAGCCATGCTCAGGATCTTCTCTTTACGAAGAAGGAAGTTCTGCTGTCTTACAGTCGTCATCTTCTTGGTCCATATTTTTCGAAAAAGAACCTTTCAAGAATATTCAATTTTACCCAAGATAGCTATAAAACTAAGGTCGTGATATTTATCTAATTTTGTATATTTATGCAGCAACTGCTGACAATGAAAAATATATATGGTGTCAGTCTGGAAATATTGTCAAGAAAACTGAACCCTAGAGATCAACTTTGCTAAATAAAATTCCATTTTCAGCATAATTATTTTATTGTTTCAGCACATCAAGTGAAATCATTATTCGGTTTAAGACCGTCCTGGCAAAGGATTATAGTGGTGAATAAAGAATCATTTTAAGCCTGCTTGGTTCAGTAAATAACGGTGACATAAAGCTTGGGTTTTTAAATTTTATGTCGCTTATTTAGTTGAATGAGATTTACTGCTGGATTAATTCGAGATGATGATTTTCGATTGATATGCATTGATTGAAGTAAAATCATAAAAAAGATTTTCATTAATCAATGATTATAAAACGCTCAGCAACAGAATTGAGTATCACCAGTTAAGGAATGTAAGAATGCCTATTTATAATGCGCCGCTAAAAGACATGGAATTTATTTTAAATGATGTGTTTCAAGCTGAACAATTTTGGCAAGGTAATGAAAATCTTGCACATTTAGATATGGCAACTGCAAATGCAATTCTGGAAGAGATGGCCAAATTTTCCAAGAATGTCATTCTTGACCTGAATCGTCCTGCGGATGAAGAAGGTGGTGCTCAGTTTAAACATGGTGAAGTGACCACACCTACAGGCTTTAAAGATGCCTTTAAGCAGTTTGCTGAAGGTGGCTGGGTAGGTTTAGGTGCCAGTGAAGAATGGGGCGGGCAGAATATGCCAAAAATGCTGACCGTGCTGGCCGATGAAATGATCTGGAGTACTAATCCATCATTTATGCTTTACCCGCTGTTAACCGTAGGTGCAGGCATGGCGATCAATGATCGCGCTTCACAAGAACAGAAAGAAACTTATTTACCAAAATTCTATACAGGCGAATGGTCGGGCACCATGTGTCTGACTGAGCCACATTCAGGTACTGATCTTGGCATAATCAAAACCAAGGCTGAACCCAATGAAGATGGCAGCTATAACATCAGCGGTACCAAAATCTTTATTACCAGCGGTGAACATGACCTGAGTGAAAATATCATTCATCTGGTGTTGGCAAAAACACCAAATGCACCCGCCGGTTCACGTGGCATTTCCCTGTTTATTGTGCCGAAATTTCTGGTGAATGCAGATGGTTCACTCGGTGAACGTAATGCAGTATCTGCGGGTTCAATCGAACATAAGATGGGAATTAAAGGCTCAGCGACCTGCGTCATGAACTTTGATGGTGCCAAAGCTTATATGGTCGGTAACGAAAATGAAGGACTGGCCGGCATGTTCGTGATGATGAACTACGAACGTCTGTCGATGGGAATTCAGGGCATTGGCGCGGCAGAATTTGCTTATCAGAATGCGGCACAATATGCGACAGACCGTTTACAGGGACGCGCCTCGACCGGTGCGAAATCACCGGAAAAACCAGCCGATTCGATTCTGGTACATGGTGATGTGCGCCGGATGTTGCTGAATGTGCGCGCCAACAATGAAGCATCTCGTGCATTTGCTGTCTATGTCGGTCAGCAGCTGGATATCACCAAATATTCGACCGATGCTGAAGCGGTGCGTAAAGCGACCGACCGTGTGGCTCTGTTAACCCCAATTGCCAAAGCATATCTAACTGATAAAGCATTAGATTCTGCACTGGAAGCGCAAATGTGCTTCGGTGGTCATGGTTATATCCGTGAATGGGGTATGGAACAATGTATTCGCGATCTGCGCATTTCACAAATTTATGAAGGCACCAATGGTGTGCAGGCAATTGACCTGATTGGCCGTAAAACCACCAAATGTAAAGGTGCTTATATTGCAGAGTATATCGCTGAAATCCGCGAGTTCGCCCAAGGTCTGGATGATTCATTGACGATTAAAACGGCGACATTAGAGACCTGTCAGCAACTGGAAGACATCACCAGCTTTATCGTCGAGCAGTCTCAACTGAATCCGGACTTTGCTAACTCGATTGCGGTCGATTATCTGCATGCGGTGGGTCTGCTCAGTTTTGTGTATATGTATGCGCGTATCAGCAAAGCTGCAGCAACGAAAGACGATAGCTATTTCCAGAACAAATTGGTACTGGCGAATTATTATGTCGCCAAAGTTCTCCCGGATTTGAGTGCCCGAATTCAACGTATTCAGGCAGGTGCAGAACTGGTCATGCAATTACCTGAAGACTATTTCACTGCACAGGCTTAAACCGGCAAGTATTGCGAAGGACAAACACTGCAGAGCTTCTGCTGTGCGGTGTTAAATAACAATGATGAAAAAGGATGAGATTAGAATGATTGTAATTGTAGAAGCTGTACGTACCGCAATGGGTGGTTTTCAAGGCTCACTTTCAAGCTGTACGGCGCCTGATTTGGGTGCTGTGGCGATCAAGGAAGCTGTAGCTCGTGCAGGTTTAACTGCAAACGATATTGATGAAGTCATTATGGGCTGTGTACTGCCGGCGGGTTTAAAACAGGGCCCGGCACGTCAGGCCATGCGTCAAGCCGGCTTACCGGATTCAACAGGTGCCACCACGATCAATAAAATCTGTGGCTCAGGCATGAAAGCGGTGATGCAGGCAGCAGATGCAATCAAAGCGGGTTCGGCTGAAATTGTGGTCGCAGGTGGCATGGAATCTATGTCTAATGCGCCATATTTGATGGACAAGGCACGTGCCGGTTTCCGTATGGGACATGGCAAAGTCACGGATCACATGTTCCAGGAAGGGCTGGAAGATGCAGAAACAGGTCTGTCGATGGGAATTCTGGCACAGGAAATGGCAGATAAAAAAGGCTATACCCGCGAACAGCAGGACGATTATGCCATTGGCTCATTAAACAAAGCGGTGACGGCTGTTCAGCAAGGCTTCTTTAAAGATGAAATCGTAGCAGTCACTGTCAGTAACCGTAAAGGCGATGTGGTGGTTGAGCAGGATGAACAGCCTTTAAATGCCAAAGCGGACAAAATTTCAAGCTTGCGTCCAGCCTTCAAAAAAGACGGAACCATTACCGCAGCAAATGCCAGTTCAATTTCAGACGGTGCTTCAGCACTGGTGGTCACCTCTAGTGAAATTGCTGCACAGCGTAACTTAAAACCGCTGGCTAATATTTTGGCCTATGCCAGCCATTCGCAGCATCCTTCGGAATTCACCATTGCACCTGTCGGTGCGATTGAAAAAGTCCTGAAAAAAACCGGTTGGGATGCCGCTGATGTGGACCTCTGGGAAATTAATGAGGCTTTTGCCATGGTGACGATGCTAGCCATTGATGGCTTTAAACTGGATACTGCAAAAGTCAACATCAACGGTGGCGCATGTGCGCTCGGTCATCCACTGGGGTCTTCTGGTTCCCGTATTATTGTGACCTTGATTCATGCCTTAAAACGTACTGGTGGCAAGAAAGGTATTGCCGCACTGTGTATCGGTGGCGGTGAAGCAACTGCGATTGCAGTGGAACTGGTTTAAGTCCAGCCAAAATTCAATGCTCGAATTAGCAAAATTAATTATTGATTGATTTAGACGCTAATGCTCTTGGTTCATCAGGAGCAGATGCCTCTTTATTTTATATTTTTGAGATTTTTTATGAACGGTTTAGAGCGCATTCGTTTGCTCCCATTACAAGATAAAGTCGTATCTGTCGAAAAAGCACTACAACTGATTCAAGATGGCGATGTAGTTGGTTTAAGTGGTTTTGGGGGGGCAGGTGAAGCGAAAACTGTGCCTTTGGCCTTGGCTGAATATGCACAGAAGTATCCAATTCATATTACCTTGGCGACAGGTGCAAGTCTGGGGAACCGGATTGATGGAAAACTCAATGAAGCACATGTCATAACCCGCCGTTATCCTTATCAGGCAGATCCTTCTTTACGTAAAGCGATTAATGCCGGTGAAGTGATGTATGTCGATCAGCATCTCTCTGAACTGGCCGATAATATCCGTCATAAAAACTTGCCAGCGATTAATGTGGCTGTAATTGCTGCAACTGCGATTACTGAAGACGGTCAGATTATTCCGACAGGCTCTTGCGGAAATTCTGCAAATTTCATCGAAATGGCAGATCGGGTCATTATTGAAATTGATATGACGATTAATCCCGTACTAGAAGGTGTTCACGATATCTATGTACCTCAAGCGCGCCCAAACCGCGAGCCAATTCCTCTGACTCAAGCCAGTGACAAAATTGGAACAATCGGGATTCATGTTGCACCTGAAAAAATTTCTGCGATTGTCATCAATGAGATTCCAGACACTTCCTTTGGCATGGACGAACCGGATCAAGAAACGCTGGCGATTGCCAGTCACCTGATTCATTTCTTTGAACAGGAAGTGGCAGCAGGGCGGTTACCTGAAAATCTGGGGCCGCTGCAATCCGGTGTGGGCTCCGTGGCCAATGCGGTCTTTGCCGGCTTCGAACATTCCAATTTCAATAATCTGGAAATGTATTCTGAAGTCTTGCAGGATTGCACTTTCCAGCTTATCGATTCAGGCAAGATGACCTTTGCTTCAGGTTGCTCCATGACCCTGACCGATGACTGTGCCGCACGAGTGATGAACAATTTTGATCGATACAAAGATAAAATTGTCTTGCGTCCACAGGAACTTTCCAATAATCCTGAACTGATTCGCCGTCTCGGGATTATTGCGATTAATACAGCACTTGAGTTTGATATTTACGGAAATGTGAATTCAACCCATGTTACTGGAACCAAGATGATGAACGGTATTGGAGGCTCGGGAGATTTTACCCGTCATGCGCATATTGCCATCTTTGTGACCAAATCCTATGCCAAAGGTGGTGCGATTTCTTCAGTCGTTCCCCTAGTCAGCCATACCGACCATACCGATCATGACGTTGATATTCTGGTGACTGAGCAAGGTTTAGCAGATCTGCGTGGTTTGGCACCGCGTGAACGTGCCCGCAAGATTATCGATATCTGTGCTCATCCAGATTACCGCGAAAGTTTAAATCATTATTTTGAGCGTGCCTGTGCGCGTGGTGGTCAGACACCGCATTTATTGAATGAAGCTTTGTCTTGGCATGCCCAATTTGAAGAAACCGGTTCAATGAAAACCGCTTAATACGTTTAATCGCATTGATCATCAAATAGAGCCCGTCGTATACGGGCTTTATTCATTTCGCAGATTCAAATCTCAAGTGCGACACATTTGTAGTTAGTTGAAAAAGTTAGGTGTATTCGTAGAATCATTGGACTTTTTCAACTCGCAATTGGAAAGCACACAATGAAGAAATACACCCAACTT